>NZ_JBHXAG010000003.1:7213-457691 GCF_042726555.1 Streptomyces sp. NPDC060232 | reverse complement strand
GCGACGGCTCGACCACGCCAACATCTTCCTGATCATCGCGGGCACCTACACCCCGCTGACCGTCCTGCTCCTCCCGCCCTCCACCGGCCGGACCCCTCACCTCTTGCCCGGCAGGCGACCGCCACCGTCAGGGGCGAGCCGCCCCCAACTGCTCCGCCAACTCGACCGGGTCCGCCGTAGGACGCGCACAGACGAAATGCCGACACACATACGCCGCCGGAAGGCCACGCACGAGCGAGCGCCCGGCCAGCAGCGGGAACTCCCCCTCACCGTCCTGCGCGGACTGCGGCACCCCGACCGCCACCACCGCGCCAGGAGCCGTCCCCAGCAGCGCCGCCCGATGCAGCGCCGCCCGCGCCGGATCCTCCGGATGCCCGACCACCGCCACCTCACGCGGCCCGTCCAGCAGCGCCTCGGCCACCGCCAGCCCGTGCCCGATGAACCGCGGCACCCGCGGACCGAGCGCGTGCACCACCCCCAGCGCCCGCTCCGCCGCCGTACGGTGCGCCTCTGACCCCGTGTGCGCGGCGTACGACAACAACGCGCCCGCGGCGGCCGTCCACCCCGACGGCGCGGCCGTGTCGGTCGGATCCTGCGGCCTGCGGATCAGCTTCTCCGCGTCGTGCGCCGTGTCGTACAGCGACCCGTCCTCGGCGGTGAAACGGTCCAGGACCAGGTCCACGAGGAACCCGGCGAACTCCAGCCAGACCCCCTCACCGGTCACCGCGGCCAGAGCCAGGAAACCCTCCGCGACATCGCCGTAGTCCTCCAACACCCCCGCGTTGCCACCCACCTGGCCGTCCTTGCTGGTCCGCGCGAGCCGCGCCCGGCCGGCGGCCTCGTCGAAGTGCACCCGCACCAGCAGATCGGCGGCCTCCGTCGCCCGCTCCACCAGGTCGGGCCGCTCGAAGTACGCCCCGCACTCGGCCAGCGCGGCGACGGCCAGGCCGTTCCACGCGGCGACGACCTTGTCGTCCCGCCCGGGCGCGGGCCGCTCCGCCCGCGCGGCCAGCAGGCGCGCCCTGATCCCGGCGATCCGCTCGGCGTCCACCGCCGGCCCGTCCTGCGGCAGCTGGAGCACGGACTTGCCGTGCTCGAAGGTCCCCTCCTCGGTCACCCCGAAGTACGCGGCGGCGAGCGCCCCGTCGTCCTCCCCCAGCACCTCCCGCAGCTGGGCGGGCGTCCAGGCGTAGTACGCGCCCTCCACGTGCTCGCCGCTGACCGGGTCCTCGCTGTCGGCGTCGAGGGCGGAGGCGAAGCCGCCCTGGCCGGTCCGCAGCTCCCGCACCATGAAGTCGGCGGTCTCCAGCGCGACCCGCCGCGCGAGCTCCGAACCGGTGGCCCGCCACAGGTGGGCGTAGACCCTGCAGAGCAGGGCGTTGTCATAGAGCATCTTCTCGAAGTGCGGGACCACCCACTCCCGGTCCACGGAGTACCGCGCGAACCCGCCGGCGAGCTGGTCGTAGATCCCGCCGCGCGCCATTGCCTCACAGGTGTCGGCGGCCATCTGCAGCGCACCCTCGGAGCCGGTGCGGGCGTGGTGGCGCAACAGGAACTCCAGCACCATGGACGGCGGGAACTTCGGCGCCCCGCCGAATCCTCCGCGTGTGGCGTCGTACTCACGTGTCAGCCCGAGCAGCGCCTGCGCGAGCTCCTCGGGCCCCGGGGTCCCGGCCTTCCCGTAGTCCAGCTGCCGCCCGGCGAGATCCTGGACGATCTTCCGCGCGACCTCGGCGACCTCCGCGGGCCGCCCGACCCAGGCGGCCCGCACGCCTTCGAGGACCTGCATGAAGGAGGGCATCCCGTGCCGCGGCTCGGGCGGGAAGTAGGTCCCGAAGTAGAACGGCTCGGCGTCGGCGGTGAGGAAGACCGTCATGGGCCACCCACCCTGCCCGGTGGCGGCCTGCACGGCCTCCATGTAGACGGCGTCGACGTCCGGCCGCTCTTCGCGGTCCACCTTGATGTTGACGAAGTGTTCGTTGAGATACCCTGCTGTTGGTTCATCTTTGAAGCTTTCAGCTTCGAAAACATGACACCAGTGGCAGCTTGAGTAACCGACGCTCAGATGGACGGGTACGCCACGCTCGCGCGCCTCGGCGAATGCCTCCGCAGACCACGGCCACCAGTCGACCGGATTGTCCGCGTGCTGGAGCAGGTACGGCGAGGTCTCGTTCGCAAGGCGATTCGGCATGACCCCATCCTGCCGCACCACCTGGTGTGCGGCTCGTGACCCGGCCATCAGGCCGCCGGTTCGGCGGGCGCCCGGCGGTCCGCCCACTTCCATACCGGGATGACCCGGGAGTGGTCCCAGGTGCCGGACCCCTTGTGTCCCGGCCTGATCACGAAGTGGGTGAAGACCGAGGCGATGACCTTCCGCTTCTCTTCGAACCCCATCTCGCCTGACTGCCATCGCAACCGCATCGACTGGGGCAGTCGGACCAGGCCCTGCCCGTCAGCGGGAAAGAGAAGCCTCTCGATGGCGTCCTCCACGAGCGGTCCGCTGATGGCGCACCGGCCGCAGCCACGCCCCGAGGCGCAGACGTAGTTGTAGGGGCTGCTACGGCTGGCGGCCTTGGCGCCACCCATGAGCTGATCGCATGTGCCTCCGCCGTTGAGTTCGGCCCCACAGCGCACGGCGGCAAGGTATTTGGGACCTGCCCTCCTTCCCGTGAGGCGCGGACTGAGCGTCCGCGGTGCATGTACAGGCTTCCGGCGGAGAACGTCGCACAGACTTCCGTCCACTGATCGGGCGTGACGATGGCCTGCCACGCCCCGACCAGGGGATTTCCGGTGTCGGGATCGATCAGCAACTGACCCCGGTTGGCTCGGAAGCCGCACACCCTCGGAGCCGTGATGATCTGCGTGACGGTCTGCGGGTTGAGTCGCCCTCCGCGCGTCCCCGTGATCCCCTGCGCTTCCCACTCACGCGCCGTACGGCCCATGGAAGACCCGGCGATGCGGTCCTCGATCGCCTTGCGGACGAGTTCCGACTCCACCGGATGCAGGGTCTGGCGGTCCGCCAGCCAGCCGAAGGGCCTCGGGCCGCTGTGCGGCAGCCCGTCCATGGCCCGCGACCAGTGCCAGTCCTGGACCCGGCGGCTGCGCATCTTGCCCTCGGTGACGGCACCTTGCAGGCAGGCGGCGCCTTGCAGCAGCCCGGCCTTGGTGTACGGATCGCGCAGGCCGTCCCGGTCGACGTAGACACGTCCAGGCGCCGAGGTGAGTGCCGCCATGAAGCGGATGAAGTCTTCGGGCCTGCGGTAGAGGCGGTCGTCGGCGACGGCGACGACGCCTTGCAGCGGGCCGGCCGTGAAGGCGTGGCCTCGGTGGAGGTCGGCGAGGAGGTGGTCGAAGGCGGGGCGTTCCCGGTCGTCTCTGGTCGCGTTGCGCGCGTTCTCGGTGTAGGTGGCGACCACGACGCAGCCGTGTTCGCGGGCGGTGCGTTCGTTGATGCGGTGCTGGTGGCGTACGCCGCGTGCGTCGCGTTGCGGGGTGTCCTGTGAGGTGCGGGCGTACGAGGCGACCGGTATGTGTTCCATGGAGCGTTCCTCGTCGAGAGTTGGTGCGATGTTCGCTACAACTCGCGAACGGGGTGGCGGGTTACGCCCTGGGTGCGGGTGCCGGGTGCGGGGATGTCGCGGCATGGGGTCTCGTGGGGTCATCGGGCTTTGTCTTCAGGGGAGTTGGTTTTCGATCCGGTCGGTACGGGCGGGTGGCCGCTTCCCTCTGAACTAGCTCAGATCCCTCGCGGACGGGGGTGTCCCGCAGGACACTTGGGGCACGTTGCCGGAGCTCTCTGAGGGGGATGCCGATGCGGGACAGCCATCGCGGTGAGGCCGAGCGCCTGTTGGAGCGGGCCGTGGGCGAGGCGGTCCGGCGGGGGGCGGGCCCGGCGGATGGCGCGGGCGGGGTGGTGGACGGGGCGGCGCTGCTGGCGCGCGGCAGGGAGGCTCTGGACGCGCTCGCCACGAGTGCGGCGCCCGAGTACGAGGCGTACGTACGGGCGTTGGACGAGGCGGCGGCCGGCGAGCAGTCGCTGGGCGAGGCGTTCCGGCGGGGCAACACGTCGACGGCGGTGCTGGTGACGGCGGTCGCGGCGGCGGCGGCCGTCGGTGCGGATCTGTCGCTGGGGGTGGCGGCGGGTACGGCGCTGACGGCGGGCGCGGTGGTGGGGATCGCCGGTGCGGTGGCGACGGTGGCGAAGGCGACGGCGTTGCACGTGCCGGCCGCGCACCGGCGGGCGGGGGAGCTGGGGCGGCCCGGTGGGGCGGAGCAGCTGAGGTTGCAGTGGCTGTCGGCGTTGGAGGTGCGGGGGATACGTCCGTTCCTGGAGCAGCAGCGTGCGGTGGCGGTGGCTGCGCGGGTGCCGCGGCCGGTGGCGGTGTCGCCGGTGCGGGCGGCCGGGGGGTTGCGTGGGGTGGACCGGAGTGCGGAGGCGCGGCGGCGTAGTGCGCTGGAGCATTCGTTCGGGCAGTTGCCTGATGTGGCGGACCGTTTCGCGGGCCGCCGGTCGGAGTTGACGCGGATCGCGCAGTGGGTTCAGGCGGCGCGGGCGAGTACGGAGACCCGTCCGGTGGTGGTGGTGTTGTACGGGGAGCCGGGGGTGGGGCGGACGGCGCTGGCGTTGCGGGCGGCGCATGCGTTGCGGGATCAGTTCCGGGGTGCGTGTGTGGTGGACATGCGGGGTGGTTCGCCGGGTGGTGAGCCGGGCGAGGCGCCGTTGTCGACGCGGGAGGCGCTGCTGCACTTGATGAACCGGTTGGGTGCGCCGCGTGAGCAGTTGTTGTTCCGGGAGGGGGCGTCGGCGGAGCAGCAGGTGCGGCGGTTGGGTGAGCTGTACCACCAGCATCTGAGGGGGTTGCCGGTGACGGTGCTCCTCGATGACGCGGTGGATGCGGCGCAGGTGCGGATGTTGGTGCCGGAGCGTTCGGAGAGTCTGGTGCTGGTGACGGCGCGGGAGCCGTTGGAGTTGCCGGGGGATGGTGCGGCGTGGGTTCATCAGCTGCCGGTGGGGCGGTTGGACGGGGTTGAGGCGGCGGAGCTGGTGAGGGCGCTCGCGCCGGAGGTGGCGGGTGCCGAGGGGGCTGCGGCCGGTGTGGCTTCGGTGGTGGAGGTGGGCGGTGGGCTGCCGCTCGCGTTGCGGATGTTGGCTCCGCTGGTGGGCGGCGGCGTTGTCGTGCCCGGGGGTGGGGAGTCCGGGGGCGGGGTGCATCCGGTGGAGGCTGCCCTGCGGGCCGCGGATGCCCGGCTGGCGGAGCCGGCGCGGCTGCTGTTGCGGCGGTTGCCGTTGGCGGGGCGGGCTTCGCTGGGCGGTGCGGCGGCGGCCGCGCTGGCCGGCGTACCGGAGCAGGTGGCGCTGCGTACGTTGGAGGAGTTGTGGGAGGCCGGTCTGATCGAGCGGGTTCGGGGTCAGCGGTTCCGGATGCATGACGTGGTGCGGGCGTACGCGGCGGCGCGGCTGGCGGCGGACGAGGACCGGGCGCAGGCCGTGGCGGCGCACGAGCGGTTGATCCGGGACTATGCGCAGCTGGCGGACTCGGTGATCCGGATGGTCGACGGGAAGATGTCGACGCGGGCGGACCAGTTCGGGGGGCATGGTTTCGTCTCGCTGGACGCGGCGCTGCGGTGGCTGGATGACGAGTCGAGTTTCATCACGGCGGCGTTGCGGCATTCGGAGGGGGTGGACCAGCAGGCGGTGCTGGACCTGTTGGGGGCGTTGTGCGATTTCTGTCTGCTGCGCGGTGATCTGTACCGGTTGGGTGAGATCGACGAGTTGACGCGGGCGGTGGCGGCCGGCCGGCCGGGTCAGGCGGGGCCGCAGGGCCGGCTGGTGCGGTCGGTGCAGTGGCGTACGGGTATCGCGGCGCGGCAGTTGGGTGAGCTGGACAAGGCGCGTACGACGTTGACGTCGGTGGTGGACCAGTACTTGGAGGCCCGTCAGGAGGCGGGGGCGGCGATGGCGCTGGTCTCGCTCGGGATCACGCTGCACCACCAGGGGAATCTGCCGGAGGCGGCGGTGCGGATCCGGGAGGCGCTGGTGTTGCAGGAGTCGGCGGAGCTGGCGGGTGACCGGGCGTGGGGTCTGCATGCGCTGGCGGCGGTGGAGCGGGATCTGGCGCATCTGGCGGAGGCGACGCGGCTGCTGGAGACCTCGCTGGCGCTGCACCGGGAGAGCGAGAGCGTGCACGGGGAGGCGTGGGCGCATTTCCAGTTGGGGCAGGTGCATCTGCGGTTCGGTGAGGTGGAGCAGGCGGAGAAGGAGCTGGACCTGGCGCTGCGGCTGTACGGGCGGACGCGGGACGACCGCGGTGAGGCGTGGGCGCTGACGCAGTTGGGCCGGGCGCGGGTGGTGGACGGGGATGCGGGGTCGGCGGTGGAGCGGCTGCGGGAGGCGCTGTCGCGGCATCGGGAGGCGGAGGACGCGCGCGGTGAGGCGTGGACGCAGTACTACCTGGGGCAGGCGTTGGAGGTGGGGGGCGAGCGGGATCGGGCGGTGCGGGAGCTGGAGCGGGCGCGGACGATGTTCTCGCGGATGCGGGACGTGTACGGGTTGGCGCATGCCCGGCATCATTCGGGCCGGGTGACGCGGGACCAGCGGGCGGCGCAGACGGGGAACCTGAGGAATTCGGGTTTCGCGCGGCAGCTGTTGGTGGACGCGCGGGCGGATTTCCAGCGGATCGGGCTGGCGCACGGTGAGGCGTGGACGTGTCTGGAGCTGGCGGTGGTGGACGCGGGCAATGGACGGCTGTCGCAGGCGCTCGGGCTGTGCGAGGAGGCGGTGCGGTTGTTCATCTCGTACGGGGACCGGCGCGGGGAGGACTGGGGGCGGTTCCTGCGGTGCACGTTGCTGCCGTATGTGGGGCTGGGTGGGCCGGGGGTGCCGGAGGAGGCGCGGGCGGAGCTGGTGCGGCTCGTGGAGGCGCCGCATCCGGCGCGGGACGGTCGACTGGGGGACTGTCTGGAGACGTACGGGGTGATCCTGGGCCGGGGTGTGGACCCGTCGGAGGGGTGGCAGGCGTGGCGTCTGGGTCTGGTCCCGGACCTGCACTCGCGGGAGGTCATGGGCGTGCCGCGGGCGTGATGGTGCGGTCCGGGGGTGGCGGCTTCGGCCGATGCGGCCCGCCGGCCCCGAGGGCCTCGCGCCCGGGGCGGCGCGGCATGCACGGGTGGGCCTGCGTCAAGGGTGTGGTGGGCCTGGGGAGGGGCTGTGCGTAGGTCGGCCGCTCGGTCGTGGCCGCGTGCGGCGTGGCGGGGCGCAGGCACGGCCGGCGCGGCGTGGCGGAGCGGGCATCCCGCACCTGTGTGGGGACCGGTCGCCCACCGGGCCGACGCCGCCCGTTGTTGCCGCCCGGGGCGGCGTATGCGCGGCGAGAGCCGACGTCGGGGTTCCGGCTGGGTCGGAGCCCGGTGGTGCGGTCCGGGCGGACCCGCACGTGGTGCGCCGCGTCGCCGGGCCCGCGCGTGGTGCGCCGCGTCGCCGGGCCCGCGCGTGGTGCGCAGCGTCGCCGGGGCCCGCGCCGGGCGTCCTGGGCCCGTGGGGAACCCGCCGCCCCGGCGTGCGGGGCGGGGACGCCGCGGCCTGGGGCGCGGTCTCGGCCGGTGCCCGCAGGGCCGGGCGTGCCGACCGGTGCAATTCAGCTAGCTGGTCGGCTTCGGCGTCGTGGTGGGGGTGGCGGCCGGGTCGGGGGCTTCCTCGAAGTCCACGCGGCCCATGTGCCGGTTCATGGACTTCATCAGGGCCCACACGCCGACCGCGAGGACCGCGAACACGATGAAGCCCAGGATTCCGGGAGTCACCTTGTTCTTGTCGAAGGTGTCACCCGCCAGGGGGAGGAGCTGGGTCAGTGCTGCCTGCGTAGCGCTCATGGCTAGGCATTCTCCCGGATGCCCGCGAAGAGGTCGGACTCGGGGAGGGAGGTGTCGACGAGCGACTTCGCGAGCTCGTACTCCTCGGTGGGCCAGACCTCCTTCTGGACCTCCATGGGGACGCGGAACCAGCCGCCGTCCGGGTCGATCTGCGTGGCGTGCGCGATGAGCGCCTTGTCACGGATCTCGAAGTAGTCCGCGCAGGGGACGTGGGTGGTCAGGGTCCGCTCCTTGCGCTCGAACTCCTTCCACCGCTCCAGCCACTCGCCGTAGGGGGACTCCAGGCCGCGCGAGAGCATCGCCTCGTGCAGGGCGATGGTGCGCGGCTTGTTGAAGCCCTGGTTGTAGTACAGCTTCTGCGGCTGGTAGGCGGGGCCGTACTCGGCTTCGGGGTACTTCTCGGTGTCGGCCGCGCCGTCGAAGGCCACCATCGAGATCTTGTGGGTCATGATGTGGTCGGGGTGCGGGTAGCCGCCGTTCTCGTCGTACGTGGTGATGACCTGCGGTTTGAACGCGCGGATCTTCTTGACGAGCTCGCCGGCGGCCTCGTCGACGTCCGCGAGGGCGAAGCAGCCGTCGGGGAGCGGGGGCAGCGGGTCGCCCTCGGGGAGGCCGGAGTCG
Organism: Streptomyces sp. NPDC060232; assembly: GCF_042726555.1. NCBI lineage: Bacteria > Bacillati > Actinomycetota > Actinomycetes > Kitasatosporales > Streptomycetaceae > Streptomyces > Streptomyces sp. NPDC060232. The sequence goes on along the minus strand of NZ_JBHXAG010000003.1, from coordinate 449,204 downwards.
ACGTAGCCGAGCCATTCCTGCTCTACGCCGAGGATCTGGCGGGCTTCCTCCATCTCCTTGGCGCGGACCTCGTGGATGTTCTCCTCGATGTACTTGTCGCCCTGGAGCTTGGGGTTCAGTACGGAGCCCCGCTCGCCGCCCGTGCAGGTGACGACCATCACGGGGACCCCCTCGGACACGTACTTGGCCATGGTGGCCGCGCCCTTGCTCGACTCGTCGTCGGGGTGGGCGTGGACGGCCATCAGTCGAAGCTGCTCGGTCAAAACAGGATCCTCTGCGATTCGGCGCGACACTCGGCTTCTATAGTGACCGAACTGGGGGACGGAAAATTCCAGGGGCGACCCGGCGACCCAGCCTCCCCAGCGAGAGGAAAAGATCATGAGTGCGGTGCGCGAGGGACTGCCCGAGGGCCGGTACGGCCGGTCGGCGGACGAGCGTACGGACCGCAAGCTCACGATCGTCGGTGCGGCGCTGGGTGCCGTGCTGCTGGGTGTGATCGGCTGGATCGGCTGGGACTACGTCGCCGGGCAGAGCGTGAGCGCCGAAGTGATCAAGTTCCAGGTGATTTCGGACACCGAGGTGAAGGTGCACCTGGAGGTCCGCAAGGACGCGTCGGTCACCGGCGTCTGCACCATGGTCTCGCAGGACGAGCAGCACGCCGAGGTGGGCCGCGGCGACTTCACCTTCGCCCAGGCCGAGTCGCGGGTCGACGAGGTCGTCTCGCTGAGGACCACGGGCCGCGCCACCATGATCGAGCTGGTCGGCTGCCAGCCCGCGGCCTCCGCGGGCTGAGGCGTTCCGGCGGCTCGGCCGCCGCGCGGGGCGGGGTGTTCCGCCGGCTGGGACACTCTGCTGCCGAGCCGCTGCGGCGGGGCTTGGGAGGGCGGCCGACGGGGCAATGGCCCTCCGGGGTCCTCCCCCTTTTCTTCCCGAATTGTTAGGCTCGTGGTTTCGCCCGCCGCTGGCGGGCGTGTAGTCCCCTGTACCGACGAGGAGCACCCGTGACCCAGACGAGCGAGAGCGTCACCTGGCTGACCCAGGCGGCGTACGACCAGCTGAAGGCGGAGCTGGACTACCTCTCTGGTCCCGCCCGCACGGAGATCGCCGCGAAGATCGCAGCCGCCCGCGAGGAGGGCGACCTGCGCGAGAACGGCGGGTACCACGCGGCCAAGGAGGAGCAGGGCAAGCAGGAGCTCCGGGTCCGCCAGCTCACGCAGCTCCTGGAGAACGCCAAGGTCGGGACCGCGCCGGCGTCCGACGGCGTGGTGGCGCCGGGCACCCTGGTGAGGATCGCCTTCGACGGCGACGAGGACGACACGATGGAGTTCCTGCTGGCGTCGCGCGAGTACGCGTCCGGCGACTTCGAGACGTACTCCCCGCAGTCCCCGCTGGGCACGGGCGTCATGGGCAAGTCGATCGGCGAGGACGCCGAGTACGAGCTGCCCAACGGCAAGAGGGCCTCGGTCAAGATCCTGGACGTCAAGCCCTTCACCGGCTGATCACCCCCGATCATCTCGATCGACCGGATCGACCGGATCGACCCCGGCCGGTCACCTCGACCGACCCGATCCGCTTCGATCACCCTGAGTGCCCACGTGATGCCCGGCCGGTTCTCCGGCCGGGCATCACGCATGCACTAGCCCATCACCTTGTAGCCGGCGCCGTGCAGCGTGCGCGCGACCTCCGCGCAGTGCTCCGGCCCCTTGGTCTCCAGGTGCAGGTCCACCTCCACCTCCGTGAGCCCCAGCATCGGGTCGGTCCGTACGTGGCTCACGTCCAGCACGTTCGCGTCCACCACCGACAGCACGCCCAGGAGCCCGGCCAGTGCACCGGGCCGGTCGGCCACGCGCAGCCTCAGCGACAGGTACCGGCCCGCCGCCGCCATGCCGTGCCGCAGGATCCGCTGGAGCAGGAGCGGGTCCACGTTCCCGCCGGACAGTACGGCCACCACCGGGCCGGAACCGTACAGCTCGGGCTCGCTCAGCAGGGCCGCCACCGTACTGCACCCGGCGGGCTCGACGACGAGTTTCGCCCGTTCCAGGCACAGCAGCAGGGCGCTGGAGAGGGCGTCCTCGGAGACCGTGCGCACGTCGTCGAGGAGTTCGCTGATGATCCTGAACGGGATGTCGCCGGGCCGCCCGACCTTGATGCCGTCGGCCATCGTGTTCGGGTTGTCGATCGACACCGGGTGGCCGGCCTTGAGGGAGGGCGGATAGGCGGCCGCGCCCGCCGCCTGGACGCCGATGACCCGTACGTCGGGCCGCAGCGCCTTCACCGCGACGGCGACACCGGCGGCGAGACCGCCGCCGCCGACGCCGACGAGGATGGTGCGCACCTCCGGGCACTGCTCCAGGATCTCCAGGCCGACCGTGCCCTGGCCGGCGATGATGTCGCGGTGGTCGAAGGGGTGGATGAACACCGCGCCGGTGCGGTCCGCGTACTCCTGGGCGGCCAGGAAGGTCTCGTCGACGACCTGCCCGTGCAGGCGCACGTCGGCCCCGTACTCCTGGGTCGCGGCGACCTTCGGCAGCGGCGCCCCGACCGGCATGAACACGGTGGAGCGGACCCCGAGGAGCGAGGAGGCCAGGGCCACGCCCTGGGCGTGGTTGCCGGCGCTGGCGGCCACGACGCCGGCGGCGCGCTGTTCGGGGCGCAGGCCCGCGATGCGGACGTAGGCTCCGCGCAGCTTGAAGGATCCGGTGCGCTGGAGGTTCTCGCATTTGAAGTGGACCGGTGAGCCGGTGAGTGCGGAGAGGTGCCTGCTGCCTTCCATCGGCGTGACCCGGGAGACGCCGGAGAGCATCTTCTGAGCCCCCCGTACGTCGTCGAGGATGACCTGCGGGACGGGCTGGGGCACACGGTAGTTCATGCCGCCAGTCTCGCAGCCCGGACGCGACCGGGCCGGGAGCGTCCACCAGGGGCGGCGGGGGGCTACGGACGGGTACGGACGAGTACGGGCGGGACTGGGGCGAGGGGTGCGGGAGGTACACGGCGAGGGGTACGGGCGGGGCTGCGGCGAGGGGCGAGATCTCGCCATCCGGAGCGGCTGTGGGACGCCTGCCTGTGCGGGCCGCACCAGTTCTCGTACGAGGCGTACGAGCCGCCGCAGGGCCGCGTACTCTGTCCCCCATCCTTGTCGGACCCACGCGAAGAGAGCCCACGGCCATGCCTTACTCCCCGGCCAATTCCGATCTGCCCGTGCCGGCCGATGCGCCTGCCGGAGCCGGTCTCCTCGACGCGCTCCAGCACCAGGTGGCGGTTTTCGCCCGCCGCGCCGAGCAGACCCGTCTGGGCGGCGTGGGCCAGGCCCGCAACTCGATGGACCGCGCCGCCTATCTGCTGCTCAACCGGCTCGACCTGGAAGGCCCGATGGGCGTCAAGGCGCTCGCCGCGGGCATGGGGATCGACTCCTCCACGGTGACCCGGCAGGTGGCGCCGCTCGTCGACGGCGGTCTGGTCAAGCGGACCTCGCACCCCGAGGACGGGCGGGCCGTGGTCCTCGCGCTGTCCCCGCGGGGGCTGGCGCGGCTGGAGGAGGTGCGCTCCTCGCGGCGCGAGCTCATGGCACGGGTGACCGAGGGCTGGAGCGAGGACGAGCGCGAGTCCTTCACGGGACTGCTGACGCGCTTCAACCTGTCGTTGTCGGAGCTGATGGCGGCCGTGGCCGAAGCCGGGCCCGCCTCCTGAGCGGAGTATGTCCGTCCTCTTGACCTGACCGGTCCCACCGGCCGCACTATGTGAACATGCGGGTGGTTGATCAACAGGCGGGCTCCTACGGCGAGTTCGAAGCCTTCGTCGCGGGTGCGGCCGGGCGGCTCCTGCATGTCGCGGTACTGCTGACCGGTGAACCCGAGTCGGCGCGCCGGCTGCTCGCGGGCGCGCTGGCGCGTACGTACGCGAACTGGCGGCGGCTGCGCGGGGACGACCCGTACGACTTCACCCGCCACGAGCTGTGCGCGGCCTTCGCCCGGACCGGCTGGCGCCACCACGGTGGGACCGGGGTGCTGGCGCGGCTCAGCCCGCCGGAGCGGCTCGTGCTGGTCCTGCGGCTCTACGAGGGGGTCGCGGAGGAGGTCGCCGCGGCGCAGCTCGGGATGCCGGTGGAGCGGGTGCGGGTGCTCTGCAACCGGGCGGTGTCCCTGCTGAGGGCCCGGGAGGCGGCGTGAGCGGGATCCCGGACCGGAAGGAAGCCCAGGTCAAGCAGCTCCTGGAGGGCCCGCACCCGGTGGTGCCGACAGGTCTGGCCGCGGGCGCGGCGGCCCGCGGGGACCGGCTGCTGCGCCGGCGTCGGGCGTTGCGCAGGTGCGGCTGGGCGGTGCTGTTCGCGGCGGCGGTGGCCTTCGCGGTCTGGGCGTCGCTGACCCGCCCCTGGGCGGGCCCCCCGAGCGGCATCTCCCCACCCCTGGAGGGCTGGTAGCCCCACTTCGGAGCCGCGGTGGCAAGGCTCGGCCAGGGCAGTGCGGCGGCCCCGCCGAGGCCAGGCCCGGGCCCCGCCGAGGCCGAGGTGAGCCCGGGCCCGGCGGGGCGGGGCGTCAGCCCAGCGCCTGCGTCAGGTCCGCGATCAGGTCGTCGGCGTTCTCGATGCCGACCGAGACGCGGATCAGGTCCGCGGGGACCTCCAGCGCCGAGCCCGCCACCGACGCGTGCGTCATGCGGCCCGGGTGCTCGATGAGGGACTCGACGCCGCCCAGGGACTCGGCCAGCGTGAAGATCCTGGTGCGGCCGCAGACCGCGACGGCCTCTTCCTCGCCGCCGGCGACCTGGAAGGAGACCATGCCGCCGAAGTTGCGCATCTGCTTGGCGGCGATCTCGTGGCCCGGGTGCTCGGGCAGGCCCGGGTAGAGGACCTTGGTGACCTTCGGGTGGCGCTTGAGCACCTCGACGATCTTGGCCGCGTTCTCCGCGTGCCGGTCCATGCGCACGGCGAGGGTCTTGATGCCCCGCAGCACGACCCACGAGTCGAACGGCCCGGCCACCGCGCCCATCGCGTTCTGGTGGTAGGCCAGTTCCTCGCCCAGCGCCTCGTCGGCGGTGACGAGCGCGCCGCCGACCACGTCGGAGTGTCCGCCCATGTACTTGGTCAGCGAGTGCACGACCACGTCCGCGCCCAGCGCCAGGGGCTGCTGGAGGTACGGCGAGGCGAAGGTGTTGTCCACGACCAGCTTGGCGCCGGCCGTCCGCGCGATGTCGGCGACGACGGCGATGTCGGTGATGCCGAGCAGCGGGTTGGAGGGGGTCTCGACCCAGATGACCTTCGTCTTCGGGGTGAGTGCGGCCCGTACGGAATCGGCGTCGGAGGTGTCGGCCACCGACCACTCCACGCCCCAGCGGGAGACGACCTTCGCGAAGAGGCGGAAGGTGCCGCCGTAGGCGTCGTTCGGGATGACCACGTGGTCGCCCGGGGAGAGCAGCGTACGCAGCAGGCAGTCCTCGGCGGCCAGTCCGGACGCGAAGGCGAGGCCGCGCCGGCCGCCCTCCAGCGCCGCGAGGTTCTCCTCCAGCGCGGTGCGGGTCGGGTTGGCGCTGCGGCTGTACTCGTATCCGCCGCGCAGGCCGCCGACGCCGTCCTGCTTGTACGTGGAGACCTGGTAGATCGGGGGCACGACCGCGCCGGTCAGCGGGTCCGCCGTGTTGCCCGCGTGGATCGCGCGGGTCTCGAAGCTCTGGTGCTCGTGGCTGTCGTCGCTCATGGTCAGATGCTATGCCCAGGCCCGGCGTGCACCCCCCCTATTGGCCTGCCGCCCCCTCGGTCTGGTTCGCTGGAGGCATGGAGATTCTGTGGTTCCTGTTCACGGTGCTCATGATCGTGTTCATCGTCGGCCCGTTCGTCCGGCGCAGGCACGGCGGCATCCGTCTGGTCGCGCCGGGCAGCCCGGACGCCGCCGACCCGGCGAACTACGGGTTCGACCGGCAGGAAGACCTCGACATCCGCGTGCCCGGGCCCGACCAGGACCTGATGGACGCCCTCGACAACGTGCGGCGCACCGGGCAGTGGCAGGCCGCCTCGCAGCTGCTCGCCGGGACCCCGCGGGAGGGCGAGCGGCGCTGGCAGCGCGTACAGGCCTTCGGCGGCGCGGCGGCGCTGGAGCTCGTGGCGCAGCCGGGTGTGGGCGCCCAGTGGCTGAAGGCGTGGCGGCTGGAGGCGGACAAGGACGCGGGCGGTGCGCAGGTGCACGCGGAGCTGCTGGTGCAGCAGGCGTGGCGGCACTCGGGCGGCGTCGGGTCCGAGGACCACCGGATCATCCTGGAGGAGGCCCGGGAGGCGTGCCGCAAGGCCGCGCTGCTGGCGCCGGGGGACCCGGTTCCGTACATCACGGAGCTGGCGATCGCGCGGGGGCTGGCGTATCCGGAGGCGGAGTTCGACGAGCTGTGGGCGAAGGTCATCGACCGGGCGCCGGAGCACATGGGCGCTCACCTGGCGGCGCTGCACTACTGGTGCGCCAAGTGGCACGGGTCGCGGGAGAAGGCGGACGCCTTCGCGCACGCGGCCGCCGCGCGTGCCCCGCAGGGCTCGCTGCTGGCGGCGCTGCCGCTGTTCGCGCTGTACGAGAACCTGCCGGACGTGCTCCTGAGCAGGGGTTTCTACCGTGGCGAGGCCGTGACGCGGGCGGTGGAGGGCGCGCTGTACGCGGTGCACACGGCGCGTCAGGACGACCCGATGCTGGCGCATGTACGGCACCTGCTGCTGCTGTTCCTGGTCAACATGGAGCGGTGGGCGGAGGCGATGGAGCAGGTCCGGCACGTGGACGGGTACGTGGGCGCGCTGCCCTGGTCGGCGGCGGAGGACCCGGCGGCGCAGTACGCGGTGTACCGGGCCCTGGCGGTGGCCGGCTACGAAGCGAACGGCGGGTCGCCGGCGACGCTCCCCCAGTAGCGGGCGGTCGCCGGTCCCTGGAGTGTCCCCACCCGTCGAAGCGGGTGGGGACACTCGTATGTGGCGCTGGCGCACTGTGGCGCTGTGGTGCTGTGGTGCTGTGACGCCTGGGCTACTCGCGGGTACCCCCACGACCGGCGGGAACGAGCGACAAATAAGGTTGCTGTAAGTAATCGCAGGCCGCATGATGCGGCGGTGGCCGCGGCCCTCCGGCCCGGCCCCCATCTCTTGTCTCGTTCCTCTTGTTTCGTTGCCTTTTTCGTTCCCGTGGGGGGATCTGTCCATATGGGCGCTTCTTTGCGCGCCGTGCGCGCGCTCGTCCTGCTCGCAGGCTTCTACCTGCTCGGTGTGTTCCTGCTGGCCGCCCTCGGCGGCATCGACTACGCCGTCGTCACCACACTGCACGGCCCGATCGTGGGCAAGCTGATCCTCGCCTCCTTGGTCCTCACGGTCCCGATCGTGCGCGGCATGTTCATGCTGCGCACCCCCAAGGGCGAGCCCCTGCCGGGCGTCACCGTGAGCGAGGCGCGGGAGCCCGAGCTGTGGGCGGTCGTGCGCGACGTCGCACGACAGGTCGGCACCCGTGCCCCCGACGAGATCGTGCTGATCGACGAGGTGAACGCGGCCGTCGCCGAGGACGCGAAGCTGCTGGGCCTGCGGCCCGGCACCCGCCGCCTCTACCTCGGCCTGCCCCTGATGACGGGCCTGGACGAGATGCAGCTGCGCGCCGTGCTCGCCCACGAGATGGGCCACTACGCCAACTTCGACACCCGTCTGACCCCGCTGATCGCCCGCGGCCGCGCCCAGCTGATCCGCACCATCGGATACTTCCACGACCGGGCCGACAAGAAGGTCGCCAAGGAGCGCGCCAAGCAGGAGCGCAGGGACGAGAAGCGGGTCGCCAAGGGCAAGAAGGCCAAGGGCGTCGACACCGCGGGCGAGGGCGCCATGTACCGCGCCATGGCCAAGGTGTACATCGCGTACGGCGACTTCTACATGCGTGCCACCCGCACCGCCTCCCGCCGCCAGGAGCTCGCCGCCGACCTCGCCTCGGTGCGTGTCGCCGGCCGCGACTCCGCCGCGTCCGCGCTGCGCGAGATCAACGCCCTGGACTCCGCGCACGACTTCTACATGAGCTCCTACGCCACCCTCGGCGTCGGCGCCGGCCTGCTGCCCCGCCCCGGCGAGGTCTTCGGCGGGCTGCGCAAGCTGCTCGACGCCCGCGCGGAGGACCTGGACGGCCTGCGCCGGGAGCTGTCGACCGAGCCCGCCTCCCCGTACGACTCCCACCCGCCGCTCGCCGAGCGCGTCGCCCGTATCGAGGCCCTGCCCGACGACGGCCGCGCCCGGCAGAGCGCCCGTCCCGCCCTGGAGCTGCTGTCCGACGCGGGCGCCGCGCTGGCCGCGCTGGAGCAGGTCGTCCTCACCCCGGAGGCCCTCGCGCTCAAGCGGGTCGACTGGGACGACCTCGTCCACGAGTCGATGACGCAGTACGTCGGCCAGGGCGCGGAGGAGATCCGCGAGGCCTTCGCCGCCGAGGGCGCCGGCCCGGGGCTGCCCGCCCTGCTCGACGCGGTCGACGCCGACCCCGCGGTGCTCTGGCGTACCGCCGACCGCTTCCCGAAGTCGCAGGAGGCGGCGGCCGCCACGGGCCGCACGGCCCGCGAGTTCGCCCGCCCGGTCGTCCGGCGCGCCCTGAACCAGCTGGTCACCGTGGAGCTGACGGGCCGCGGCGCCGCCCGCTGGCAGCTGTCCTGGTCCGACTCGGCCTCCCTGCGCTACCCGGCCGACGGCTTCGAGGAGGAGCTGCGGTCCGCCCTGGACGCGGTCGTCGCCGACCTGCCCGACACCGAACCCCTGCGAAAGCTGGTGCTTGCCCCGTGATCGGTCTCTACATCCTGGGCGCCATGCTGCTGTTCGGCGCCTTCAAGGTCCTGCGCGGCGTCTACTACATCCGCAAGGCGAAGCGGCTGGAGGCGGAAGCCGCCGGCATCGAGGCACGCACCGACGCCCTGAACGCCGAGACGGCCGGCATCAAGGCCGAGCGGAAGGCGCGGCAGGCCGCCGCGGTCGTCGCGCTGGGCTTCGTGGCGGAGGAGGACCTCGACACCGAGAACGCGCTGCCCGTCCCGCCGGAGCGCAAGGCGGCGCTCGACGCGGTGCGCGCCGGCGACTGGGAGGCGGGAGCCGCCTACGTCGAGGGGTGCGGCACGGACTGGGAGGAGCGCTGGCAGCGCGTCCGCGCCCTGGCCGAAGTGGCGGCCGAGGACGACTCCTGGCTGCTGGCCTGGCGTGCGGCCCGTCCCGCCGACGCGACGGCGGCGCTGGTCAACGCCGACACGAGCATCGCGGTGGCGTGGAACGTGCGCGGCGACCAGACCGCCGACCGCACCACGCAGGAGCAGTTCCGGATCTTCCACCAGCTGCTGTCCAAGGCGCAGGCGGACGCGCACGAGGCCCAGCGGCTGGCCGATCCCGCGGACCCGGTCCCGTACATGGTGGAGCAGCCCCTCGCGCAGGGCCTGGGCTATACGCACGAGCGGTACGGCGAGCTGTGGGCGCAGATCACGCGCCGCGACCCCAAGGTGCTGACGGCGCACACCAGCGCCCTGCAGTACTGGTGCGCCAAGTGGCGGGGCTCGCACGAGCTGGCGCTCGCCTTCGCGCGCGAGTCGGCCGCCTCGGGCAAGCCGGGTGAACTGCTGTCCCTGCTGCCGCTGGCGGCGTATGTGGAGCAGGAACTGCGCGAGCCGGACCTCAGGCCGGAGACCTTCTTCAAGGAGCCGGAGGTCGTCGCGGCGGTGGAGGCGGCCCTGGTGGACCTGGCGGCGGCCGACCCGGACGACTGGCGGGCGATCCGGCTGCGGCACGTGCTCGCCTACTTCCTGTTCTGGCAGGACCGGGACGCGGAGGCGGTCGAGCAGTTCCGGCACATCGACGGGTACATCGGGGCGATGCCCTGGTACTACGCGCCGAGGTCCCGGTACGTGTACGCGCGGGACTGGGCGGTGCGCGAGGTCACGCCGGGCCTGTGAGGCACGCGGGCGGGCGGGTCGGGGAATCCCGGCCCGCCCGCCCGGCGTTGTCCCTTCCACAAGGAGGGAATCCATGTTCTCGTACCGCCGTACTCCCGAGCTCCCCACCCGCGAGGAGGCCCTGACGGGCCGCGCGGAGCCGCTGTTCGATCTTCCCGAGAAGCACACCGTGCTGGGCAACCCGCTGGCCGGCCCGTATCCGGCCCACCTGGAGGTCGCAGACTTCGGCCTGGGCTGTTTCTGGGGCGCGGAGCGCACGTTCTGGCAGACCCCGGGGGTGTGGACCACGCTGGCCGGCTACCAGGGCGGTTTCACCGAGAATCCGACGTACGAGGAGGTCTGCTCGGGCCTGACGGGCCACGCGGAGGTCGTCCGCGTGGTCTTCGATCCCGCGCAGGTGTCCTACGCGGCCCTGCTGAAGCTGTTCTGGGAGTCCCACGACCCCACCCAGGGCTTCCGCCAGGGCAACGACGTCGGCACGCAGTACCGCTCGGCGGTCTACACCCACTCCCCCGCCCAGCAGGCGACGGCGGAGGCCTCCCGCGCGGCCTACCAGCAGGTGCTGGCCGACTCGGGCTACGGCCAGATCACCACGGCCGTCCTCCCGGCGGCGGACCGCCCCTTCTGGCCGGCGGAGGCACCCCACCAGCAGTACCTGGACAAGAACCCGGGCGGCTACTGCGGCATCGGCGGCACGGGCGTGTCCTGTCCGATCGGCGTGGCCGCGGCCCCCGGCGAGTGACTCCCGCTCACGAGCGGCTCGCCCCGGGCGGGATCGGGCCGGGCGCCGGGGGACGGGGGACGGGGGACGGGGGTCAGATCGTCGAGGTGTCGATCACGAAGCGGTAGCGGACGTCGCCGGCCAGGACGCGGGCGTAGGCCTCGTTGATCCGGTCGGCCGCGATCAGTTCGATCTCCGAGCCCAGGCCGTGCTCCGCGCAGAAGTCCAGCATCTCCTGGGTCTCGGCGATCCCGCCGATCATCGATCCGGCGAGGGTCTTGCGGCCGCCGATGACGGAGAAGAGGTTGAGCGAGACCGGCTCCTCCGGCGCGCCCACGTTCACGAACGCGCCGTCGACCTTCAGCAGGCCCAGGTACTTGTCGAGGCCGAGCGGGGCCGAGACGGTGGACAGGATGAGGTCGAAGGTCCCGGCGAGCGTCTCGAAGGTGGCATCGTCGCCGGTGGCGTGGAAGTGGGTGGCGCCCAGTCGGCGGCCGTCGGCCTCCTTGCGGAGCGTCTGCGACAGCACGGTGACCTCCGCGCCCATCGCGTGCGCCATCTTCACGCCCATGTGGCCCAGGCCCCCGAGGCCGACGACCGCGACCTTCCGGCCCGGCCCGGCCTGCCAGTGCCTCAGCGGCGAGTACAGGGTGATGCCGGCGCACAGCAGCGGGGCCGCCTCGTCCAGGGCGAGGCCGTCGGGGATGCGGACGGTGTAGTTCTCGTCGACGACCAGATGCGTCGAGTAGCCGCCGTACGTGGGCTCTCCGCCCCGGTCGAGGGCGTTGTAGGTGCCGGTCATGCCCTGTACGCAGTACTGCTCCTGGCCGCTGCGGCAGTACGCGCACTCGCGGCAGGAATCGACCATGCAGCCCACGCCCACCCGGTCCCCGACGGTGAACCGGGTGACGTCCGCGCCGACTTCGGTGACGATCCCGGCGATCTCGTGGCCGGGGACCATGGGGTAGATGCCCTCTCCCCATCCGTCGCGCGCCTGGTGGATGTCGGAGTGGCAGATGCCCGCGTACCTGATGTCGACGAGGACGTCGTGGGGGCCCACGGGGCGGCGCGGGACGGTGGTGCGCTCCAGCGGGGCGCCCGCGGCGGGGGCGGCGTACGCGGCGACCCGCGTGAGGGGCCCGGAGGGAGTGGACGGCGTGGAGGCGGTGGACGGCGTGGAGGCGGTGGTGGCGGACATGCGGTGCTCCTCGAAGGGGTGGTGGCTGCGGTGCGCACCACGCTGCCCTGCCGTCCGGCCGGTACCCAGCCCCCTGCGTTTCCTAGGACCGGCGAGCCTACTACTGGCGGGGTCAGGCTGAGGTCCTGCGGCCGGCACCGCGCCCGGCGATACTGGGCGGCATGGACCAGCTTGATCAGCGAGCGTGCCTGGGCGAGTTCCTGCGCTCCCGCCGCGCACGGCTGCGCCCGGAGGACGTGGGCATGACGGACTACGGGCGCCGGCGGCGCGTGCCGGGCCTGCGCCGGGAGGAACTGGCCCAGCTGGCAGGGGTGTCGGTCGCGTACTACACGCGGCTGGAGCAGCGCGACGGGATCAACGTGTCGGCGGAGGTGCTCGACGCCATCGCGCGGGCCCTGCGGCTCGACGGGACCGAACGGGCGCACCTGATGGACCTGGCGCGGCCGAAGGCGCGCAGGCGCCGCCAGAGCCGGCGGCCGCAGCAGGTGCGTCCGGCGCTGCGCACGCTGATGGACGCGATGGACGGCGTACCGGCCTATCTCGTGGGGCACCGTCAGGACGTCATCGGCTGGAACCGGCTGGCGGCGGCGGTGTTCGGGGACTTCGGGGCGCTGCCCGCGGCGGAGCGGAACCTGGTCCGGCTGATGTTCCTGGACCCGGCGACCGCGGAGCTGTTCGCGGAGTGGGAGTGCCAGGCGTGCTGGGTCGTCAGCAACCTGCGGCTGTACGCCGGCCAGCACCCGGACGACGAGCAGCTGTCGGCGCTGGTCGGGGAGTTGTCGGTGAAGAACGAGGAGTTCCGGCGGCTGTGGGCCGCGCACACGGTGGCGGACAAGACGCACGGGGTGAAGCTGCTGCGGCATCCGCTGGTGGGCGAGATGCGCCTGTCGTTCGAGACGCTGACGCTGCCCGACGATCCGACGCAGGCACTGGTCACGTTCCACGCGGAGCCGGGCTCGGCGTCCGAGGACGCCCTGCGCCTGCTTGACTCCTGGGACGCGCAGCGGACCGCCGGGGCCACCGGGGCCGAGCGGACCGCCGGGGCCGCCGGGCCCGCCCGCTTCCCGGATGCGGCTACAGCTTGATCTGGAAGATGCCGGCGCCGCGCTCCCGCCGGTAGCCGAGCGCCTCGTTCACCGCCCGCATCGGGCCGTTCCCGTCCGCCACCGTGGTGGCGATGCGGCGCAGCCGCGGGTGGCGGGCGGCGGCCTGCGCGACCATGTGGCGTTTCACGGCGCGTCCGAGGCCGTGCCCGCGGTGGGCGGGTACGACCACCGTGTCGTACTGCAGGGCGCTCGTGCCCTCGGGATCCGTCAGGACGATCTCGGTGTACGCCGCCACCTCGCCCTCGGGGGTCACCGCCGCGACGGTGCTCAGGTCCCCGCCACGGTCGAGGATCAGCTGCTGGAGGGTGTGCAGCCGCTGGGCGGTCCAGGTCTGGATCCGCTCGTCCATGTCTCCGGTCGGCGCGTCCTCCATGGCCGCGTGGGCGGCGGCCGCGGCGGGCGCCCACGCGTCGGGAACGAGACCGTGCCAGGTCAGCAGCTCGTAGCCGGGAGTCTGCACCGCCTGGTCCGGCGCCGCGGCCGGGATCTCCTGCGCGTACCAGGCCATCGGCAGGACGTTCTCGAAGCCCATCGCCTCCGCGAAGGCCTGGCCGGGACCGCCGAGGTCCACCATGGCCGCGACCGAGGTCCGGCCCTGCGCCAGCAGTTCCTCGCGGACCCGCTCCCACAGGGCGGTGCCGACACCCCGGCGCCGCTCCTCGGGGTGCACCGCCAGCACGTCCAGGAGCGCGGTGTGCGTGTTGCCCTCCTCGGTGAACAGGAGCAGGGCCGCCACGCCCGCGCCCTCGCCGGCCGCCCACAGTACGGGCCGGCCGCGCGCCGGCGTCACGCTCAGCCGCCCGGCGACCTCGACCCGGGAGGGCGGGGTCGGCTGCGGCAGGTCGGCGGCCGCGGCGGCGGTCAGGACCGCCAGCCAGCCGTCCACCTCGGCGTCGGACGGGGGCAGGGCGAGGGAGTGGATCATCATGGCCCCGACCTTAGAACGTGCCCGGACGCGCCGCCCCGGGGTTTTCGAACCGCCCGTCCGACGGCGTCGCCGGCCCGCCGTGCGACGACGAACGGGGCGGCGGGGAAACCGTGAGGTCTCCCCGCCGCCCCGTTCCGTTCGTACGCGTCCGCGCCGCGCCCGGCGTCAGGCGTCAGGCGTCAGGCGTCAGGCGTCAGGCGTCAGGCGTCAGGCGTCAGGCGTCAGGCGTCAGGCGGCCGAGCCGGCCTTCCAGTCGGCCCAGCTCATGTTCCAGCCGTTGAGGCCGTTGTCCGGCTTGATGGTCTTGTCCGGGGAGTTGACCACCGTGACGACGTCGCCGATGAGCGAGTTGTCGTAGAACCAGGCGGCCGGCTGGTTCGGGTCGCCCGCGCCCTTGACGTCGTTCAGGCCGACACAGCCGTGGCTGGTGTTCACACTGCCGAAGACCGAGTCCGCGCCCCAGTAGTTGCCGTGGAGGAACGTACCGGAGGTCGACAGGCGCATCGCGTGCGGGACGTCCTTGATGTCGTACTCGCCCTTGCCGTCTTCGTCCGTGAAGCCGACGGTGGCGCCGTTCATCCGGGTCTCCTTGAACTTCTCGGAGATCACCATCTGACCGTTGTAGGTCGGGTTGGCCGGGGCGCCCGCGGAGATCGGGATGGTCTTGATGACCGCGCCGTCCCGGGTGACCGTCATCTTCTTCGTCTTCACGTCGACCGTGGAGACCTGGCTGCGGCCGATCTTGAAGGTGACGGTCTTGCTCTGGACGCCCTGGACGCCGGGAGCGCCCTGGACGCCTTCCAGCGCCAGCTTCAGGGTGACGGTGGAGCCCGCCTGCCAGTACTGCTCGGGGCGGAAGTCCAGACGCTGGGCGCTGAACCAGTGGCCGACGACCTCCTGGCCGCTGCTGGAGGACACCGAGATGCCCGCCTGGACGGCCTTCTTGTCCTTGATCGCCTTGTTGAAGGTGATCGAGACCGGCATGCCGACGCCGACGGTCTGGCCCTCTTCCGGCACGAACGACGCCACGAAACTGTTCTCCGGGGAGACGGTCGTGAAGGAGGCGTTCTCGTGCGCCTCCTTGCCGTCGGCGTCCTTGGCGGTCGCCGAGAGGGCGTACTTCGTGGAGCGCTTCAGGGCGCCCTTGGGCTTCCAGCTCTTGCCGTCGGCGGCCATGTCGCCGGCCACGGCCGTGCCCTCGCTGGTCTTCAGCTCGACCTGGGTGAGTGTGCCGTCGGCGACGGTGACGTTCGCCGCGTCGTTGAGACCGACGTTGGTCGCGCCGTCCTTCGGCGTGATGGTGATCTTGGCCTTCGAGGCGTCCTTGGCCGCTGCCGCGTCCACGTCCGCCTGGGACTTGCTGGCCTCTCCGTTGCCCTTCGGGTCGCCGCCGCCCTCGTCGCTGCACGCCGAGAGCACCAGTACGCCGCCGAGCACGACGGATATGGCCGCCAGGGCCCTTCTCCGCCGCTTGCTGTCCGTCCTCACACGCCACTCCATCGTTGCCGGAAACCCCGAGACCGCCGTCCCGGGGTTGGCCCGGCAGGGGGCCAGGGCCCCCTGCCTGCTCCTGACAACGCGTTAACGGCGCCGGCCGGTTCCACATTCCGTCGGGATGTGGGCGACCACACGGTCAGGCGTTGTCGGGTTCTTGGTCGAAGTCCCCATCTTCCTCGTCGAGGTCCCACTCCATCGACTCGGGGTCGTATTCGACGGGCTCGCTGCTCCAGGAGGCCTGGGCGAGCTCCACCCCCGGGATGTCGACGACCAGGTCAGTGGGGTCGACGAGGTAGGCGAGGGCTTCCGATTCGTCTTCCCGGACGGCGGCCTCCGCATGGCTGCGCTCCTCGTCCGGCATGAACTCGTCGGCCTTGATGTGTTCGAGTGCGGCTCCGGTGAGCGCCTGGGTGTCCGGCACTTCCAGCACCAGATCCACCCGAAGCCGTACATATCGTGATGTCTCAGAAGGGTTCATACGACGGAGAGTAAGCCCGAGGATGCCCTGACTTTCCCACGACCCGCCCCTTTCCGTAGCATCACCGCACACGGCCAATTCGCTGCTGCCACAAGGGGGATCGCACCGTGTCCGCACGCCGACCGATGCTCACCGCTCTCGGAGCGACCACCCTCCTCGCCGCCCTGTGGTTCGTGCCCTCGGCGGGCGCGACCGCTCCGGAAGCGGCGGAGAGATCCTCCGGCGTACCCGTGGGCGCGAACACCCCGGAGGCGGCCGACGGGACCGCGCGCACCGGGACGATCACAGGCTCGCCCCCTTCCGCTTCCGGAGCGCGGGCGCAGTCCCTCTCGCTCGCCGACACCGGATCCGTCGACACCACCCCCTACCTCCTGGGCGGTACGTTCTGCCTCGGCGTGGGGGCCGCCTTCGTCGCCTACTCGGTACGCCGCCGCCCCGGGGCGTGATCCACGAACGGCGAGGGCCGCCCCGGGAGTGATCCCGGGGCGGCCCTCGGCCGTGCGGCAGTTCACCAGCGCCGCAGTGTCGCAGTACCGCAGTGCGGCGCCGGCGGTGCCCGCCGTCAGGCGAGCGGACCCGTCACCGGCTCCACCGCGGCGAGCAGCCCGCCGGTACGGACGAACGCGTCGGCGGCGGCCAGGTCGGGGGCGAGGAAGCGGTCCGGCCCGGGTCCCTGCACGCCCGCCGCACGGGCGGCGGCGATCGCGGCGAGGCTGGCCGGGGCGGCCGTCAGCCCGTGGCGCAGCTCGATGGCGCGGGTGGCGGCGTACAGCTCGATGGCGATGATCCGCGTCAGGTTGTCGACGGCGGTGCGCAGCTTGCGCGCGGCCGACCAGCCCATCGAGACGTGGTCCTCCTGCATGGCGGAGGAGGGGATGGAGTCGGCCGAGGCGGGCACGGCGAGCCGCTTCATCTCGCTGACCAGGGCGGCCTGCGTGTACTGGGCGATCATCAGACCGGAGTCCACGCCGGCGTCGTCCGCGAGGAAAGCCGGCAGGCCGTGGCTGCGGTTCTTGTCGAGCAGCCGGTCGGTGCGCCGCTCGGCGATGGAGCCGAGGTCGGCGGCGGCGATGGCGAGGAAGTCCAGTACGTAGGCGACGGGGGCGCCGTGGAAGTTGCCGTTGGACTCCACGCGGCCGTCGGGCAGCACCACCGGGTTGTCGACGGCGGAGGCCAGCTCGCGCGAGGCGACCAGGGCGGCGTGCGCCATGGTGTCGCGGCCCGCGCCGGCGACCTGCGGGGCGCAGCGCACGGAGTACGCGTCCTGCACGCGGGGGGCGGACTCCTCCTGGAAGTGCCCGGTCAGCCCGGAGCCCTTCAGCACGGCGGCCATGTTGGCGGCGGAGGCGCCCTGGCCGGGGTGCGGGCGGATGGCGTGCAGCTCGGGCTGGAGGACCTTCTCGGTGCCGAGCAGCGCCTCCAGGGTGAGGGCGGCGGTGATGTCGGCGGACTTGTAGAGCCTGTCGAGGTCGGCGAGGGCCATGACCAGCATGCCGAGCATGCCGTCGGTGCCGTTGAGGAGGGCCAGGCCCTCCTTCTCGCGCAGTTCGACCGGTTCGATGCCGTGCTCGGCGAGCAGTTCGCCGGCGGGGCGGACGGTGCCGTCGGGACCCTCGGCGTCGCCCTCGCCCATGAGCGCGAGCGCGCAGTGGGACAGCGGTGCGAGGTCGCCGGAGCAGCCGAGGGAGCCGTACTCGTGGACCACCGGGGTGATCCCGGCGTTGAGCACGGCGGCCATGGTCTGCGCCACGCAGGGGCGTACGCCGGTGTGGCCGGAGGCGACGGTCTTGAGCCGGAGGAACATCAGGGCGCGGACCACCTCGCGCTCGACGCGCGGGCCCATGCCGGCGGCGTGCGAGCGGACGATGTTGCGCTGGAGCTGGGCGCGCAGCTCGGGACTGATGTGCCGGGAGGCGAGGGCGCCGAACCCGGTGGACACCCCGTAGACGGGCTCGGGCTTGGCGGCCAGCGCGTCGACGATCTCGCGGGCGCGGGCGAGCGCGTCGAGCGCCTCGCCGGACAGCTCGACCCGTGCGTTGCCGCGGGCAACGGCGATGACGTCCTCGGCGGTGGTACCGGACGTCCCCACCACGACAGTGTGCATATCCATATTCAGCACCCTACGGATTGAATCGCTGTATGTCACTAGCTAGATCTGTCACGATCGCGCAGCCTCTGGACCCCTTACGGATTGACGCGCCGGGCGGCATCCGGGGAAGTGGTCACTGCCGGCCGCGGAAGCGCCGCCGCTCCCCCGGGGCCTCCTGGGCGGCGGCGTCCGCCAGCCGCACCACCGCCGTGTCCCGGCCCGCCACCACCGGCGCGGCCGAACGGGCCGCCTTCGCCTTGTACTGGGCGGCGTCCGCGAGGCGGAACAGCCGCCGGGAGGACGTGAGCGGACCGATGGGATCCCCGGTGGAGGCCACGCCGCAGGCCACGCCCTCGCCCAGCTCCAGCTCGGCGGCGCGCGTGCACAGCTCCTCGCTGACCCTCACGACGTCGTCCGCCGGCGGGCCGACCCCGACCAGGCAGAACTCGTCGCCGCCCAGGCGCGCCACCAGGGCGCCCGGCAGCATGGCCCCGCACAGGCTCAGCACCGACCCGAACCGCTCCAGCAGCCGGTCGCCCATGGCGTGCCCGAGGGTGTCGTTGACCTTCTTCAGTCCGTTCAGGTCGCAGACGACGAGACTGACGACGACACCGGTCCGCCGGTGCTCCTCCAGGGCCTCGTCGAGGCGCATGTCGACCGCCCGGCGGTTGGCGAGCCCGGTCAGCGGATCGGTGAAGGCCAGCCGCCGCGCCTCCTCCAGCCGCTCGTTCTGCGCCAGGCCGGCCGCGACCACGGCGGCGAGCACGGTGGCGAACTCCGCGTCGTCCTCGTCGAAGTCGGGCAGCCCCTCGTCCCGGGCCACGTACAGCTCGCCCCAGGCCCGCCCGCTGAGCACGACGGGCGCGACCACGCACGTACCGCGGCCCCGGCGGCGCAGGGCCTCGCCGCGCCGCCCCGGCCGGTCGCCGACGGCGCTCTCGACCCAGGCGTGCGGGCCGCCGCCGCCCACCCACCGCTCGTGCAGGAACTCGGTGACCTCGGGGAAGTCGTGCACCGGGTAGGACTCGTCCTCGGGGAACTCCTCCTCGCCGGCCCTCCGCTCCCCCTCGTTCACGAGGACGCGCAGGCATCCCCGCTCCCGCTCCCACGCGGAGATCGCGGCGAACGAGCCGTCCATCGCCAGGCGCGCGCCCCGCGCCGCCGCACGCACACTGTCGCGCGGCGTGCCCGCCGCGGCCATCGCCTGGGCGAGGCCCACCACGGCTCGCAGCCGCCCGTCAGCTCCCATCACCCCAGGTTAGGGAGTTTTGTCAGATTTTGAGACAGTTGGCGCGGGTTTTGGTGCCACCAAGATCACCAGCGGGGGCCGGCCGGGCGCACACCACGCCCGACCGGGCAACGGCCTCGGCTACTCCCCCGGCCAGTTCGGCCTGCGCTTCTCGTTGAAGGCCGCCACACCCTCCGCGCGGTCACCGGAGAAGGCGACCGTCCGCCAGGCGGCGTCCTCGATCTCCAGGCCGGCCGCCAGGTCCATCCCGTGCCCCAGCCGCAGCGCGCGCTTGGCGGCCCGCAGGCCCACCGGCGAGTTCGCGGCCATCCGCGACGCCAGGGCCAGCGCCTCGGCCGTATCCCGGCCCGCCGGGACCACGGAGTCCACCAGGCCCAGGGAGAGCGCCTCGGCGGCCTCCACCCGGCGCGCGGTGAAGATCAGCTCGGCGGCCCGCGCGGCACCCACGCGCCGCGGCAGCAGCTGCGTGCCGCCTCCGCCCGGGATCACGCCCACCGAGACCTCGGGCAGGCCGACCACCGCGGTCTCGTCGGCGACGATCACGTCGCAGGCCAGGGCCAGCTCGAAGCCGCCGCCCAGCGCGAAGCCGTGCACGGCCGCGACCGTGGGCATCGGCAGCTCCAGTACGCCCCCGTACGCCCCGCGCGTGGTCGGCCGCTGCCGCACCAGCTCGGCGTCCGACAGCGAGTTGCGCTCCTTGAGGTCGGCCCCGACGCAGAAGGCCCGCTCGGCGGTGGAGGAGAGCACGACCACCCGTACGGTGCGGTCCGCGGCCAGCGCGGCGCAGGCGGCGCCGATGGCCCGGGCCATGTCGGTGGACACCGCGTTCATGGCCTTGGGGCGGTCCAGGACCAGCTCCGCGACCCCGCCCTCGTGGCGGCGTACCGCCACGAACTCCGACTCGAACTCGGACGCCATAGGACCCTCCCGGTTAACGAACGTTACCCCGGGGATATTAGGGGGTGCCCCACCGATCGGGCCGGGCCCGTGGCGCATTGCGGTCCGGTCGTGATGTCGGTGTGCGGGGCCGGTGACGCTTGCGGCGCGTCAGCGACGCTTGCGGCGCGTCAGCGACCAGGGCTCCACGACTCCCAGGCCGCGCACCGGGCGCTGCCACATCGGCTGGAGGGCGAACCGGTAGGCCGCGCCCTCGTCGGGCTGCGTCTCCGCCTCCTTCTCCGACACCGGCGCGGCGCCGGTCCGGGAGAGCTCCTCCGCCATCGCCCCGTCCACCAGGACGGCGTCCTTGGGAGCTATGGAGGTCAGGCGGCTCGCGAGGTTCACCGTGGTCCCGAAGACATCGCCCATCCGGGTCGTCACCGTGCCGAAGGCGATCCCGACCCGGAGCTCGGGCATCTGCGGGTCCGCCTCCATCGTCTCGATGAGCCGCAGGGCGATCTCCGCCGCCGTCGCCGCGTCGTCGGCGCAGTACAGCACCTCGTCACCGAGCGTCTTGATCAGCCGTCCGCCGTACGCGGCCACCAGGTCCGCCGCGGTCGTCTCGAAGGACTCGACCAGCTCGCCGAGCTCCTCCTCCTCCAGCCGGCGCGTCAGGCGGGTGAAGCCCACCAGGTCGGCGAAGCCCACCGCGAGCCGCCGGTCGACCATCTCCTCGTCGTCCGCGACCTGCACCACGCGTCCGGTGGCCGCCGCCAGCTGGCGGCGCCACACGTACACGAGGAACTCCTCCAGCTCCGGCAGCAGCAGCTCGACCAGGGGGTACGTGACCTCCGTCCGGGTCATCCCCGGCTCCGGCGGCTCCGTGAGCCCCTCCAGGAACGAGTCGATCTGCCACTCGGCCAGCCGCGCCGTGGTCTGCCCGGTGGACCGCGCCACCTGCACCGCCATCGGCTCGGACAGCAGCCCGGCCTCCACCAGGCCGGCGAGCCGCCGCAAGGCCAGTACGTCGGCCTCCGTCAGCGCCCGGGCCTGGCCGATGTCGGCGAAGCCCATGGCCCGCCAGAAGCGGGAGGCGAGCTCCATCGACACCCCGGCGCTACGGGCGGCCTGGAACGGCGTGTACCGGCGCTCGGCGCCGAGGATCAGCTGCTCCAGGCGGATCGCGAGGGGATCCGCCGTCGGCTGCACGGTGTGGTCGACCTCGTGGTGGGGAGTGTGCTGGTCGCGCCCGATCGGGGTGCCCGGACCAGTGGGCCCGGAGGCGGACGCGCCGGAAGCAGAGTCGTCGACGGTCAAGGGCCGCCTCCTGTCCATTCCGTGCGCACTGCCCTGCCGAACCGGTTGATCACCACGAGCAGCGGGATCGCCTAAACCATACGGCAGGTGTGCCGTAGCTCACTCCCCTCCCCGGCTTCGATCCGGGCACGGCCCGCGCTCCGCACGGCGGCGCATGAGGCCGTACGCACCCGAAACGCAGCATTCTGTGCATTCCGCCGCACGCCCGGCCCCGGCCCCGTCAGTGCACGGATCGCAGGTGGACGACGTCGCCCGCCCCCACCGCCTCGTGGGTCCCTTCGGAGGTGCGGATCACCAGACGGCCATCGGTGTCGACGGCTTCGGCCGTTCCGGTGAGGGTGCGCCCGCCCGGGAGCTCCGCGCGCACATGCCGGCCGAGGGTGGCGCAGCCCGCCGCGTAGGTCTCCTGGAGGCCGCTGGCCGCCGGGTCGCCGCCGGCGGCGCGCCAGTTCCCGTACCACTCCTCCAGGGACCGCAGCACGGCCCTCAGCAGGGGGTCCCGGTCGGTCACGGTGGCCTTGGCCAGCGCCAGCGAACCGGCGGCGGGCACCGGGAGCTCCTCCTCGGTGAGTGTGACGTTCAGGCCGATCCCGACCACGACGCCGTCCGCGACCCGCTCGGCGAGGATGCCGCCGGCCTTGCGCTCCTCGCCCTCGACGCTGACCAGCAGGTCGTTGGGCCATTTGAGGGCGGTGTCCACGCCGGCGGCCCGGGACAGCCCGGTCGCGGTGGCCACACCGGCCAGCAGCGTCAGCCACCCCCACTGCTCCTGCGGGACCGCGTCGCCCGGCTTGAACAGGACGGAGAAGAACAGCCCGGACCGGGCGGGAGCCACCCAGCTCCGGTCGAGCCGGCCGCGTCCGGCGCTCTGCTCCTCGGCGACGAGGACGGCCCCCTCGGGCAGCTCCGGCGCGCGCGTGGCAAGGTCGGTATTGGTGGACCCGGTGGAGGCGACCACCTCCAGGGAGGTCCACAACCCGTCCCCGGTGACGAGGGCCCGGCGCAGCGCGGCGGCGTTGAGCGGCGGGCGCTCCAGGCTCGACCAACGACCTGCGGAGGCTCCTGCTGAGGCATCTGATGGCGTCATGCAACCCAATGTAGGTGTGTCAAACGCCGCACTGCCGAGCGCCATGCCCGCCGATACGCTACGCACCAGTAGCCAGCAGTAGTCAATCAATTGACCAGGCAGTTGACACCACGCAGGGAGCCGCGACCCCGATGTCACATCCGTCAGAGCCGATCGACATGCACACCACCGCGGGCAAGATCGCGGATCTGCAGCGCCGCATCGACGAAGCCACCCACGCCGGTTCCGCCCGTGCCGTGGAGAAGCAGCACGCCAAGGGCAAGCTGACGGCGCGTGAGCGGGTTGCCCTACTGCTGGACGAGGGATCCTTCGTCGAGCTGGACGAGTTCGCCCGGCACCGCTCCACCAATTTCGGGCTGGAGAAGACCCGGCCCTACGGCGACGGCGTCGTCACCGGCTACGGCACGGTCGACGGCCGCCCCGTCGCCGTGTTCTCGCAGGACTTCACCGTCTTCGGCGGGGCCCTCGGCGAGACCTTCGGCCAGAAGATCATGAAGGTCATGGACTTCGCGCTGAAGACCGGCTGCCCGCTCGTCGGCATCAACGACTCCGGCGGCGCCCGCATCCAGGAGGGCGTCAGCGCGCTGGGCATGTACGGCGAGATCTTCCGCCGCAACGTCCACGCCTCGGGCGTGATCCCGCAGATCAGCCTGGTTGTCGGCCCCTGCGCCGGCGGCGCCGTGTACTCGCCCGCGATCACCGACTTCACGGTGATGGTCGACCAGACCTCGCACATGTTCATCACCGGCCCGGACGTCATCAAGACGGTCACCGGCGAGGACGTCGGCTTCGAGGAGCTGGGCGGTGCGCGTACGCACAACAGCACGTCCGGCGTAGCGCACCACATGGCGGGTGACGAGAAGGACGCCATCGAGTACGTGAAGTCGCTCCTGTCCTACCTCCCGTCGAACAACCTCTCCGAGCCCCCCGCGTTCCCGGAGGAGGCCGACACCGAGGTCTCCGACACCGACCGCGAGCTCGACGTGCTGATCCCGGACAGCGCGAACCAGCCGTACGACATGCACACCGTGATCGAGCACGTACTGGACGACGCGGAGTTCCTGGAGACGCAGTCGCTCTTCGCGCCGAACATCCTGACCGGTTTCGGCCGGGTCGAGGGCCACCCGGTGGGCGTCGTCGCCAACCAGCCGATGCAGTTCGCCGGCTGCCTGGACATCGACGCCTCCGAGAAGGCGGCCCGCTTCGTGCGGACCTGCGACGCCTTCAACATCCCGGTTCTGACGTTCGTGGACGTTCCGGGCTTCCTCCCGGGCACCGACCAGGAGTACAACGGAATCATCCGGCGCGGCGCCAAGCTGATCTACGCGTACGCCGAGGCCACCGTCCCCCTGATCACCGTCATCACCCGCAAGGCCTTCGGCGGCGCCTACGACGTCATGGGCTCCAAGCACCTCGGCGCGGACCTGAACCTGGCCTGGCCGACCGCGCAGATCGCCGTGATGGGCGCGCAGGGCGCGGTGAACATCCTGCACCGCCGCACGCTCGCCGAGGCCGCTCCCGAGGAGGTGGAGGAGACCCGGACCCGGCTCATCGCCGAGTACGAGGACGCGCTGCTCAACCCGTACACGGCGGCCGAGCGCGGCTACATCGACGCGGTGGCCATGCCGTCCGAGACCCGCGCGCACGTGGTGAAGGGGCTGCGGCAGCTGCGCACCAAGCGGGAGTCCCTGCCGCCGAAGAAGCACGGCAACATCCCCCTCTAGTCCCTCCAGGAGGTCACCGTGGTGATCAAGGTCGTCAAGGGCAATCCGACCCCGGAGGAGCTGGCCGCCGCACTGGCGGTGGTCCAAGCGCGCGCGGCGCTGCTGGCCTCGTCGCAGCCGTCGGGCGCCCCGCAGGTCACGGACGAGTGGTCGACGCCGGCCCGGGTGGCACGGCGGCGGCTGCCGCAGCCGGGG
Source organism: Streptomyces sp. NPDC060232 (assembly GCF_042726555.1). Taxonomy (NCBI): domain Bacteria; kingdom Bacillati; phylum Actinomycetota; class Actinomycetes; order Kitasatosporales; family Streptomycetaceae; genus Streptomyces; species Streptomyces sp. NPDC060232. Next base: position 424,827 of record NZ_JBHXAG010000003.1, on the reverse strand, counting down.
CCGCGGGCCTGGGGCCGTACGTACTGGCCCGGGTAGCCGGCATGTGGTGAACGCGGGACGGCGCCTGAGTACCCGTACTCAGGCGCCGGACCCGCCCCCGGGGCCAGGATCGGAACATGCTCTGGTCCGACCCGAAGAACGAGCCGCCCAAGGACATGCGCGACGCGCAGGCGATGATCCGGCGGCTCACCGTGGTGCTCGCCCTCGCCATGCTCGTGGTGGTCTACGTCCTCGGCGTGAGCCACTTCTGAGCCGCGTCCGCCCGCGCCTACGATGGCGGGCATGACTGCCATGCCCGTGCCCTCCCCCACGCGGGGGCTCGTCCTCGCCTCCGCCTCCCCCGCCCGGCTGAACCTGCTGCGGCAGGCCGGCCTCGCCCCGCACGTGATCGTCAGCGGCTTCGACGAGGACACCTTGGACCACGACGAGCCGGCCGGGCTGGCGCTCGCGCTGGCCGAGGCGAAGGCGGCCGTCGTGGCCGGCCTGGACGAGGCCTCGGGCGCCCTGGTGATCGGCTGCGACTCGGTGCTGGAGCTGGACGGCGAGGCGCTGGGCAAGCCCGCGGACGCCGAGGAGGCCACCGCGCGCTGGAAGGCGATGCGCGGCCGGGCCGGCGTGCTGCGCACCGGGCACTGCGTGATCGACACGGCGACCGGGCGGCAGGTCTCGGCCACGGCGTCGACGACGGTCCGCTTCGGCGAGCCGACGGACGCGGAGATCGCGGCGTACGTGGCGAGCGGCGAGCCGCTGCACGTGGCGGGTGCCTTCACCCTGGACGGGCTGTCGGCGCCGTTCATCGACGGCATCGACGGGGATCACGGCAACGTGATCGGGCTGTCCATGCCTCTGCTGCGCTCCCTGCTGGGCGAACTGGGCGTGTCGATCACGGACTTGTGGGCTTGAGCTCCCCGACCGGCGGCGGTGGCGGGGCGTCTGCGACCGGGCCGCCGCCGTCGCCCTCGCCACCGGGCCGGGCGGCGGGGTAGAGCGTGAGGATCAGTACGAGGAGGCACAGGATCGCCATCAGCGTCGCGAAGGCGGCCCAGCCGACCAGGCCGACGGCGAGGATGCCGAGTACGGCGTGGGTGACGGCGGCGCCGATGAGGACGACGCGGGCGAAGCGGCCCGGCGGGCGGTCGCGCAGCGCGGTGGCGGCGGCGAGCACGGCGCACAGCACCAGGAAGGCGCCCATGCCCGCGCCCATGGCGTAGGTGGCCATGGACATGACGTCCGGATCGCTGCCCGCGATGGACATCGACTGGTTGGCCGTGGTCCGGCCCAGCACGATGTGGACGAGCACGAGCACCGCCGCCTCCGCGACGAGCACGATCGCGGCCAGCGCGGCCACGAGTCTTCGCAGCACGGTGTGCCCACCCCCCTCGTGTCACAAGCCTGTTCGACGCCTGGAGGCTACTAACGGGTAGCCCGATGGACAAGACATCCGCGCACCCGGGTTGCGGACCGCCGGCCGGAGCGGCGGCGCCCTACGGTTCTCGCCGGAGCAGATCCAGCCGGTACGTCTCGCCGTAACGGCTCTCCTCCCGGCCGGCGACCTGGACCGTCCCGGGAACGGAGCGGAACACCTCGTGGACCCCCCGTCCGGTCATGACCCCCTCGGGTCCCTCGTGGACCCAGTGCGCGAGCAGCAGGTGGCCGCCGGGCCGCAGCCGTGCGCGGATCCGCCGGGCCGCGAGCGCGAGGTCGGCGTCCGACAGGTAGTAGCCCACCTCGGACATGACGACGAGGTCGAGGTCCGCCTCACCGTCGGCCAGGTCCTCGGGCACCCGCAGCGTCGCGAACGAGACGCCCTCCAGGTCCGCGCAGTTGCCGCGGGCCTGTTCGACGGCCGCACCGGAGCAGTCGGTGGCGAGCAGCGTGTCGCAGTGCGGCGCCAGGAGCCGGGTCAGGGCGCCGACGCCGCAGCCGATCTCCAGTGCGGAGCGGAAGCGCCCGGGGGGCAGCAGGGAGGCGGTGTCGGCGAACTTCTCCCGCTCGTAGGCCTTGTGCAGGGTGCCCCAGGGATCGGTCCGGGCGCGGTAGGCCTGTTCGAAGTGTGCGGTGGACACCGAGGTGCGGCGGGTGGCGGGCATCAGGGCTCCGGGGTGTGTGCGGTGGCGTCCCCGAGCGGCTCCAGCTCCCAGACGAGCTCGGCCTGCAGGGGGCCGGGCCTGCGCAGGAAGGGGCCGTGGCCGACGGCCACCGGGGCGAGTTGCGAGCTGTGGCAGACGATGGCCGCGCGCTTGGCGGCCCATTCGGTGTCGTCGAGGCGGACGTCGTACGCCACCCGCATCCGGTAGCGGGCCGCGGTCTCGCGCAGCGCGCCCCCGTACGCGGGGTCGCGGGTCAGGCGTTCGACCGCCGCGTCCGTGCCCCACCGGCGTACGGCGCCCGTGTAGGGCAGGTCGGCGTACACGTACGGCCGGGGGCCCGCCGGGTCGGCGAGGGCGGCGAGGGCCTGGTCGCGGACGGCCGCGTGGTCCGGCTGGTTGGTGCCGAGGGGGACCAGGACCTTGGTGTCCGGGTGCAGCTCCCGCAGCAGTTCGCTCAGCCCGGTGAGGGCGCCGCCGTCGCGGTAGGGGCTGTCGGCGTTGGGCAGGGTGAGCTGTTCCACCCCCATCAGGGCGCAGGCACGCGCGTCCTCCTCCCGGCGTGTGCGGTGGGCCTCGCGTGCCGTGGCGAATCCGCAGCCCGCGTCCCACCAGGAGACGGGAGCCCCCGCGGGCGGGGCGCCGCCGTGGACGGTGGCCACGGCGGCGGGGCCGTCCAGCCGGCCGAGCAGGCCGGCGACGGAGAGGGCCGCGTCGTCGAAGTGCGGTGAGAGGACCAGGGTGCTCCAGCGCTGCGATGTCACCGCTCGCCGGCCCCGGCCTGCCGGTCGCCCTCGTACGTACGGTCCCGGTCGCCGTCCGCGGGGGCGACGCCGGCGGCGGCGAGCAGGAGCCCCGTCGAGGTCTTGCCGAACGGTCCGGCGATGTACTGGGCGAGGAGGCGGCGGGCCTCTTCCTTGTCCGCCTCGGGTATGGCGTCCGGAAGGCAGAACGTGGCGTCGGTGCGCTTGAGTTCCTCGACGGCCGCGTAGTACTCGTGGCGCAGCAGTCCCCACACGGCGCCGTCGTGGTGGCGGCCGTCGAGGTAGAAGTACTCGCGCAGGATGCCCTCAAGGGTGAAGCCGACGCCGGTGACCAGGCGGAGCACGTTCTTGTTGTAGAGCGCCGTGGTGAACTGCACGCGGTGGGCGTTGCGGGCGTGGAAGAGGTGGTCGATCAGGAGGTCGAAGGCCTCGGCGCCCAGACCTCGGCGCCACAGCTCGCGGTCCCCGATCGCGCCGCCGAGGACGTATCCGCCGACGGGGCCCTGGTGTTTGAAGTGGACGGCGCCCACGGTGCGGTCCTCGGCGTCGCGGACGGCGAACTGGCGCAGGCCGCCGCTCTGGTCGAGCCGGCGGAACTCCTCGGCGGTGACGACGTCGCCGTCGGTGGCGGCCATGACGGCGGCGGGGGCGTCCGGCCCGAACCACCGTGCCATCAGCTCGTAGTCCTCGTCCCTGGGCCGTTCGAGCCTGACGAGTTTGCCCTGCATGGGGACTCCCTGAGTGAAGGTGCTGGATGGGTGGATGGATGGCTGGGGTGGTGCTCAGGTGCCGTCGGCGGCGGACGCGACGAGCCGTTCCAGGCGGTCGGCGGCCTCGGGGGCGGCGCCCGCGGAGTGCAGTTCTTCGCGCATCCGTGCGGCGTTGGCGCGGATGTGGGGGTCGTCCATGACGCGCACGAGGGCTTCGCGCAGGGTGTGCGCGGTCAGCTGCTCGCGGTCGAGGCGGACTCCGAGGCCCAGTTGGCCGATGCGCTCGGCGACGGCGGCCTGTTCCCGGGTCTGCGGGACGGCCACCATCGGGGTTCCGTGGAGGAGGGCCTCCATGGTGCTGCCCATGCCCGCGTGGGTGACGAACACGTCGGCATGGCGCAGGACGGCGAGCTGGGGGACGTGCGGCCGGGCGTCGACGTGGTCGGGCAGCGGGCCGACGGCGCCGGGGTCGAGTCCGGGGCCGTAGGCCATGACGACCTGCCAGGGCAGGTCCGCGACGGCCTCGCCGCACATGCGGAAGAACTCGGGCCATTCGTAGCAGGCGGTGCCCAGAGCGACCAGCAGCACCGGCCGGTGGTCCGCGGCGGGGCGCCAGTCGCCCTGGAACCCGCGGTCTCCGGCGCAGGGTCCGACGAAGGCGAAGCGGTCGTCGAAGGTCTCCCCGCGGTACTGGAAGGAGCGCGGCAGGAAGACCAGGCGCAGCGGCTCGGTGTGGCCGAGGAAGTCGCCGGCGGATGTCGCGGGCAGGCCGTGGGCGGTGAGGAAGCGGGTCAGTTCGCGGACGAACCGCAGGACTGCGGGGTGCAGCGGCTGGTCCGCCAGGAACTCCGCCTCCAGGGAGAAGTGCTCGTTGGAGACGAAGGAGGGCCACATCTCGGCGGCCGGGATGTGCCACTTGGCGGCGAGGGCCCGTCCGGCCCAGGCGATCCCGTCGTAGGCGATGACGTCGGGCCGGTCGGTGGCCCAGGCCTCGGCCAGCACGGGCAGGGCGGCCTCGGCCTCCCGGAGGAAGTCCGTCGGCGAGATCTCCAGGCCGTCGTCGGTCAGGGCGTCGTCGACCGGGTTGCGGTAGACGACGGGCTCCGCACCCACGGCCCGGACCGTCTCGGCGAACGCCTCGGTGACCGCGTAGGAGACCCGGTGGCCCCGGCGCACCAGCTCCTCGACCAGGCCGAGGGTGGGGTTCACATGTCCGTGCCACGCGATCCCCACGAATCCGACGTGGAGCGGCATGACTCCCCTTTCATTTCGTTGACAAAAATTGACTACCGGCTGAGCATATTCGACAGATCATGACTTGCGGTAGAGGGGTTGGGATGACGACAGGAACCAGAAGGCCCGTCGCGGTGCGGTGGCACCGGGCTCTCGCCGGGACCGACGAGGCCCGGCTGGCCGCCGTCCCGGCGCCGCTCGCGACGCCCCCCGTGCACCGCAAGCCGGCGGACGCGGCCTCCGCGGCCCTCGGCGCCGCCTTCGGCGCGCTGCCCGAGGACGTCCGGGCGACGGCCCCGCTGTACGTCCTGTGCCAGGACTACGGCACCTGGGCGGCCCGGCGCTTCGTCGCCCGCTGCCACGACAGCGCACGCCGGCTGCGGCCCTCGGACTCCGTCGGGCTGGAGACCTCCGAACTCGTGCGCCCCTACCTGACCGCCTCGCACCACCGCGGCGACTGCTACCTGCTGGGGCGGCTGCCGGCGTCCGACGCGGAGTTCACCCCTCCCCTCACCGCCGCCCGCCCGGCCGCCGTCGTACTGGACCTGATCGTGTTCCCCGGCGAGGACCCGCGTGACGCGGACTGCCTCGCCCTCGCCACCACCTGGAAGGCGTCCGGCCTGTGAGCGACATCGTCATCAGCGGCCTCGGCCTGGTCACCCCCTTCGGCCGCGGCGTGGAGGCGTACTGGCGGGGCCTCCTCGGCGGACGCTCCGCCCTGGGGCCGGCCCGGCGCTTCACCGCGCCGCCCTACCGGGGCGAACCGGTCGGCGAGGTGCCGCAGGCGGGCCGGGAGCCGGACGGGGGCCCCCGCAAGAGCGCCTACGCCCGGGCCGCCCTGAAGGAGGCGCTGCACGCGGCGGGCCTCGACCGGCTCCCGGACGGCGCCCTCGTGGTCCTCGTCGGCCAGGCTCCCCTCCCCCGGCCCGACGAGGGCCGCACCCGGCCGACCGGCGACGAGCGGGAGTTCATGGGCCCCGACCCCGCCGAGGTCCTCGGCGTACGCCCGGACCTGCGGTGCGTGCACCTCTCGCACGCCTGCGCCTCCGCCGTCTTCGCCGTCGGGTACGCCCGCGAGCTGCTGCGCGCGGGCGCCGCGCCCGTGGCCGCCGTGGTGGGCTCCTCGGTGCTCAACCGGTACGAGTACGCCAGCATGGACGTCGTCCGGGCCGTCGGCCGCACGGCCGCCCGGCCCTTCGACGTCGAACGGGCGGGCATCTCGCTCGGCGAGGGCGGAGGCGCCGTCGTCCTGGAGAGCGCCGCGCACGCCCGTGCCCGCGGGGCGTCGGCGGACCTCGTCGTCGCGGGCGCGGCCTGCCGGGTCTCGGGTGCCAAGTCCGCCGCCTCGGACACCGACCGGGTCGCCGCATGCATGCGCGACGCCCTCGACGACGCCTCGGTGCACGGGCTGGACCACGTACACGCCCACGCGACCGGGACCGGTCAGGGCGACGCGGCGGAACTGGCCGCCGTCGAGGCCCTCGCCGCGGACTGCGGCGCCCGCGCCCTGCCCGTCAGCTCGCACAAGGGGGCCATCGGCCACCTGCTGCACATCTCCGGCGCACCGGCGATCGCCGCGGCCGCCGGGACGCTGCGCAGCGGGATCGTCCCGCCCACGGCGGGCCTCACCACCCCGGAGCCGACCGGCCGGCTGGTGCTGCCGACGGCCCCGACGGAGGTCTCCGGTGCGCGGACGGCCGCCGTGAACAGCTTCGGCTTCGGGGGCAACAACGCCTCGCTGGTCCTGCTCCGGCGGTGAAGGAGCGGGTCGCTGCGCCCGCGGGGGTCGAGCGGAGCGATCGGCACCGGGGCGGGCGGATCAGGCGGCCCCCACACCGACCATCCTCCGCAGGGCCGCCGTGTCGGTCTTGCCGTTGGCGCTCAGCGGAAAGCGGTCGACGACGTGCACGGCGTTGGGCTGTTCGTACTCCGCCAGGTGCGGGGCCATCCGCCGGCGCCACTGGGCCGGCGAGCCTCCGCCGGGGTCAGCCACGACGAAGTGCAGGGCGCAGCCTCGCCGCAGGTCCTCCACCGCCAGCGCCTTGACCTGCCGCCCGCACGCCTCGGCCTTGCGCTCCAGGCTTTCCGGGTAGAGCGTGAAGCCCGACCGGTGCACGGCCTGGTTGCGCCCCACCACGTACAGGTGGCCCTCGGCGTCGAGGTGCCCGAGGTCGGCCGTCGGGTACCAGGAGCCCTGCGGGACGGGGGCGAGCGTGCCGTCGTCGAGCAGGTGGCCCTCCATCAGCCCGGGCGAGAGCACCTCGATCTCGCCGAGCTCGCCGGGGGCGGCCCTTTCGCCGTCCGGGCGGACGACCCGCACCTCGATGCCCGGCAGCGGCCTGCCGCAGCCGGTGGGCACGTCGGGGGTGGCCAGCGCGACGTTCCCGAGCTCGGTCAGTCCGTACCCGTCGAGGAGGGGCCGGCCCAGCGCAGCCGGGAAGGCCGCCGCGAGCGGCGCGGGCAGCGGGGCGCCGCCGACGCCCCAGACGCGTACGCGGCTCAGCGCGGCTTTCAGCTCGGGGCGGCGGCGCACGACGCCGAGCAGGGAGTGGTAGGTGGACGGGGCCGCGTCGACGGCGGTGACCCCGTGCCCGGCGGCCTGGGCGAGGGCCACGTCGAGCCGCTGGTAGGGCGTGACGGCCAGCGTGCAGCGGGCCAGCCACCACAGCAGCACCACGGACAGACCGTACTGGTGGGAGAAGGGCAGCAGCGGGGCGAGCACGTCGTCCGCGCGGTACCCCATGGCCGCGATGGTGCGCCGGGTGTTGTCGTGCACCGCGCGCCCGGATTTCACGATTCCCTTGGGCGGGCCGGTCGTTCCGGAGGACCACAGCACCACGGCGTCGGCGCGGGCGAACCACGCGGCGAGGTCGACCTCGCCGCCCAGCGGGGCGCAGCCCTCGCCGAGGCCGGGATAGGCCAGCACGTGCTCGCCGGGGAAGTCGGCGGCGGCCGCTTCCCGGGTCAGCAGCCATCGCGCCCGCGCCCGGCGGGCCGCGAACCGGCCGTCCGCCGCCGACTGGCGGTGGTCCACCGGCACCAGCGAGGCGTCCAGGTGCATCAGGGCGAGCAGGGCCACGACGTAGTCGACGCAGTTGTCGCCCTTGACCAGGACCCGGTCGCCCGGTCCGACGCCGCGCCCGCGCAGCTCTGCCGCGGCGGCGAGCACCCGGCGGGTGAGCGCGGCCCCGGTGAGCGTCCCGGCCGCGTCGGCCAGTTGCGGGGCGGCGGCGGGAGCGCCGGCCGCCCGGCCCGGGGGCGCGGTCCGTGCCGTCCGTGCTGTCGGTTCCCCGGTCCTCGTCACGGTCACCGGTCTGCTCCTTCTCGCGTCTGCCGTTCCAGCAGCGGGGTACGCGGATCCCACCGCGTGCCCAGGGCCCGGTCGCGGCGCCGCCGGGCGATGCCGGACAGCGCCTCCAGGACGACGCGGTTGCCCAGGTAGGCGGTAATGTCGGCGTGGTCGTAGGGGGGTGCCACCTCGACGACCTCGACGCCGACCACGGGAAGCTCGTAGGCGATCCGGCGCACCGCGTCCAGCAGCTCACGGGAGGTCAGCCCGCCGGGCTCCGGAGTGCCGGTGCCCGGCGCCTGGCCGGGGTCGACCACGTCCACGTCGACCGACAGGAACACCCCGTCGCAGTCGTCCATGGCGACGGCGAAGGCCTCGGTGAGACAGGCCGGCAGGCCGCGCGAGGTGATCTCGGACATCTCGTACGAGCGCATGCCCTCGCCCGCCATCCAGCGCAGGGTGTCCGGGCCGGGCCAGTAGCCGCGGAGCCCGATCTGGAGGAAGCGGTCGCCGCGCACCGCGCCCGACTCGATGAGCTGGCGCATCGGCTTGCCGTGGCCGTACAGCGGGCCGTCCTCCACCTCGCCGGTGTCGGCGTGGGCGTCGAAGTGCAGCATGGCGATGCGTCCGAAGCCGTGGTGGCGGGCCAGGCCGCGCATGTCGGGGAGCGCGATCGTGTGGTCGCCGCCGAGCACGACGGGGATCGCGCCGAGCGCGGCCGTCATCCGTACCGCCTGCTCGATGCTCCGGATGCTCTGCTCGATGTCGCCGGAGTAGCAGGGGACGTCGCCGGCGTCGTACACCTTGAGTTCCGTGAGCGGGTCCACGCCCATGGCCAGGCTGCGGCGTGCGCCGTTCTGCGGCAGGTAGCAGGCCTGGCGCATCGCGGACGGACCGAAGCGGGCGCCGGGTCGGTGCGAGGTGCCGCCGTCGAAGGGGGCGCCGAGGATGACGACGTCGGCGTCCGCGGGCGGGTCGGACAGGTCGAGCCGGGGGACGCCGAGGAAGGTGATGTCGGGCCCGTGGGCCGATCCGAGATGGTGCACGTCAGCTCCCGATCATGTGGTGGCCGCCGTCGGCGTGGACGATCTCTCCCGTGGTCGCGGGGAGCCAGTCCGACAGCAGTGCCAGGCAGGTACGGGCGACGGGGGCGGCGTCGGAGGAGTCCCAGCCGAGCGGGGCGCGTGCCGCCCACCCGGTCTCGAAGGCCGGTCCGTCGCCGCCGATGCCGCGGGCGGCCAGGGTGCGCAGGGGGCCGGCCGCGACCAGGTTGACCCTGATGCCGTCGGGGCCGAGCTCGCGGGCGAGGTAGCGGCTGCACGCCTCCAGGCCCGCCTTGGCCACGCCCATCCAGTCGTAGCCGGGCCAGGCCCGGGAGGCGTCGAAGTCCACGCCGACGACGGACGCGCCGGGGCGGAGCAGGGGCCGGCAGGCCACCACGAGGGCCTGGAGCGAGTACGTGGAGGTGTGCAGGGCGGCGGAGACCTCGGGCCACCCGGCGCTCATGAAGCCGCCGTCGAGGCATTCGGCCGGGGCGTGCGCGATCGAGTGGAGCACGCCGTCGACACCGTCGAGGTGCTCGCCGACGCGGTCCGCGAGCGTGGCCAGCTGGTCGGGCGCGGTGACGTCGAGTGCCACGACCGGAGGTTCATGGGGCAGTCGGCGGGCCAGTCGCCGCACCAGCGAGGCGCGTCCGTACGCGGTGAGGACGATGTGCGCGCCCTCCTGCTGGGCGAGGCGTGCCACCGCGTAGGCGATCGAACTCTCGGTGATCACACCGGTGATGACGAGTCTCTTGCCGTCGAGCAGGCCGCTCATACGGGTCTCTCCCTCAAAGGTCCTTCGGGGCGCCGGGGCCGGTCCGGCGCACGGAACGCGCCGAACGCGCAGAACGCGTGGAACATGTGGAAATGGATGAGCTCCGGGGCCCGCCCCGAAGGGCGGGCACCGGAGCTGCTCAGCTCGTTCAGCAGTGGTTGCTGGCGGTGCTGGCGACGCGCGTGGTCTCCTCGGCGGGGACCTCAAGGCCCTGCAGGTCGAGAACGATCGACATGGTGTTTCCTCCTCTCCGTGTGTCGGGGTCAGTGGACAACCGGTCGGCTGGTGCCGTCCGGAGCTCAGGGGGCGTGGTGGTCCACGCCGGTGGGGCGGTCCGTGCGCGGCGCCAGGAAGGGCAGGAAGTCCCGCCGTCCGTCGAGTGCCGCGGTGAGGGCCAGCAGGATGCCGGGGCTGCCGGTGGCCAGGTCCATCGAGATCCTGCGCAGCTGCTCGCCGGGGAAGGCGAGGTGGCCGCGGTAGGACAGCGCGTGCCAGTGCAGTCGCGACAGGTGCCGCGCCACGGCCGCCCCGGGTGCCGTTCCCGCGGTGCGGGTGCGCAGCGAGGCGAGCGTGGCCAGCAGGCCGGCCCGGCCGCCGAACAGGTGCGGCTCGATGGTGAACTCCGGCTCTGCGGCCCGCGCCAGGAGCGGCAGCGCCTGCTCCAGCCGTTTCTCCCGGCGGTGGGCGAGAACCTGGTCCGCGACCAGCGCGATGCCCGCGCTGCCCACCTCCAGGTACGGCAGCAGCCGGAACCCGCCGTCCACCTGGAGCGAGCCGTCCTCGGCGACGCCGCACAGGTCGAGGTCGTGGTGGAGGGCCCGGACCGCCAGGTCGAGGTGGGCCGCGTCCGCCGTGTCCTCGTACAGCCTCAGGAAGAACAGGGCGGGCCCTGACCAGCCGCGCAGCAGCCCGGCCCGGCTGCCCCGGCCGGGGCCGGCCGTGATGCCCGGGGCGGTGCCCAGGGTGATCGCGTCGGCCATCCGGTCGGCCAGGCCCAGCGCGCGGCGGAAGTGGTCGCCGCCGCCCGTGCGGGCGGCGGCCTCCAGCAGGTCGAGGCCGATGCCCGCGGTGCCGCGCTGCAGGCTGAGGTCGCGCAGCGTCCCGACGGCCTGCGCACTACGGGCCAGCAGTTCCTCGGCCGCGTCCAGGTGGCCGAACTCCCGCAGGACGTGGACGACTCCGTGCGCGCCGTCGTAGAGTCCCGGCCGCGACGGGGGCCGCCGGGCGGCGGCTTCGAGCAGCCACTCCTCGTGCTCGGGGAAGCGCCCCGCGCCCGAGGTGTGCAGCGCCCACAGGACGCCCGCCGCACCATGGGCGAGGCCCAGTCCGTCGGTGAGGAACTGCCGTACGTCGCCGGGGAAGAGCCGGTCGCCGCGCTCGGGGGCGGCCGAGAGCAGGACGGCTTCCGCCAGGGACTTCCGTACGGCCGCCCAGTCGGGCCGCTCCTGGTCCAGGTCCACGCTCGGCGCCTCGCGGAGCACGGGCGGCACCCGGTCGCGGGCCTGCTCGCCGGGGGCCAGTTCACGGCGTACGGCGTCCAGGCTGCCGGCGGGCAGGGCGAACCGCCTCTCGGCGATGTCCGCCTGGCGGACGCCGCGCCCCGGGTCGAGCTCGCTCAGCCCGGTGAGCGGGAACAGCAGCCACAGCCGCAGGGCGGCCAGGGCGTGCCGGTCGATGTCGAAGCCGGTGCGTCCGGCTCCGGCGAAACCGGGGTGGCCGAGGCCGAGCCGGTCCGCCTCCTCGACGGGGACGGCGAGTTCGAAGTCGACCAGCGCGACGCGGTCCTCGTCGTCGATGAGGATGTTCGCCGGGTGCAGGTCGCCGAAGACCATGCCGCGGGCGTGCACCTGGGCCACGAGCCGCTCGATGCGGTCGGCCACGGCCTGTGCCCGGCGGGCGTAGGCGGTGAGTTCACCGTCGGTCGGTCCGGCCTTGGTCAGCGGGTAGTGCCGGGCCAGCCAGCCCTGCAGGGTGTCGCCCTCCAGGTGCTGCACGGCGAGGAAGTGGTGCTCCCACACGACGCGGTGCTCGTACAGGGCCGGGATGCCGGGGATGCCGGCGAGGTGCTCCATGGCCCGGCGCTCCCGCGCCAGGCGGGTCACCGCGTCCCTGCCGCGGCCGTCGAGGCCTGCGTGGGGGCGGCCCTCCTTGAGGACGACCTGGCGCCCCTGGGCGTCCTTCGCCAGGTAGACGCCGCCGCCGTTGGAGAAGTGCAGGGCGCGCTCGACCCGGTAGGGGAAGTCCGCGGCGGAGCCGCTCGCCTCGCGGGCCGCGAGCTGCTCGGCCAGGAAGGAGGGCAGCTGGACCCACTCGGGCACCTCGAACACGGGCCGGCGCCGGTCGGGGACCAGCGTGCCGTCGGGGCGTTCGATCGCCGCGACGGGAGAGCCGTCCTCGTCGGTGCACCACCGGGCGACGAAGCCGCCGTAGCGCACGTGCAGCGGCCCGGCGTTCCAGCGCAGGTCGGTGAGGATGTAGGGGCCCGCCTCGCCGTCGAGGAGGCCGCCGAGGTCGTCCAGGGCGCGGCGCAGCTGGTGCTCGTCGCTCGGGTAGATCGTCACCAGCTTGCCGCTGGAGGAGCGCGGGGCGTACTTGAGGCTGTGGGTGGTCAGCACGTCGACGCTGCGCAGGAACTTGAACGGCAGTCCTTCGCGGGTGCAGTAGTCCCAGGCGGCGTCCACGATGCGCCGGGCGTTGTCCGGCAGGCCGGAGATGTGGATCTTCCAGCCCTGCTGCGGCATGACGTGGCCGACCGGCGTGTGCACGATCCACACGTCCATCTCGCGGCGCTCGAAGCCCTCGTGGGCCGGGGCGCCGGTCTGGGTGAACCAGGAGGTGTCGTCCTCGTTGTGGCGGCCGGCGATGTCGTAGAAGACGCGGCTGGCCTGGCAGTACTCCTCGGGCTGCGGCCTCGTGCTGGTCATCGCTGTCCTCCCTGGGACTCCGGCTTCGGCGGGGACTGCGACGGCGCCCCGGACGGCCCGGACGGGGCCCGGAGCACGAGCACGGCGTTGTGCCCGCCGAAGCCGAAGGAATTGCTGAGCACGGTGCGCACGGCGTGGGGACGCGCGGTGTGCGGCACGTAGTCCAGCTCCGTGTCCTCGGGGTCGTCGCAGTTCACGGTGGGCGGCACGATCCCGTCGCGGATCGTGTGGACCGCGGCGATCAGCTCGACCGCGCCGGCGGCGCCGATCATGTGGCCGGTCATCGACTTGAGCGAGCTGATGGGGACGCGCAGGGCGTGGCGCCCGAACACGGCCCGGATCGACGCACTCTCGATGCGGTCGTTGAGCTGGGTGCCGGTGCCGTGGGCGGAGATGTGGTCGATCTCCTCGGGCCGCACCCCCGCGTCGTCCAGGGCGTCGGTCATGGCCTGCCGGGCGGCGAGGCCCTCGGGGTGGGGATGGGTCGAGTGGTAGGCGTCGGTGGTCGCGCCGTAGCCCGCCAGTTCGGCCAGCACGGTGGCGCCGCGGCGGCGGGCGTGCTCGGCGGACTCCAGGACGACGATGCCGGCGCCGGCGCCCATGACGAACCCGTCCCGGGCACGGTCGAAGGGGCGGCTGGCACGGCCGGGGTCGTCGTCGCGGCGGGAGAGCGCACCGGCGTTGGCTGCGGCGGCGAGGTCGAGCGGATTGACCGCGTCGTCGGCCCCGCCGGCGACGACGACGTCCGCGTAACCGTGGCGGATCATGCGCATCGCGTCGCCGATGCAGGTGGCGCCGGTCGCGCAGGCGGTGGCGGTGGCGCCGGAGGGGCCCCGCGCGCCGAGCCGGAAGGCGATCTCGCCGGCCGCGCTGTCCAGCGAACCGCTGGAGGCGAGGTACGGGGTCATCCGGCGCCGTCCGTGGTCGCGCAGGTCGTGGATGGCCGACTGCATGAGCTGGCCGGGGCCGTAGCCGGAACCCACCAGGACGGCGGTCCGGGTGGCGCGTTCCCCGTCGGTCTCCAGCCCGGCCTGCCGCACCGCCTGGAGGGCGGCGGCGAGGGCGAACTGGGCGTACCGGTCGAGTCGGCGGCCCTGCTTGTTGGGCATGTACGGCTTCGGGTCGAAGTCCACGACCTCGCCGGCGAACCGGGTCGGAAGGGTGTCGCCGTCGTAGCGGGTGATGGTGCGGATCCCGCTCCGCCCGGCCGTGGCCGAGGCCCAGAACTCCTCGGTGGTGCAGCCGATGGGGGAGACGACGCCACTGCCGGTGATGACCACCCGGTGTTCCGGGGCACGAGTCCGTGTCTGCGCCATGTCCGCCTCCCTCCCTGATTGCCGTGAGCGTCAACCACCCTTCGGCGGGGGCCTGTTGGGCGTCCTGCCGGGGCGATGACCAAACATTGACACACTCTCGACTCGCGAGTCAAGAAATATGACTGAGCGATTCCCGGAGGCATCCCGCCGGCCACCCCTTCACGTTGACGATGCGCCGTGCGTGCTGTTCACTGTCGAATTCATGGATAGTCATGAACTTGACTCAAGAGTCATGGAGAGTTGATATGCCGCGCTGGAGCACACTGCTGCTCGATGACGCCTCGCTCGCCGAGATGCCGAAGCTCCCTCTGCGGGACGTCCTTCGGCACGCCGACCTCGTCACCGAACAGCAGCCACAGCCACAGGCTCTCTACGAGCGCTGGGAGAAGCAGCAGTGGTCGGCTCAGGCCATCGAACTCGGGCCGGACCGCGAGGACTTCGACAAGCGGCTCCCGAAGGCCGCACGCAGGATGATCGAGGAGTCCATCGCCACCTTCATCATCGGCGAGTACACCGGTCTCGACCTTCTGGGCCCGATCCTCACCGGAGCCCCCGAGGAGCGCGACCACCTCTACCTCGGTACGCAGATCGCCGACGAGACCCGCCACACGCAGCTGATGCTGCGCCTCGGTGAGGAGATCCTCGGCCTGGACCCCGACCCCAAGCGGATGCTGGTGCAGGCGTGGAACATGGTCACGCCCGCCCACCAGGAACTCAGCCGCGTCGAGACCGAGATCATCCGGGAGCTGCAGCAGCACCCCTCGGACTACCGTCGCTGGCTGCGCGCGGTGGCTCTCTTCCACCTGATCACCGAGGGCGTCCTGGCCCTCGTCGGACAGCGGGCCATCGTGAACTCCCTGCACGGCATCCCGCTGCTGGCCGGACTGAAGGCCGGCTTCACGGCGATGTGCCGCGACGAGTCCCGGCACGTCAGCTTCGGTCTGCACGCGCTGCGCCAAGGCGTGCAGGAGGGCTACGGCGACGACATCCGCGAGATCATCGAGCTCGCCGCGCCGATCGCCCTCAACATCGAGGAGGGCGGCGAGGCGGACTCGGCCCCGCAGGGGCTCACCATGAAGCAGCTCGGCATCGAGAGCCTGTACCGCCAACTGCGCCTCATCGGCATCGAGAAGAAGTTCGCCGACCACGTCGTCGGCCTCTCCGCTCCGAAGCCGCCCGCCGAAGAGGACCGCTGAGCCGCCGGCGCGCGCCCGTACGCCGCCGCACCGCGCTCCCCCGCCCCACAGCCACCGCCACACATTCCAAGAGAGGTAACCGCCATGACGCGTGAAGAAATCATCTCCGGCCTCGCCGAGATCCTGAACGAGGTCGCCGACGTGGAGCCGGCCGACGTGACCGAGGAGAAGTCCTTCATCGACGACCTCGACGTCGACTCCCTGGCGATGGTCGAGGTCATCGTCGCCGCCGAGGAGCGCTTCGGGGTGAGCCTGCCCGAAGAGGAGCTCAAGGAGCTCCGGCTGGTGTCCGACATCGTGATCCGGATCGAGAAGCAGCTGGCCGGCTGACCGCCCGTTCCTCCCGCCGCTGCTTCGGCCCGCGCCGCCCCGGGGCCGGAGCGGCGCATCCACCCACTCCCGGACTCGCCCGCACGAGCCCGGGGCCAGGAGGCACCATGAGCGACGACCGGGTCCAGGTACGCCGCGCTCTTCGCGCCCTGTTCAGCCCGCTCGGCTGCCCCGACCCCTACCCCCTCTACGCGGTGCTCCGCGAGCGGGCCCCCGTGGCCCGGCTGCCCGACGGGACCGTGGTCGTCACCCGCTACGCCGACTGCGACCGGGTGCTGCGCGATCCGCTCTTCCGGGTGGAGGACGACGAATGGCTCGCCCGCACCTGGCCCGAGGGAGCCGAGCACCTGGCCGTCCACTCCCTCATGGGCGAGATGGTCAATCAGAACTCGCCCCATCACGAGCGGCTGCGGCGCCTGGTCAGCCGGGCCTTCACCCCGCGCCGCGTGGAGGGACTGCGGCCGGCGGTGGAGCGGCTGACCGACGCCCTGCTGGAGGACCTCGCCGAACACGCCTCCACCGGTCCGGTCGACCTGATGGAACGGCTCGCCCTGCCGCTCCCCATCACCGTCATCGGCGAACTGCTCGGCATCCCCGAGGAGGACCGGGCCTGGTTCGGCCCGCGGGTACGGGACATCACCTCCGCCATCGAGCACAACCTCCTCGGCCCCGACCTGGAACGCGCCGACGCGGCCACCGCCGAACTGTGGGACCGCCTGGGCGCGTTGGTGGCCGAGCGGCAGGCCGATCCGCGCGAGGACATGGTCAGTACGCTCATCGCGGTCCGCGACGCGGACGGCGACCGCCTCACCCACCGCGAGCTGCTCGCCAACCTGGTCCTGCTGTACTCCGCCGGATACGAGACGACCAGCAACCTCATCGGCAACGGCACCGCCGCCCTCCTCGACCACCCCGGGCTCCTCACCCGCCTGCGCGGTGAGCCCGACAACGTCGCCGCCTGGGTCGACGAGATGCTGCGCTTCACCCCGCCCATCCAGATCGCCTCCCGCTGGACCGGCGAGGACACCGAGCTGAACGGGGTGCGCATCGAGAAGGGCACCCAGGTCGTGGCCCTGCTCGCCGGGGCGAACCGCGACCCCGCACGGTACGAGCGCCCCGACACCTTCCTGCCCGGCCGGCCCGTGTCCGGCTCGCTCAGCTTCGGCGCCGGCGCCCACTACTGCCTGGGCGCCGCCCTCGCCAGGATGGAGGCCCAGGTCGTCTTCCCCCGGCTGCTGGCCCGCTTCCCGCACATCGCCCACGCCGGCCCGGCGCAGGCCCGTACACGCGTCACCTCCCTGCGCGGCTACGACCGGCTCCCGCTGGACCTGAAATGACCCCGGACGGCCGCCGGCCCGGGGCGCAAAGCCCCGGGCCGGACACACGCGACGCCGTACGGCGGGACTACGACTTGGCCTTCTTCTCCCGCGGCCAGATGGTGTAGGACCACGACCAGAGGGTGTCGATCACCCAGATGGTCAGCCAGATCCGGCCGAACCAGACCAGCGGCCCGCGCTGGTCGTCGGGCACACTGCCGTCCGTGATCTGCCATACGAGCCAACTGGAGTCCAGGGCCCACAGGACCAGCTGCCCCAGCGCGAACGCGGCCGTGTGGATGTACCAGTCCCGGCGCTCCTTGCGGGCGTGGGCCTTCGGGCCCAGGGCGGGCTCCGCCGAGGGCTGAGCCGGTTCGGGCTTGCTCGTGTCCATGTCTTCTCCGTCCTGTGTCATGTGTACTGTCTCCGGCACCGCACCGGCCGCCGTTCCGGCCGGCGCCGCTGTCCCGGCGTTGTCCTCCTGCGGCGGCAGGCGCAGGACGCGGACCGCGAACGGCACCACGACCGCCCCCACGGCGGAGGTGGCGGCGGCCGCCACACACGCGGCGACCCAGCCGAGTTCCTCGTAGAGCACCCCCATCACCAGCGGGCCGGCCACCACACCGGCCAGGCGCGCGGTCTCGTAGAGGCCCATGCCCCGGCCGATCCGGCCACCGGACGCGGCGGCCACCGTCGCCTGCTCGACGGGGATCTGCGCCGCGAAACAGGCGGCGGCCACGGTCCAGAAGGCGGCTATCGCCAGGGGCGTGGAGACGACCGCCAGCCCCGCGGCGAACAGCGCGCCCGCCGCGAACGAGGCCATCATGGTCGGGGTCCGGCCCAGCCGGTCGGTGAGGTGGTGGGCGTGCTCCGGCAGCAGCACGAACACCACGAAGCCGGGGGCGAAGACCAGCGCGATCTCGTTCGGCGACAGGCCCAGATCCCCCTGCAGCCGCAGCAGCAACAGCATCCACAGCCCGGCCTCGGCGGCGGCCGTCACCGCGGACACCACCATCAGCGGCAGCAGCCGGCGCTCCGCCGCCCCGCGCCGCAGCCGCTCCCCCGACCCCCGGGCCTCCGCGCCGGGGCGGGCCGGAGGCGTGCGCGGCCCGCGCAGCAGCAGGGCCGTGGCCAGCACGCAGGCGGCGGCGCCCAGCCAGAACAGCGCCGGGTAGCCGGTCCGTTCCAGCAGGGAGAAGGCCACCAGGTAGCCCACGAAAGCGCCTTGGCCCTCGGCCGAGAGCAACTTCCCGTATGCGGCGGTGCCGTCGCCGTCCCTCGCCTGCTGCCCGGTCCAGGCCCGCAGAGCGACCCAGAACAGCGCGCCGCCCGCGCCGCCCAGGCCCGCCGCGGCGAAGGCCACCGGCAGGGAGTCGGCGAGCGCGTACCCCGCGAACGACAGGGCGTACAGGCCCGCGCCGGCCGCGGCCACCCGCCGCTGGTCGAAACGGTCGGCCAGCTCCCCGGCCAGAGGGCGCACGATCAGCGACAGCACCGCCTCGAAGGCGATGAGGGCGCCCACCACGGACGCACCGGCCTCCAGCGCCGAGCCCGCCCACAGCGGCAGCAGGAAGTCGAGCACCTCGGCCGGGGCGCTCGCGAACACCGCCGCCGACAGGACCCGGCGCCCGGCCGGGTCCGCCGGCGTCTTCGTCCCGGCGCTCACGCTTCGAGCGCCGTCTTGGGGGTGATCACCCGGGTGGGGATGGCCTTGTTGGTGATCCGCGCGAACATGTTGCGCGGGCCCGGGATCCACACCTCGTCGACCGCCGCCGTGCGCAGGCCCTGCAGGATCGTCTGCCAGTGGACGGGTGTGGTCCAGCCGTCCAGCAGGTCCTGCTTGATCTCCTCGGGATCGGTCAGGAGCCGCCCGTCGACGTCGGACAGGACGGGTATCGCGGGGGCGTTCCACGGCACCGTGCCGTAGACCTCGTCGTGCAGGCGCTCGCGCAGCCCGGAGACGGCGGAGCAGTGCTCGGCGCGGTTCATCGTGTAGAAGGGGAACCCGCCCTCCTCGCGGACCCGCTGCTCGAAGCGCTCCAGGGAGC
Organism: Streptomyces sp. NPDC060232; assembly: GCF_042726555.1. Lineage (NCBI taxonomy): Bacteria > Bacillati > Actinomycetota > Actinomycetes > Kitasatosporales > Streptomycetaceae > Streptomyces > Streptomyces sp. NPDC060232. Next base: position 405,796 of record NZ_JBHXAG010000003.1, on the reverse strand, counting down.
GCAGCGACGCGGACACCGCGTGGACCTCCTCGTCGAGGACCACCGACAGCTCGATCCACTCCCCCCGTGCCCGTGTCTCCTCCACCAGCCGCCGCACCGTGTCGTGCGGAAGCCGGTAGAAGAAGTGGCAGCCCAGCGGCTCCTTCAGCGAGTCGAAGTAGTCCGTCTCGACGGCGACGCTGCGCCGGATCAGCTCCAGTGCGTCCGGGTAGGTCAGCGCACCGGCCCAGACGGCGGCCATGAAGGCGCCGAAGCTCTGCCCGCCGCAGACGGCGGGCCGGCCTCCGTGGCGGTCCTGCGCGCAGTCGGCGAGGGCGAGGGTGAGTGCCATGAACCCGGTCTCGAACACCTCCCAGTCATAGATGGACGCCTCGCGGTAGGCGTCGGCCAGGCAGTAGCCCAACACCTCGTCCGCCTCGGCGAATCTGCGTCTGGCGTGGTCGTTCGTGGTGACGAACTCGCTGATCGCGTCGAATCGGGTCGGGATGAGCCCGGGGAAGAAGAGCGCTACGGCCATTGCCCCATCCTTGTCTCGCAGTCGTTCATTCGTCCTCACGCAGCGGGAAGTCGCCGTTCGCCCCGGAGGTGCCCGGGGGGCTGTCGGCGAGGGACACCCTCACCTCGACCACCCCTGCCGTGCTGTTCTCCGCGCAGTGCTGCCACGCCGTATGGAGGACGCCGTGGAGATCGCCAGGGTTGTCGGCCCGCCAGTATCCGAGGCCGTACGCGTGGGCCAGGCCCTCGGATCCGGTCGGACGGTCGACGGTGAAGGCGAACCGCGAGCCGGTGCCCGACACCCGCTCCAGGTTGGTCTGCAGCCACCCGTAGCCGCCGTTGTCGAGGACCACGTACAGCACGGGCACGCCCGCGTCGGCGACGGTGGGCAGTTCGGAGCGGAAGAGGTTGAAGGCACCGTCGCCGGCCACGGCCACCACGGGCCGTCCCGGCTCGGCCAGGGCGACGCCCACGGCAGCCGCGGCGCCGAAGCCGAGCGGGGTCTGTTCGCTGGGCACGACGGACCCGCCGAGGGCCCCGCAGCTCCAGTGGGGGTAGAAGTACGACCACATGTCCTGCAGGCCGTTCTCCTGGACGAGGATGCGTGTCTCGGGCACGGCGTCGGCGAGGGCGGACAGCACGCGCGCCACCGGTACGCCCGCGGCCGGGCCGGCGGCGGCCGCCGCCGCGTCCGCGGCCGACGCCCGCTCGGCCGCGCGTACGGCGTGCGCCTCCCGTACGGCCCGGACCCGCCCGGTCCAGGCGGTCTCGCCCGCGGGCCGGTCCAGCAGCCGGGACCAGGCCTCGACGGTTTGTCCGACATCGCCCAGCACACCGGTGCCCGGCCTTCCGGTGACGAGGCTCTCCTCCCCCGTCACCACCTGGATCACCGGGAGCCCGGCGGCGTCCGGCCAGCCGAAGGTCGCCGTCTCCTCCAGCCGGCTGCCGAGCGCGATCACCAGGTCGGTCTCGCGCCACAGCCGGTCGGCGGGTGCCACCGTGTAGAGGCCCGACACTCCGCAGAAGAGCGGATGGTCCTCGGCGATCGTGCCCCGGCCGGACGCGGTGGTGAAGATTGCGGCGCCGACCCGCTCGGCGAAGGCCTCCAGCAGGCGGCCGGTGTTGCGGTGGCGGGCGCCGCCGCCCACCAGCAGCAGGGGCCGCCGGGCCGCGGCGATGGTGTCGGCGGTGGTCCGCAGCACTGCGGGGTCCGGGGTCTGCCGCTGCGGGGCGGCCGGCCGCCAGGGGGCCGTGCGGGTGACCGGTTCCCCGGCCGCCTGCTCCGCGATCTCGACGTACACGGGGCCGGGCGTGCCGTTGACGGCGATGGCGACGGCCTTCTCCAGTACGCCCGCCAGCCGGTCGGCGTGGTCCACCCGCGCCGCCCACTTGACGTACGGACGCACCGCGGCGAGCTGGTCGAGCTCCTGGAACGCCCCCGTGCCCAGCCGGTCCAGGGCGGTGCCCCCGGCGATGAGGACGACCGGCGCGGCCGCGGAGGCCGCCTCCAACACCCCTGTGAGGGTGTTGGTCAGGGCCGGGCCCTTGCCCACCGCGCAGATGCCGGGCCGCCCGGAGGCGAGCGCGTAACCGGTCGCCATGAAGAGGGCGTTGCGCTGGTCGCGGCAGAGGACGAAGCGGGTGTCGGTGCCTTCCAGGGCGCCCAGCAGGTCCATGTCGTCGCCGGGCAGGCCGAAGACCGCGCCGGCGCCGAGGTGGTGCAGATGGTCGGCGACGGCGTGCCAGGCGCTCGGGTACGTCACGTCGTTCATCGGCCGGCCGCCGGGAGGTGCTCGGCGACGGCCTTGGAGACGAGGACCGGCTCGGTCCACATCTGCGTGCCGTCGGTGATGTAGTTCGCCATCCGCCCGTATCCGCCGAAGGGCGCGTTGCCGTCGTCGATGGACAGCAGCGTGGTGTCGACGGTGACGGTGGTGCGCCGGCGCAGCGCCTCGACCAGGGCGGGGGCGTCGCCGTACACGCTCGACCCGAGGGCGCGTTCGGTGAACACCGCGGTGGTGAGGGTGGCCGCCAGGGCCTCCGGGTCGCGGTAGCCGACGACGTTGAAGACCGGCGCGAAGAACTCCGGCACCGGGGTCCGCGGGGTCACCTCCTCGCCGAGGACGACGGTGGGCTCCATCCGCCGCTCGCGGAAGTCGACGTGGCCGCCGTGGACGATGCTGCGGCGGTTGCGGGCCAGGAACTGGGCTGCCTCCTCCAGCGCGCCGTCGTAGAAGACGGGCCCGTAGTCGGCGTCCGGATCGGTGTAGGGCCCGTAGCGCAGGGCCTTGAGCTCGGTGACGAGGGTGTCGAGGAACTCGTCGAGCAGGTCCTCCTGCACGCAGAACAGATCCGGACCCAGGCAGTCCTGGCCGGCGTTGTGCATCCGGATCTCCACCGCGTCCCGGGCCGCCTTCGTGAGGTCGGCGCCGGGGGCGACGACGAAGGGGTTGACCCCGGAGCCCAGGAACAGGAACAGCCGGCCCGGGGCCAGTTGGGGTCTGATCTGCTCGGCGTTGCGGTAGGCGCCGGTGAAGACGACGACATCGGCCGGCTGGACGTGCTCACGCAGGAATTCGCGCTGGCTGGCATTGGTCAGTTCGATCGGCAGGCCGTGGTGCGCGGCGAGCAGCCGGTGCAGCCTGCCCATCTGGTCCTTGACCTGGCTGGAGGGGCGGAAGACCAGCCGGTCCGCGAAGAGGGCGGGCACCAGCAGGTACAGGGCGTACGAGTACAGGACGACGTTGGACGGCATGTAGACCGCCAGTCGCGGGACCCGGCCCGGACGGTACGTCTCGAACTCGGCGAGCGCGCCGTCCAGCGTGGCGATGGTCGCCTCGATCTCGTATCCGGCGGCGCGGTGCGTGGAGATCTCGCAGAGCAGGTCGTGGACGGCGCCGGGGTCGCCGGCCAGGAAGTCCCGGACGGCGCGGAGTGCCTCCAGGCGTCCGGGGTCGGGGACCTGCACCGGCTCGTCGAGAGCGGTCGGCCAGGCGGGAGCGGAGCTCATGTATCCCTCCTCGGGGCGGAGTCCATGGAGAGTCAGCGTCAACCCCTTGTCATTGATTGTCAAGTTCAGTCATGGCAGTCATGGGCTGTCGACCGGCCTGCATGCCCCGCAGTGCGGGCGCCGCCCAGCAGCAGCAGACCACCAGCAGATACGCGCAGGCGAGCGTGGCGACCGCCGGGCGCAGGCCGGCGGCGCCCACGAGCACCACCGTCAGGGAGGCCCCGAGCGGAACGGCCACCAGCCCGGCCGTGTCGACCGCGGCCGTCACCCGCCCGTACTGCTCGCGCGGAACGCTGCGCTGGAGCACGCCGGTCCGAACCGGACCCACCGGGGCGGCGAACGCCCCGAGCAGGGCGAGCAGTACGGCGCCGACGGCGAGGGAGGGCAGGGCCGCGAGCGCGCCGATCGACAGGGCCACCGCGAAGCCCGAGCCGAGGTACACCTGGCGGGCGCCGAGCCGGTGCCCGGCGACCGCGTAGCCGACCGTGCCGGCCACCGCCCCCAGCCCGAACGCGGTGAGCAGGACGCCCAGGCTCGCCGCGCTCCCCAGGTACTGGTAGGCGTACGTCACCAGGACCACGCCGGCCAGCCCGCTGTCCAGGCCGTTGAAGGCGGTACCGGACACCGCCATGGCCCGCAGCAGCCGGTGCTCGCGCAAGGTGCGCAGCCCCGAGCGCAGCTCGGCCAGGTAGGGCTCCGCAGCCCGCGCGCCCGGGGCCCGGGCCCGGCCGGCCGCGACGCAGCCGAGGATGAGGGCCGCCGCCAGAAGGCAGGCCGCCGCGTCGATGAGCAGGACGTGGGAGACGCCGAGCAGGGCGACGGCGGCTCCCCCCAGGGGCGGCCCGCACAACTGGGCGACCTGATGGACTCCGCTGAGCAGGGCGTTGCCCCGCTCCAGCGGCATGTCCGCATCCGCGGACAGCTCGGGCACCAGGCCGGTGACGGCCGCGGAGGCGGGAATGTCCAGCACGTTGGCGGCCACGACGAGAGCGGCAAGGACCGGGAAGTCCAACATCTCCAGCGCATGCATGACCGGAATGCATGCCGCCCCGATACCGCCGACCGCGTACGAGAGCACCGCCGTCGTCCGGAATCCCCAACGGTCCACCAGGGGGCCGGAGACGAATCCGACGGTTCCGGAGGCGACGGCACCCAGGGCGACGAGGATTCCGGTCTGGGCCACACTGCCCGTCGTCTGGAGCACGAACCACGGGACGGCGACGACCATCATCGCCTCGCCGACCGAACTGACCGCCACCGCGCCCAACAGGACATAGATGCCCCACCGGCGCCGCCGACCTGGCCGTCCATCGATTGTCATGAGTATTGACTTTAACATGACTCGAATGTGACTACATGAATAGCCCAAGAATGCGCCAAAATCGGCACCGTTGTACGAACCGGCCCTGCCGAACGCGCCCTGTCGGGTAGAATCTTTGTCACACTCCGTAATACCCATCCGCCCTTCAACCACACAGCGAGCCGAACCTTGACGATCGAGCAGCCAGCATTCGGGAAACGCGTCCGGGAAAGCCGTCGCATCCAGGGCCTGTCCCAGGGGGACCTCGCCGGCGAGGGCGTCTCGTCCAGCTACGTGTCACTGGTGGAGAGCGGTCACCGGATCCCCAGCCTCAAGGCGGCCAAGGTCATCGCCGGGCGGCTCGGGGTGACGCTTGAGGAGCTCTGCGAGCCCGAGGCGCGGGACCGGCAGCGCACCCACCGGCTCCAGCTGGTCGGCCTTCTGGTGGCGGCCCGCTCCAGCCAGTTGGCCGGAGACTGGGCCGCGGCCCGCAGCCAGCTGGACGACGTCGTCCGGCAGGCCGGCGACGGCGGCTTCGACGAGGTGCGCTGGGAGGCCCGCTGGGAACTGGCCACCGTACTCGACCGCCTCGGGGCCGATGCCGCACGCGAGGCGACCCTGCTGGAGCTGCTGAACGACCCGATCACCACCGCCGCGCAGCTCATGCGCACCCGGGCCGCGATCGAACTCGCCGACCTCTACCGGCGCACGGGGCGCCTGTCCGAAGCCGTCACCTTCGCGGAGGAGGCCTCGGGCGCCGCCGTCGGCCTCGACGCGGGCCGGCCCGAACGCGTCCAGGCCCAGGTCGTGCTGCTGACGGCGTATGTGGAGAGCGGGGAGTGGCACCGCGCGAAGAGCCTCGGTGACGCACTGCTCGCCGAGGTGCCCGCGGTGGCGGCCGAGCCGCTGCGCGCGTCTGCGCTCTGGGCGGCGGCGGGCGTCCGCCACCTCGCCGGCGGTAGTGAGGCCCTCGGCCTGCTGGCCGAAGCGGACGAGCTGCTCGGCGGGGCGGACGGCGTCCGGCTGCGCATCCGCCTGGACCGGGCCCGCGCCCTGCTGGCCCTCGCCACCGGCGACGCGAGCGCCGCAGCCCTGCTGGACCGGGTCCGCCGGGCGCAGCCGCTCGACCCCGCGCCCGCGGCCGCGACCTGGCTCGCGGCCCTGGAGGCACTGGCCGCCGTACGGTCCGGGGAGGCTTCCGCGGACGACGCGGCCGCGGCCGCCGACGCACTGGACCCCTCCGCGCTGGACCCGATCGACCGGGCCCGCTGCACGGTGATCCGGGCCCGCGCCCGGCGATCGGCGGATCAGGAGGAAGCGGCGGCCGAGGACCTCAGGGCGGCGGCCGCCGATTACGAGAAGGCCGGCGCCGTCCGGCTCGCGATGGAGACGTGGCGGGAGCTGAGCGCCCCCGGCCACGTCCCCGGCGTCGACCCGCACGCCGTGCTCATGCCGTAGCGAGCTCCGGACATCGCAGTCTCCGGAACACCGCCCTGCGCAGGGGAGCGGAGGCCGCCACGGCCGCCGCCGTTCCCACTCCGGCGGGCAGATCCCGTACGTACGCGACGCCGCCCGCATTCCACCGCCCGGACGCGGGCAGCGCCACCCTGCCGTCCGGCCCGGCGGCCATCACGTCCACCTCGGCGGCCAGCGCGAAGGCTCCGCGTCCGGCCAGTCGCAGCGCCGCCTCCTTGCGCGCCCACATCCGGGCCAGGACCAGGGGGCGCCTGCCCGCCGCCGCCTCCCCCGCGAAGGCGCGCTCCGGCCGGCTGAAGGGCAGCAACGCCTCCGCCTCGACCGAACTCGGGACGGTGACCGCGCTGAGCGCCACCGACAGGCCCCGGGCGAGGGCGACGAGCAGCCCTCCCTCGTCCCGGCAGACCGCGAGCCCCAACGGCCCCGCGTCCCATCTCTGCCGCCCCAGGTCGTCCCGCGTGAGGCGGATGTCGTGCGGCGGCCGCATCAGCAGGCGGGCGAGCAGGGCCCGGACGGTCCGGTCGTCGCCCGCGGAGCCGTCGTGCGGCATCTCCCGCGCGGAGCGGAATTCGCTCCCGTTCAGCACGGAGAAGACGTGGACCTCACCCTCACCGACGTCGTACGGGCGGTCCGACCGCCGCCACTCTTCCGATAACTCCGATACCCGCGCATCCCTTTCAGGTTGATGTATGTCATAGAGAAGATCATCCCCCGGCAATTTTCCCTCACATCTTCATTTGCAGTCACCCGACTCCGGTGCGCACCGGCGTCGGGGAATGAAATGGGTATTCATAGAAACGCCCGGTCAAAGCGCTCTTTTATCAACCGCTGGGTGCCGGAGCTCGAAGCACTGAGACGGGAAACGGCCTGCGGGACGCTCGGCCGGCTCGGTGCTGCGACCCCGCAGCCACTTGCCTCAGCCCGTCCGGCAGGGCACACGGAGCAGCAAACCTAACCTGGCGCGTTCGCCACAGTCAACATCGTCAGGGCCGATCTGACTCCAGCTGACCGGCTGTCATATCTCCTTGAAGGATTAACCGCTGACGCCCCGTCCGCTGGTGCGCTCCGAGCGTCCGGGGAACCGCCCAAAAGCCTGCTCCCGGCACAGGCAATGACCGCTGAATGCCCTCCGTCGAACCCTCGCGTCCGCCCGCCCCTGAGGCGCATGGCGCGCCGAGTGGCCTAAAACATTCGTCCGCTCGGCGCGCACCCGCGCTTTCCGCCGATCAGGCCTTCGTCTTTGCGGCCGTGACGGGACGCGACGCCTCGGTGACCGCACCCCCCGGAAGAAGCGGACCCATTCACTCCGGTATTGCGCGCACAGCCCCGCACGCGGCTTCGCCCGGGACCTCGGCGTCGACCATCCGGAGGACACCCGGCGCGCTGCTCCCCGCCCGGGACCCGCGTGGGCTACATCGCTGTGGGTACGGTGTTGTCCCGGTAGGGCTGGGACGACGGGGCTGCTACCAATCAGTAAACAAGGGGACAACTCCGCTCACGACCGCAAAGAAGATGTGCGCCGTTCGTAGGGACTCGACAAAGAATCACCCGGGGCCGCTGACCGGGGAGACAGAGACCTTGGATACATGACGGGGCTACTGTGCAGTCGGGGATCCCCCTGACCTGGGGCGCCACAAGGGTTCTCCGGCGGAGCGGGCCTCGCATCACACTCTGTGTGGGCAAGGTCACCACCGGGGAAGGGTCGAAAGGCCGTGTGGGCTGTCCCTAAACTCAGCTTGTTTCAAGGAGGGAGCCATCGTGCGCAAGGTGCTCATCGCCAACCGTGGCGAAATCGCTGTCCGCGTTGCTCGGGCCTGCCGGGACGCCGGGATCGCGAGCGTAGCCGTCTACGCCGATCCGGACCGGGACGCTCTGCACGTCCGCGCGGCAGACGAAGCTTTCGCGTTGGGCGGTGACACCCCGGCCGCGAGCTACCTGGACATCTCCAAGGTCCTCCAGGCCGCCGCCGACTCGGGTGCGGACGCCATCCATCCCGGATACGGCTTCCTGTCCGAGAACGCCGACTTCGCCCAGGCCGTGATCGACGCCGGTCTGACCTGGATCGGCCCGCCGCCGCAGGCCATCCGCGACCTCGGCGACAAGGTGGCCGCCCGCCACATCGCCCAGCGCGCCGGCGCGCCGCTGGTCGCCGGCACCCCGGACCCGGTCTCCGGCGCCGACGAGGTCGTCGCCTTCGCCAAGGAGCACGGCCTGCCGATCGCCATCAAGGCCGCATTCGGCGGTGGCGGCCGCGGCCTGAAGGTCGCCCGCACCCTCGAAGAGGTGCCCGAGCTCTACGACTCCGCCGTCCGCGAAGCCGTCGCCGCCTTCGGCCGCGGCGAGTGCTTCGTCGAGCGCTACCTCGACAAGCCGCGCCACGTCGAGACCCAGTGCCTGGCCGACTCGCACGGCAACGTCGTCGTCGTCTCGACCCGTGACTGCTCCCTCCAGCGCCGCCACCAGAAGCTGGTGGAGGAGGCCCCCGCGCCGTTCCTGACCGAGGCTCAGAACGCGGAGCTGTACGCCGCTTCCAAGGCCATCCTGAAGGAGGCCGGCTACGTCGGCGCCGGCACGGTGGAGTTCCTCGTCTCCGCCGACGGCCTGATCTCCTTCCTGGAGGTCAACACCCGCCTGCAGGTCGAGCACCCGGTCACCGAAGAAGTCGCCGGCATCGACCTGGTCCGCGAGATGTTCCGCATCGCCGACGGCGAGGAGCTCGGCTACGGGGACCCGGTCCTGCGCGGCCACTCCATCGAGTTCCGCATCAACGGCGAGGACCCGGGCCGCGGCTTCCTCCCGGCGCCCGGCACCGTGACGAAGTTCGTCGCGCCGACCGGCCCCGGCGTCCGCCTCGACGCGGGCGTCGAGTCCGGCTCCGTCATCGGCCCGGCCTGGGACTCCCTGCTGGCCAAGCTGATCGTCACCGGCGCCACCCGCGAGCAGGCACTGCAGCGCGCCGCCCGCGCGCTCGCCGAGTTCGAGGTCGAGGGCATGGCCACGGCCATCCCCTTCCACCGCGCGGTCGTCGCCGACCCCGCCTTCGCCCCCACCGACGGCAGCCCCTTCACCGTCTACACCCGCTGGATCGAGACCGAGTTCGTCAACGAGATCCCCGCGTTCACGGCTCCGGCCGCGGAGGAGACCGAGGACGAGCCGGGCCGCGAGACCGTCGTCGTCGAGGTCGGCGGCAAGCGCCTGGAAGTCTCGCTGCCGTCCTCCCTCGGCATGACCCTGGCCCGCACGGCCGCCGCGGGCGGCGCCAAGCCCAAGCGCCGCGCGGCCAAGAAGTCCGGCCCGGCCGCCTCCGGCGACACCCTCGCCTCCCCGATGCAGGGCACGATCGTCAAGGTCGCCGTCGAGGAGGGCCAGCAGGTCACCGAGGGCGAACTGATCGTCGTACTGGAAGCGATGAAGATGGAGCAGCCGCTCAACGCCCACCGCTCCGGCACCATCGTGGGCCTCACCGCCGAAGTCGGCGCCTCCGTCACCTCCGGCGCCACCATCTGCGAGATCAAGGACTGACGTCCCGGATCGCGTCCGTGGACACACGCAGGCCCCGCCCGATCCGGGCGGGGCCTGCGTGATTTCAGGGGGACATCCCTGCCGGCGCCGGCCGGCGCCTACCGCCGCCGCATGTCGGCGACCCGTGCCCGCTCCGCCTGCTGCTCCAGCATCCCGCCGGGCGCGCTGCGCAGCTGGGCCGTGGGCCCGCCGCGGCGCTGGACCGGGAGGGGGGAGTCCCGGCGCGGGCGGCGGCCCTGCATGCCGTCCACGCCGCCGGAGGCCACGGGGCCGCCGGCCACGGTGATCTGGACACCCTGGTCCGCCAGGGCCTGGAGCTCCGTGGCCGCGCGGTCGTCGTGCGGCGGGGGCTCGTCCGTGACCAGGCGAGTCATCACGTCCGTCGGAACCGTCTGGAACATGGTGTCCGTACCGAGCTTCGTGTGGTCCGCCAGGACCACCACCTCCGCCGCCGCCTGCACCAGCGCCCGGTCCACGCTGGCGGAAAGCATGTTGGACGTGGACAGCCCGCGCTCGGCGGTCAAACCACTCCCGGACAGGAAGGCCCGGGACACCCGCAGCCCCTGGAGGGACTGCTCGGCACCGCTGCCCACGAGGGCGTAGTTGGACCCGCGCAGGGTGCCGCCCGTCATGACGACTTCGACCCGGTTGGCATGGGCCAGCGCCTGGGCGACCAGGAGGGAGTTGGTCACGACGGTCAGGCCGGGCACGCGGGCGAGCCGACGGGCCAGCTCCTGCGTCGTGGTGCCGGCGCCGACGACGACGGCCTCGCCCTCTTCCACGAGGCCGGCCGCGACATCGGCAATGGCGGTCTTCTCCGCCGTCGCGAGATGGGACTTTTGCGGAAAGCCGGACTCCCGCGTGAAACCGCCCGGCAAGACCGCACCGCCGTGTCGGCGGTCGAGGAGTCCTTCGGCCTCCAGTGCCCGCACGTCCCGCCGTACGGTCACTTCGGAGGTCTGGACGACGCGGGCGAGCTCCCGGAGCGAAACCGCTCCGTTGGCCCGCACCATTTCGAGGATCAATTGGCGACGTTCTGCAGCGAACACGAAACTGACAGTAACCCCAACGACCGTCTGCTTTCAGCTCTTTGCGCCGGAATACCGAAGTTGTCCATCTGGCAGGGCGACTAGTGGTATACGCGGCCCGAGGTCTGGGTGAACGTACGGCCACGCGGCGGCGCACCGCCCCAACACCCTTGGGGCGTGGGGCGGTTGGGGCCGGTCACGCCTCTCCGCCCGCCTTCCGCGTGTGCAGCTGGCGGGCCACCTCGGCGATCGACCCCGACAGCGAGGGGTACACGGTGAACGCGTTTGCGATCTGCTCGACCGTCAGATTGTTGTCGACGGCGATCGAGATTGGGTGGATGAGCTCGCTCGCACGCGGGGAGACGACCACGCCGCCCACCACGATGCCCGTGCCCGGGCGGCAGAACATCTTCACGAAGCCGTCGCGGATGCCCTGCATCTTGGCGCGCGGGTTGCGCAGCAGGGGAAGCTTCACGACGCGGGCGTCGATCTTCCCGGCGTCCACGTCCGCCTGGGTGTAGCCGACGGTGGCGATCTCGGGGTCGGTGAAGACGTTCGAGGACACCGTCTTCAGGTTCAGCGGGGCCACCGCGTCGCCGAGGAAGTGGTACATCGCGATGCGCCCCTGCATGGCCGCGACGGACGCGAGCGCGAAGACGCCCGTGACGTCACCGGCGGCGTACACGCCCGGCGCGGTGGTGCGCGAGACCTTGTCGGTCCAGATGTGCCCGGAGTCCTTGAGCCGGACGCCGGACTCCTCCAGGTTCATGTTCTGCGTGTTCGGGATCGCGCCGACCGCCATCAGGCAGTGCGTGCCGGTCAGCACCCGGCCGTCGGAGAGGGTGACCTCGACCCGGTCGCCGACCCGCTTGGCGGACTCGGCGCGCGAGCGCCCGACGACGTTCATGCCGCGGCGACGGAAGACGTCCTCCAGGACGGCGGCCGCGTCGGGGTCCTCGCCGGGCAGCACGCGGTCGCGGGAGGACACCAGGGTCACCCGCGAGCCGAGCGCCTGGTACGCGCCGGCGAACTCGGCGCCGGTCACACCGGAGCCGACCACGATGAGCTCCTCGGGGAGCTCCTCCAGGTCGTAGACCTGGGTCCAGTTCAGGATGCGCTCGCCGTCGGGCTGGGCGTCGGGGATCTCGCGCGGGGTGCCGCCGGTGGCGATGAGGACGGCGTCGGCCGTCAGGATCGTCTCGGTGCCGTCGGCGGCGGTGACGATGACGTCCCGGGTGCCGTCGATGCCCTGCGGGCCGCCCAGCTTGCCGCGGCCGCGCATGACCTTGGCGCCGGCCCGGGTGACGGAGGCGGTGATGTCGTGCGACTGGGCGAGCGCGAGGCGCTTGACGCGCCGGTTCACCTTGCCGAGGTCCACGCCGACCACGCGCGCCGCCTGCTCCACGTGCGGGGTGTCGTCGGCGACGATGATCCCCAGCTCCTCGTAGGAGGAGTCGAAGGTGGTCATCACCTCGGCGGTCGCGATCAGGGTCTTGGAAGGTACGCAGTCGGTGAGGACGGAGGCCCCGCCCAGGCCGTCGCAGTCCACGACGGTCACCTCCGCGCCGAGCTGGGCGCCGACCAGCGCTGCCTCATACCCGCCGGGTCCGCCGCCGATGATCACGATCCGGGTCACGAAAAGTCCGCCTCACGTCTACCCGGCCGGCTGCCGCCCCGGCCGGCGGTCCGGGGGGTCTCCCCGGGGGATGCATTCCGTGCTCCATTGTCCCGCACGCTTCAAGGTGCTTCGCGCCCGGTCCCCGCCCGGGACTCCGTCCGGGTGTACACCCGCCTGACACACCTCCACGGCCACCCCTCCCGTACCCTCGACCTCATGTCGCTCTACGCCGCGTACGCCGGCAACCTCGACCCGCGGCTGATGACGCGCCGCGCTCCCCATTCGCCGCTGCGCGGCACGGGCTGGATCAACGACTGGCGGCTGACCTTCGGCGGCGAGCAGATGGGCTGGGAGGGCTCCCTCGCCACGATCGTCGAGGCGCCGCGCCACCAGGTCTTCGTCGCTCTGTACGACATCGCCCCGCTGGACGAGGACTCGATGGACCGCTGGGAGGGCGTGGGGCTCGACATCTACCGGCGCATGCGGATCCGGGTGCACACGCTGGACGGCGACGAGGCCGCCTGGTGCTACGTACTCAACGGCTACGAGGGCGGCCTGCCCTCGGCGCGCTACCTGGGCGAGATCGCCGACGCGGCCGAGTCCGCGGGCGCTCCGCACGACTACGTGATGGAGCTGCGCAAGCGCCCCTGCTGACCCGGTACGGGGCTCCCGCCGACCCCGCTGCGGGGGCTCCCGCGTCTGACGCCCGTCGGTCACCGCAGGTCACGGTGGGTCGCGGCGGACATGTGGTCGGAAACGACAAGACAACGATCCGCGCATGGTGAGCTGTGCCATCTACGCGCGTAGGCAATGAGCGGCTACGCTCGTCTGCGTGAACGCATCTGTTACCGATCCCACCGCCGCCGCCGACGCCGCAGCCGCCCGCCTGCGGGAGCTCACCGGCGCCGAGACCCACGATGTCGCCCTCGTCATGGGCTCCGGCTGGGCCCCGGCCGCCGAGGCCCTGGGCGCCCCCGAGGCCGAGTTCCTCGTCACCGAGCTGCCCGGCTTCCCCCCGGCCGCCGTCGAAGGACACGGCGGCAAGGTCCGCTCGTACAAGATCGGCGACAAGCGCGCGCTGGTCTTCCTCGGCCGCACCCACTACTACGAGGGCCGCGGCGTCGCCGCCGTCGCCCACGGTGTCCGCACCGCCGTCGCCGCGGGCTGCAAGACCGTCGTGCTGACCAACGGCTGCGGCGGTCTGCGCGAGGGCATGCAGCCCGGCCAGCCGGTCCTGATCAGCGACCACATCAACATGACGGCCACCTCGCCGATCATCGGCGCGAACTTCGTGGACCTGACGAACCTGTACTCGCCCAAGCTGCGCGCGCTGTGCAAGGAGATCGACCCCTCCCTGGAGGAGGGCGTCTACGTCCAGTTCCCCGGCCCGCACTACGAGACCCCGGCCGAGATCAACATGATCCGCGTCATGGGCGCCGACCTGGTCGGCATGTCCACCGTGCTGGAGGCCATCGCCGCCCGTGAGGCCGGCGCCGAGGTGCTCGGCATCTCCCTGGTCACGAACCTGGCGGCGGGCATCTCCGGCGAGCCGCTCAACCACGAAGAGGTCCTGCAGGCCGGCCGCGACTCGGCCGCGCGCATGGGCAAGCTGCTGACCCAGGTCCTCGCCCGCATCTGAGGCTCCGGGACCGTACGAGAGGTAAGGCGGAAGTAGTGCAGGAACAGGACGACCTGATCACCCGGGCGCAGGCCTGGCTGGCGGAGGACCCCGACCCGGAGACGGCGGCCGAGCTCGCCGCGCTCATCGGGGCGGGCGACACGGCGGAACTGGCCGACCGTTTCTCCGGCACCCTCCAGTTCGGCACCGCCGGACTGCGCGGTGAGATCGGCGCGGGCCCGATGCGGATGAACCGCAGCGTGGTCATCCGGGCCGCGGCGGGCCTCGCGGCCTACCTGAAGGCCCGGGGCCACGCCGGCGGCCTGGTCGTCGTCGGCTACGACGCCCGCTACAAGTCGGCGGACTTCGCCCGCGACACCGCGGCCGTCATGACCGGCGCCGGCCTGCGCGCGGCCGTCCTGCCCCGCCCGCTGCCCACGCCCGTCCTCGCGTACGCCATACGGCACCTGGGCGCCGTCGCCGGCGTCGAGGTGACCGCGAGCCACAACCCGCCCCGGGACAACGGTTACAAGGTCTACCTCGGCGACGGCTCGCAGATCGTCTCCCCGGCGGACACCGAGATCGCGGCGGAGATCGCCCGCGTCGGCACGCTCGCCTCGGTCCCCCGCCCGGAATCCGGCTGGGAGGACCTCGGCGACGAGGTCCTGGAGGCCTACCTGGCCCGTACGGACGCCGTCCTGACCCCCGGCTCCCCCCGGGGCGTGCGGACCGTCTACACGGCCATGCACGGCGTCGGAAAGGACGTCGTGATGGCGGCCTTCGCCCGGCACGGCTTCCCGGAGCCGGTCCTGGTCGCCGAGCAGGCCGAACCGGACCCGGCCTTCCCGACGGTGGCGTTCCCCAACCCGGAGGAGCCGGGCGCGATGGACCTGGCCTTCGCCAGGGCCGCCGAGGTCCAGCCGGACATCGTGATCGCGAACGACCCCGACGCGGACCGCTGCGCGGTGGCCGTCCCCACCGCGGACGGCTGGCGGATGCTGCGCGGCGACGAGGTCGGCGCGCTCCTCGCGGCGCACCTGGTCCACAAGGGCGCGACCGGCGTCTTCGCGGAGTCCATCGTCTCCTCCAGCCTCCTGGGCCGGATCGCGCAGGCGGCGGGCGTCGGCCACGAGGAGACCCTCACGGGCTTCAAGTGGATCGCCCGCGTCGAGGGCCTGCGCTACGGCTACGAGGAGGCGCTCGGCTACTGCGTGGACCCCGAGGGCGTCCGCGACAAGGACGGCGTGACCGCCGCCCTGCTGGTCGCCGAACTGGCCTCGGAGCTCAAGGAGCAGGGCCGCACGCTGAGCGACCTGCTGGACGACCTGGCGATGGCCCACGGCCTGCACGCCACCGACCAGCTGTCGGTCCGCGTCTCGGACCTCTCGGTGATCGCCTCGGCGATGGCCGCGCTGCGGTCGGAGCCGCCGGTGTCGCTGGCGGGCCTGCGGGTGGTCTCGGCGGAGGACCTGGCGAAGGGCACGCCGTCGCTGCCGCCGACGGACGGCCTGCGCTACTACCTGGACGGCGCGTACAAGGCCCGCGTCATCGCGCGCCCCTCCGGTACCGAGCCGAAGCTGAAGTGCTACCTGGAGGTCGTGGTCCCGGTGGCCGAGGCCAGCGACCTCGCGGCCGCCCGCGTGACCGGCCAGGAAGTCCTGGACGCGATCAAGAAGGACCTCGCGGCGGCGATGGGCCTCTGATTTTTTCGGCGCCGCTCGCGCGACTCGGCCCCGGCGGGCCTCCCCGGCTTCGCTCCGCTGCGCCGGACTCCGTCCGTCGGACCGGGCCCGGGGCTCCGGCCCCGCCCGGCCAGGTTCCCGCCCCGTCCGGCGGGGACCTGGCCACCCGCTTCCCCTCGGCCCCCTGAGCCCCGGCTCAGGGGGCCGCCGGTGTAGCGGGGCCGCTGCGCGGAGCCTCTGCCCTTTCGCCGTTTCCCGGGGCTCTGCTCGGACCCGGTCCTCAGACGCCGGACGGGCTGAAGAACAGCCCCGCCGGCGTCTGAGGCGCGGGGGTCCGGGGGCGGAGCCCCCGCAACGGCAGCGCGCCCGGACGCGAACCTCAGCGCCCGCACGGCGGGAGCCGCGCGGGCCTCAGCGTGCGGGGGACGCGGTCGCGGTCGCGGTCGGGCGGACGATCTCGCCCAGCGTCGGGACCGACTCCGGACGGGAGCGGACCGCGTCGGTGCACTCCCACGCCCGCGGCGGATCGGCGTCCGGTCCGCCCAGGACCACCGGGCCCCGCCCGGCCGAGACCGTCTCGCTGCCCGCCAGCGTGCACACGATCTGCGACAGCGCCACCGGCGGCAGATCCTCCGGCTTGCGGCTGAGCCGCACCGTGCCCGCCGGGTCGCCCGCCGTCGGCGCGCCCGCCGTCAGCCCGGCCGGCACCCCGGTCGTGAAGCCGGCGTCCCGCTCCTCCGCGCTCGGCGTCCGCTCCAGCGCCTCCAGCAGCGCCTGCGCGGCCTGCACGACCGGATCCCGTACGGCGCTCTTCTCCGGCATCGGGACGATCCGCTCCACGCCCACCAGCTGTGAACCGCAGACCAGCTCCACCTTGGCCGGGAATCCCGGCGGGTCGCTGTGCCCGCCCGGCTGGGCCGGGGTGTCGCACGAGACGCGCGACGGCGCCGCGCCCACGTCCACGGGCACGGTCGTCGCCCGGATCCCGCAGCCGGATGTCGCGAGCAGCGCGATCCCGACCAGGGGGACCAGTACGGCCGGCACCGCCGGCAGGGCCCTACGCATCCAGGTCACCCCTGATCGCCTTTGTCACGTCCACCGGCAGCCGCAGGGTGAACAGCGCCCCGCCGCCCGGCACGTTGGCCGCGGTGATGTCGCCGCCGTGGATGTGTGCGTTCTCCACGGCGATCGACAGACCGAGCCCGCTCCCGTCCGACTTCGGCCGCGACGCGCTCGCCTTGTAGAAGCGGTCGAAGACGTGCGGCAGGACCTCCTCGGGGATGCCCGGCCCGTTGTCCTGGACCGCGATCACCAGCCAGTCCCCCTCCACGGTCACCGACACCCGCACCGGCGAGCCGCCGTGCTTGAGCGCGTTGCCGATCAGGTTGGCCAGGATGACGTCGAGGCGGCGCGGGTCGAGTCGCACCGTGATGTCCCGCTCGGCGTCGAGTTCGACCGCGTCGAGCCAGGCCCGGGCGTCGATGCAGGCCGTGACCTGGTCGGCGACGTTGACGTCGTCCAGGACCAGCTTGGCCGTGCCCGCGTCGAAGCGGGTGACCTCCATCAGGTTCTCGACCAGGATGTTCAGCCGGCGGGTCTCGCTGACCACCAGGCCCACCGCCGGCGCGATCATCGGGTCGAGGTCCTCGACCTCTTCCTCCAGCACCTCGGCGACCGCCGTCAGCGCCGTCAGCGGGGTGCGCAGCTCGTGCGACATGTCCGCGACGAAACGCCGGCTGGCCTCCTCCCGCGCGCTCATGTCGGCGACCTTCTTCTCCAGCGCCTCGGCCGTCTTGTTGAAGGTGTGCGACAGGTCGGCGAGTTCGTCCGTGCCCGACACCTCCAGCCGGTGGTCCAGTTCGCCCTCGCCGAGCCGCCGCGCCGCGTCCCCGAGCCGCTGTACGGGCTTGAGCACCGTGCGGGCCGCGGCCTGTGCGAGCAGCGCGGAGCCGAGCAGCGCCAGGCCGGTGGCGATGGTCAACGACCAGGCGAGCGCGTTCAGGTCGTCCCGCTCCTGGGCGAGGGACTTGTACATGTAGCCGGTCGGCCCGCCGCCCACGATCCGCGTCCCGCCGACCAGGTACGGGTTGCCGCGCGGCTTCGTCCGCTGCCAGTACACGTGGTATTCGGCGTCGTTGGCTGCGGTCGTCTTCTGCCGGTCGTTCACCGCGTTCTGCAGGGACTTGGGCACGTCCGCGAGCCGGAAGTTGTCGGGCCCGGCCGCGCCGTACATCTGGCGGTTGTCCTTGCCCTCCTGCACGAGCAGCACGCTGTAGCCGGGGCTGCTGCCCGCCATCAGCTCGGCGGTGCGCTGCAGCTCCTCGGGCGTGGGATCGGCGGGCAGTGCGGCGGCGCGGTTCTGCATCTCCTGCCGGAAGTCGCCGAGCGCGGCCTCCTGGACGCGGGTGAGCACGGCCTCGCGGTTGAGCCAGTAGGCGATCCCGGACGCGGACACGGCGGCCGTCAGGGCGACCAGGGCGAAGACCACGAGGAGCCGCAGCCGCAGGCTGGTCCAGCGCCGGCCCGCGAGCAACGACCGGATCACTGCGGGGAGTCCAGGCGGTAGCCGACGCCCCGGACCGTACGGATCAGGGTGGGCGAGGAGGGCACGTCCTCGACCTTGGCGCGCAGCCGCTGGACGCAGGCGTCCACGAGCCGCGAGTCGCCGAGGTAGTCGTGCTCCCAGACCAGGCGCAGCAGCTGCTGGCGGGAGAGGGCCTGTCCGGGCCGGCGGCTCAGTTCGAGGAGAAGCCGCAGCTCGGTCGGCGTGAGCTGGAGGTCCTCGCCGTTCTTCGTCACCGTCATGGCGGCCCGGTCGATGACGAGGGAGCCGAAGCTCGCCGAGTCGCTCGACTCGCGTTCGCCGCGGCGCAGTACGGCCCGGATGCGGGCGTCGAGGACCCGCCCCTGGACGGGCTTGACCACGTAGTCGTCGGCTCCGGACTCCAGGCCGACGACCACGTCGATGTCGTCGCTGCGCGCGGTGAGCAGGATGATCGGCAGTTGGTCGGTGCGGCGGATCCTCCGGCACACCTCGAAACCGTCGATCCCGGGCAGCATCACGTCCAGCACGATCAGATCCGGCCGCTGCTCCCGGAGCAGTTTGAGGCCGTCCTCGCCCGTCGCCGCGGTGGCCACACGGTGGCCCTGGCGAGACAGGGAGAGTTCGAGGGCCGTGCGGATGGCGTCGTCGTCCTCGATCAGCAACAGGAAAGGCACGGGCTCATTCTGTCCCATAGCCCGTCGGGAGTTCGACCGTCAGGTGAACGAGATCCTGCGGGAGTCCGCCGGGTCCCTCCGATGGTCGCTGTGACAGTGCTGTGACAGTCGACGGACACCCCGGTTAAGTCGGCCGGGCAGTCTTCTTGTCAACGCACAGCGATCCGAAGCAGAGACACTCCACGACGGGGGGCGCGAGATGAACACGCTGCACAGCACCAGCACCAGCGCGGTTGTCACGCGGCTGCACGATGTGAACCGCCGGGCGGGTGTCCGTACGGCGGTGGTCGCCCGGCCCCGGCCGGCCCACGTCGTAGCCATTGACGCACACCAGTACCAGGCGGTTCCCGCCCAGCAGACCCCGTCCTCCGCGTCGGAGGCGGAGTTCACCGCGTACGTCCAGGAGCGGCGCGCCGCCCTGTTCGCGACGGCCTTCCACCTGACCGGTGACCGTTACGAGGCCGAGGACCTGCTGCAGAGCGCGCTGTTCTCCACGTACCGCGCCTGGGACCGGATCAGCGACAAGGCGGCGGTCGGCGGCTACCTGCGCCGCACGATGACGAACCTGCACATCAGCGCGTGGCGTCGGCGGAAGCTGAACGAGTACCCGACGGAGGAGCTGCCGGAGACGGCCTCCGACACGGACGCGATGCGCGGTACGGAGCTGCGCGCGGTGCTGTGGCAGGCGCTGACCCGGATCCCGGAGCCGCAGCGCACGATGCTGGTGCTGCGCTACTACGAGGGCCGCACGGACCCGGAGATCGCGGAGATCCTCGGGATCAGCGTCGGCACGGTGAAGTCGAGCATCTGGCGCTCGCTGCGGCGCCTGCGGGAGGACGAGTCGCTGAGCTTCGGCCGCGACGAGGCGGAGTCCTTCGAGGAGCTGGTCGCGTAACGCGGCCTGCACGGACCATCGGGCCGGGGGCCCGTCCTACGGGGGTGGGACGGGGGCCGTTGGGGGGGGGGGGAGAAGAGGCGGGATCAAGCGGCCGGGGGTCCGCCTGATCCCGCCTTTTCACGTCCGCGGGTTCAGCTGTTCGAGGGCGCCGGGGCGCGGCCCCGGCGGGTCCTACGCCGGGGTCGTCGTGCGGTGGCGGCCGGCGGCGGCCAGGCGGCCGAGGGCCTCGTCGCGGCCGCAGGCGTGTGCGCCCAGTGCGACGTGGCGGGCCACGATGCCGCGTTCGGCGCGCATCAGCCGCAGCCCCCTGCGCAGCAGGAACGGCACGGACTTGCGGCCCTCGCGCAGATCACGGGCGAGCCGGCGGCGGAAGGTGGTCGAGGGGCGGCCGCGCAGGCAGATGGCGTCCGCGAGGAGGCCGAGTTCCCGGCAGCGGGCGGCGACGTCCGCGGCGAAGATGCCCTCCGCGATGAACAGCGGGGTGTCGGCGATGTCGAGGGTGTCCCAGCCGGTGCGGGAGCTGGTGGAGATGTCGTACACCGGCACGTCCGTGCGTCCCGACGCGCACAGTTGGGCGATCGCGGCGACGGCGGCGTCGGCGTCCCAGGACTGCGGGGAGTCCCAGTCGATGTCGGAGCTGCCCTCCACCAGGGGGAGGGTGGGGTCCTCGCACTCCTTGTAGAAGTCGTCGAGGCGCAGCACGGGGAGCCCGGAGCGGGCGGCCAGGGAGGATTTGCCGGAGCCCGACGGACCGGTCAGCAGGACGACCCGGGTCGGCGAAGGAGAGGAAGAGCTCACGGGACACCAGTCTGAACCATTCCCCCGGGTAGGGGATCCTCCCGGTGACCGGTTGGTGTCCAGGAACACACCTCCACTACGCTGCGTGCGCACGCGACTACGACCACAGGCGGGATCCCATGGCACGTCACGCAGGCCGTCACGCAGGCCCTTCGGCACCGAACCGGCTCCGCAGCGCGGGGCTGACCCTCTCGATGGCCGGCGCCGCGCTGGCGATGGCCGCGGGCGGCGCGCAGGCCGGTGAGCTGGATGTTCCGGCCGCCGTGGCCGGCGTCACGGACCCGATCGCGAACCTCAAGGTGAACCCGCTGGCCCACACCGGTGTGGACCCGCTGGACAACGGGGTCGCCACGAAGGTCGCGGACTTCCCGTCGGTGGGTACGACGGCGGTCACGGGGATCCTCACCCAGGGCCCGTCGGTGGGCGAACTGCCCGCGGCGGCGGTCTCGTCCCTCCTGGGCCCTCTCGCCGCCCGCTGAGGCCCCCGAACCGAGCCTGAGAAAAAGTGGCGCGGCGGCGAAGGCGGGCGAACGCCCGGAGGAACCGCGAGGAACGAGCGGTTCCGAGGACGTACGCCCGCCTGGAGCCGACAACAGCGCCGCCGGAGGCGAACCGAGCCCCTAGTAAGACGCCCCGCCTGGGCGAGTGAGCCGAAGGCGGCGCGTCGGCGAAGGCGGACGAACGCCCGGAGAAACCGCGAGGTACGAGCGGTTTCGAGGACGCACGGCCGCCTGGAGCCGACAACAGCGCCGCCGGAGGCGAACCGAGCCTCTAATAAGCAGAGCCGCCCGCGCCCAGCGACCCGGTGGGGTGCCAGACGGTCTTGGTCTCCAGGAACGCCGTCATGCGCGACGTGCCCGGGTCGGCGCTCCAGTCGTCCACAGGCTGTGGACGCAGGACGCGCTTGAGGTTGTCGGCCGCCGCGATCTCCAGCTCCTTGGCCAGGGCGGGGCCGGCGCCGGCCAGGTCGATCGCGTTGACGTCCTGGTGGGAGGCCAGGTGCGGGCCCATCTCGTCGGCCTTGCCGGACAGGATGTTGACGACGCCGCCCGGCAGGTCGGAGGTGGCGAGCACCTCGCCCAGGGAGAGGGCCGGGAGCGGCGCCTTCTCCGATGTGATCACGACCGCCGTGTTGCCGGTCGCGATCACCGGGGCGATCACCGAGACCAGGCCCAGGAACGAGGACTCCTGGGGGGCGATGACGGTGACGACGCCGGTCGGCTCGGGCGTGGAGAGGTTGAAGAACGGCCCGGCGACGGGGTTGGCCCCGCCCACGAGCTGGGCGATCTTGTCGGTCCAGCCCGCGTACCAGACCCAGCGGTCGATGGCCGCGTCGACGACGGCGGCCGCCTTGGACTTGGACAGGCCCTCGGCCTCGCCGACCTCGCGGACGAACTGCTCGCGGCGGCCCTCCAGCATCTCGGCGATGCGGTAGAGGATCTGGCCGCGGTTGTAGGCGGTCGCGCCCGACCAGCCGCCGAAGGCCTTGCGCGCGGCGACGACGGCGTCTCGCGCGTCCTTGCGGGACGACAGCGGGGCGTTGGCCAGCCACTTGCCCTTGCCGCCCGACGATGTTTGCGCGCTCACCTCGTACACCCGGCCGCTCTCGGAGCGGGGGAACTTGCCCCCGACGTACAGCTTGTAGGTCTTGAAGACGTTCAGACGCACAGAGGACTCAGACATCGAGGTAGGCCTCCAGACCGTGGCGGCCGCCTTCGCGGCCGAAGCCCGATTCCTTGTAGCCGCCGAAGGGCGAGGTCGGGTCGAACTTGTTGAACGTGTTGGCCCACACCACACCGGCGCGGAGCTGGTTCGCGACGGCGAGGATGCGCGAGCCCTTCTCCGTCCAGATGCCGGCGGAGAGCCCGTACTGGCTGTTGTTGGCCTTGGCGACGGCCTCGTCGGGCGTGCGGAAGGTCAGCACGGACAGCACCGGGCCGAAGATCTCGTCGCGGGCGACGGTGTGCGCCTGGGTGACGTTGCTGAAGAGCGTCGGGGCGAACCAGTAGCCGGCGGACGGCAGCTCGCACGCCGGGGACCAGCGCTCGGCGCCCTCGGCCTCGCCGGTGTCCGCGAGGGCGGTGATCCGGGCGAGCTGCTCGGCGGAGTTGATCGCGCCGATGTCGGTGTTCTTGTCGAGCGGGTCACCCAGGCGCAGCGTGGAGAGCCGGCGCTTGAGGGAGTCCAGCAGCTCGTCGTGGATCGATTCCTGGACCAGGAGGCGGGAGCCCGCGCAGCAGACCTGGCCCTGGTTGAAGAAGATGCCGGTGACGATGCCCTCGACGGCCTGGTCGATGGGGGCGTCGTCGAAGACGATGTTGGCGCCCTTGCCGCCCAGCTCCAGGGTGACCTTCTTGTCGGTGCCGGCGATCGAGCGGGCGATGGCCTTGCCGACGGCGGTCGAGCCGGTGAAGGCGACCTTGTCGACGTCCGGGTGCTCGACGAGGGCCGCGCCCGCGTCGCCGTATCCGGTGAGGATGTTGACGACGCCCTTGGGCAGGCCGGCCTGGCGGCAGATGTCGGCGAAGAAGAGCGCGGAGAGCGGGGTGGTCTCGGCGGGCTTGAGGACGACCGTGTTGCCGGCGGCGAGCGCGGGGGCGATCTTCCACGCGAGCATCAGCAGCGGGAAGTTCCACGGGATGACCTGGCCGGCGACGCCGAGCGGGCGCGGGTTCGCGCCGTAGCCCGCGTGGGCGAGCTTGTCGGCCCAGCCCGCGTAGTAGAAGAAGTGCGCGGCGACCAGCGGGAGGTCCGCGTCGCGGGTCTCCTTGATCGGCTTGCCGTTGTCCAGGGTCTCCAGGACGGCGAGCTCGCGGCTGCGCTCCTGGATGATCCGGGCGATGCGGAAGAGGTACTTGGCGCGCTCGGAGCCGGGCAGCGCGGACCACTTCTCGAACGCCTTGCGGGCGGCCTTGACGGCGCGGTCCACGTCGGCGGCGCCGGCCTGGGCGACCTCGGACAGGACCTCCTCGCTGCTGGGCGAGACGGTCTTGAAGACCTTGCCGTCGGCGGCGTCGGTGAACTCGCCGTCGATGAAGAGCCCGTAGGAGGGGGCGATGTCGACGACCGAGCGGGACTCGGGAGCCGGTGCGTACTCGAAGAGGGATGCCATGGTGATCAGTCCACCGTCACGTAGTCGGGACCGGAGTAACGGCCGGTGCTCAGCTTCTGGCGCTGCATCAGCAGGTCGTTGAGCAGGCTGGAGGCGCCGAAGCGGAACCAGGTGTTGCTCAGCCAGTCCTCGCCCACGGTCTCGTTGACCAGGACCAGGAACTTGATCGCGTCCTTGGTGGTGCGGATGCCGCCGGCCGGCTTCACGCCGATCTGGATTCCAGTCTGCGCCTTGAAGTCGCGGACGGCTTCGAGCATGAGCAGGGTGTTCGCGGGGGTGGCGTTGACGCCCACCTTGCCGGTCGACGTCTTGATGAAGTCGGCGCCCGCGAGCATGCCGATCCAGGAGGCGCGGCGGATGTTGTCGTACGTGGACAGCTCGCCGGTCTCGAAGATGACCTTCAGGCGGGCGGCGCTGCTGTCGGGACGGACGCAGGCCTCCTTGACGGCCTTGATCAGCTCGTACGTCTCCAGGTAGCGGCCGGCGAGGAAGGCGCCACGGTCGATGACCATGTCGATCTCGTCGGCGCCGGCGGCGACGGCGTCACGGGTGTCCGCGAGCTTGACGGGCAGGGCGGCGCGGCCGGCCGGGAAGGCGGTGGCGACGGAGGCGACCTTGACGTCGGCGCCGTGCAGCGCGGCCTTCGCCGTGGCCACCATGTCGGGGTAGACGCAGACGGCGGCCGTCATCGGGGTCGTACGGTCGGTCGGATCGGGATGGACGGCCTTGGCGGAGAGCGCCCGGACCTTGCCCGGGGTGTCCGCGCCTTCCAGCGTCGTCAGGTCGATCATCGAGATGGCCAGGTCGATGGCGTACGCCTTGGCCGTCGTCTTGATCGAACGGGTGCCGAGGGAGGCCGCGCGGGCCTCCAGACCGACAGCGTCGACGCCGGGCAGCCCGTGCAGGAAGCGGCGCAGCGCACTGTCGGACGTCGTCACGTCAGCGAATGCGGTGAGGGTGGTGGGCATGGTCACCAGATGAGCATATCTACGCGCGTAGCGACCTGTCACCCCCCTCCCCCGGTTCCGGCGGATCCGCTATGGAATCGACACCTGCGGCCCCTCGCCCGCCGCGTCCAGGAGCGGAGGGCGTCCCCGCTCCTGATACGCCGGCGGCGCAGTGGGGCAGAATCGACCCCATGAGCAGCCAGCAGCCGACCGATGAGCCGGTCTACGACGACCGGGTCTACCGCTCCTCCATGGGCGTCGTATCAGGGGTAGTGCTGCTCGCGCTGACGGCATGGCTCTGCGGGGACGCCGTGGTGCGCGGCTCGGGGAACACCCCCTGGATCGCGCTGGCGGTGGCGCTGTGCGTCGTACCGCTGATCGTGGCGTTCACGATCCGCCCGGCCGTCTTCGCCAACGACGACCGGATGCGTGTGCGCAACCCCTTCCGGATCATCGAGCTGCCGTGGGCCGCCGTGGACGCCGTGCGGTCCGGATACTCGGCGGAGGTGCTGGCCGAGGGGTCGAAGTACCAGCTGTGGTCCGTGCCCGTCTCGCTGCGCGAGCGGAAGAAGGCCAACCGCCAGCGCCTGCGCCACGAGGGGCTCCGCGACCGGGAGGAGCGGTCCCCGGGGCGGTCGCCCGGTGAGAAGGCCCGGGTCCAGGCCGAGCCGATGCGGGCCAGTGCGGACCGGATCGTCGACGAGCTGCAGCGGATGGCCGAGCGCGGGGCCGAGCGGCCCGGCGCCCAGGGCAGCGTGCGCGTGCAGTGGTCGTACGAGATCATCGCGCCCGCCGTGGCCGGCGCGCTGCTGCTGATCGTCCTGGTCGCCACCCGCTGAATCGTCCTGATCGCCACCGGCTGAGCGGGCCGGGCGGCCCGTGCCCGCCGCCACACGAGCGAGGCGGAACCAGGGCTCCCAGGTGTGCGTCCTCGCAGGCGTGCAGCGTATTGAGGCCGACGGCAGCCCCGCCGGCGCCACCGCGATCCCCCTCCGCCTCCGACTCCTTGCCGGGGTCCTGCTCGCCGCCCATCTCGTGGTCGTCGGCTGGCTGACTCTGCTGCCCCTCGACGTCCCCTGGGCCGCCGCCGGCAATCTGACCCCGTTGGAGGGGATCCGGGCCGACCTCGCCCTCGGGCCGCTGGAGGCGACGCGGCGGATCGGGGAGGGGCTGGCGCTGCTGGCCCCGCTGGGGGTGCTGGTGCCGCTGGTCAGCGGGCGGCTCCGGCTGTCACGGCTGGCCGCGTGGTCCTCCCTGGTGCGGACCGCCGCGGCGGGCGCGCTGGTCTCGCTGAGCATCGAGATGCTCCAGAGCGGGGTCCCGGGCCGGGTCGTCGACGTGGACTCGGTGCTGCTGAACACCCTCGGCGTACTGATCGCGCACGCGGCCGTCGTACCGGCGCTGCGGGCCCGGCTGCGCCGCTCACATGCCGTTTATCAGGGGGGCACCCCGAGGATTTCCAGGGTCGGGCTCGGCCCCTGGACCGACGTTCTGTCCGCGGTCCAGCGGGAGTATTGAGTCATCGCAAGAAAGCGATCCCGACGAAGGAGAACCTCATGAGCGCCCTGGTCCGCCCCCGTGACGGCCGTTGGATCGGCGGAGTCTGCGCCGGACTCGCACGGCGTTTCGGAATGTCCGCCAACACGATGCGCGCCATATTCGCCGTCTCGTGCCTGCTGCCCGGCCCTCAGTTCCTGGTCTACATCGCGCTGTGGGTGCTGCTGCCGAACGAGAAGTCCGCCTCGACCGCCTGGTAGTGGGGCCGCTCAGCCGGCCTTGCGGACCTTCTCCAGCTGCTTGTCGGTCACTTCCTGGGGCACCTGGGCCTTCTGCTGGGCCGCCGCCACGTTGAGGGCCATCAGCCGTACGACGGTGTCCCCCTCGCGTACGACGACCAGGTGGACCTGCGCCGAGACACCCTGCCCGGCCGCGGTCGTGGTCCAGCTGACGCTCTCGTCGCCGCTCGTGCGGTAGTCGGCGGCGCGGACCTCGCGGTAGCTGCCGGTCTGCTGGTCGACCGTGGCGGTGAAGCCGGTACCGCAGGCGGCGACGGCGGCCTTGAGCCGGGAGACCAGCGCCTTGGCGTCGCTCTCGGAGTAGGAGCTGACGGACGCGGAGACCGCGAGCCCCATCTGCTTCTGGGATCCGATGCCCCGGTTGACGGTCTCGCGCGCGGCGGGGTCCGGCTTGTCGCCCATGATGTCGGCCAGCGGCTGGCAGGCCTTCTTGTCGGCCTGCGGCTGACCGTCCGGGGCGTTGGGGTTCTTCCCCTGGGCGGAGATCTGATAGCCGGGCAGGTCGCCCTGGGCGAGCGCGGACCGCTCCAGCCGGGTGCCGCCGGTCTTCGGCGGGGCCGAGCCGGCCGGGTCCGGGGACGCCGCGGGGGCGCCGGGCGCGCCGCCGTCGCTCGCGGAGCCCTTGGAGTCGGGGGACCTGCCCGTCGGGGGGGCGTCCGTACCGCCGCACCCCACCGCGGCGAACAGCAGGGCGGGGACCAGTGCGACCAGCGTCGCTCGTGCCTTCATGCGCATGACCGAGAACCTCATACCCAGTGCGTCGGCGGGCAGTTGGTGGTGATCGTGGCACACCGCACGGCGGCACACGCACCTCGTCGAAGAGGCGTGCGACCGCCGTGCGTGCGTTCGTGTCGCGCCGACGTCAGCCGTTGAGGGCGCCGGTGACCGGGCCCAGCAGACCCGTGACCGCGGCGGTGGGGTCGCTCGGCTGTCCCTCTTCGGCCTGCATCTGCTGCTGGCTGGTGACACCCTCGAGCGCGCCGGTGGCGGTGCCCAGCGCGTCGGTGATGCCGATGGCGGGAACGGCCGCGGAGGCGGTGCCGGCGGCGACGGCCGCGAGGGCGGCACCGACGGCGGCGGCACCGAGGAACTTGGCAGCTGACTGCTTCATGAAAGGTATTCCTTGCGACGGGGAATTGAGCGGCTCCGCAAACTAGTCACTTGAAACCCCCGCCCGCAAACATCCTTTAATACGAGAAAGCGCCCGGAAATTGCCTGCCCCGGGCGCTTTCAGTACGTCATGCCATGGCCTACGCCGAGACAGAACCGCTGGTGGACGCGGTCTGACGGAACAGCCACTCCGACTTCAGCTCCGCATAACCGGGCTTGATGACCTCGTTGATCATGGCCAGTCGTTCATCGAAAGGAATGAACGCGGACTTCATCGCATTGACGGTGAACCACTGCATGTCGTCGAGGGTGTAGCCGAAGGTGTCCACCAGGTGCTCGAACTCGCGGCTCATGCTGGTGCCGCTCATCAGGCGGTTGTCGGTGTTGACCGTGAGCCTGAAGTGCAGCTTCCGCAGCAGACCGATCGGGTGCTCGGCGTACGAGGCGGCCGCGGCCGTCTGCAGGTTCGAGGTCGGGCACATCTCCAGGGGGATGCGCTTGTCCCGGACGTAACTGGCCAGGCGGCCCAGCGTGACCGAGCCGTCCTCGGCGACCTCGATGTCGTCGATGATCTTCACGCCGTGACCGAGGCGGTCGGCGCCGCACCACTGCAGGGCCTGCCAGATCGACGGCAGGCCGAAGGCCTCACCGGCGTGGATCGTGAAGTGGTTGTTCTCGCGCTTGAGGTACTCGAAGGCGTCGAGGTGGCGGGTGGGAGGGAACCCGGCCTCGGCACCGGCGATGTCGAAGCCGACCACGCCGTTGTCGCGGTAGCGGTTGGCCAGCTCGGCGATCTCCAGCGCGCGGGCCGCGTGGCGCATCGCGGTCAGCAGGGCGCCGACGCGGATGCGGTGGCCGTTGGCCTTGGCGCGGCGCTCACCCTCGCGGAAACCGTCGTTCACGGCCTCGACGACCTCTTCGAGGGTCAGGCCGGCTTCCAGGTGCTGCTCGGGGGCGTAGCGGATCTCGGCGTACACGACGCCGTCCTCGGCCAGGTCCTCGGCGCACTCTGCGGCGACACGGAAGAGGGCCGCCTTCGTCTGCATGACCGCGCAGGTGTGGGCGAAGGTCTCCAGGTAGCGCGGGAGGGAGCCGGAGTCGGCCGCCTCACGGAACCAGATGCCGAGCTTGTCGGCCTCGGTCTCGGGGAGGTTCTCGTAACCGACCTCGCGGGCCAGCTCGATGATGGTCCCGGGACGCAGTCCACCGTCGAGGTGATCGTGCAGGAGCACCTTCGGGGCACGACGGATCTGATCCGGGGTCGGCAGGTTGGGGGTCTCGCTCGTCATCTGCGCACTCTACTCCTACGCGCGTAGAGTGTCGTGTCCCCGGCGGGCGTCGATATGTAACAGAGACCGCGCGGACGGATGGCGTACACCTGAAGGTCTGAGACTGTTCCGCCATGGCACAGCATGCGCCGCCGGCGCGCGGGGCCCGCCTGGGGCGGGCGGCCGGCGCGAGAACCGGCTCGGGTCCGACGGAAATCCCAGTCAACGGGGTGGTGCTCCTGCTTCCCGGGGTGTCCAGATTCTCCCCCGGCCCCCTGCGGCCGCTCGCGCGGGCACTGGCCCGGGCCGGCGGCGGGGACGGGCTGGTCACGCACGCCGTCCTCCACGGCGGGGAGTCCTCCCGGGAGGAGCAGGCCCGATGGGCGGCCGACGAGGCGGTGCGGCGGTACGGGGACGTACCGGTGTGCCTGGCCGGCTACGACGCGGGAGGGCTGGCCGCGCTGCGGGCGGCAGGACACGGAGCCGTCAACTCGGTTGTGGCACTGGCCCCCCGCCTGGGGGGCCAGGCGCCTGCCGGCCCCCCTGAACCGGTGAAACACCTGTCGGGGCGGCAGGTGTTGATCGTGCACGGCACCAACGACGCGCGCAGCGACCCGGAGGCCTCCTTCCAGCTGGCGGAGCGGGCGAAGAAGGCGAACCGCTCGACGTGCCGGTTCGAGGTGCACTCGGACGGGCACGGCCTGCGCGAGCACCAGGCGGAAGTGGTGGCGCTGGGCGTCGACTTCGTCCTGGGAGCGGTCTTCTCGGGCCGGTACTCGCGCCCCGTCGCCGACGCCCTGGCCGCGCCGCCGCCGCTGGGCCTGCGGATGCCGCTGGCCTCGGGCTTCGGGAGGTCGCTGCGGGGCTGAGGCGCGGGCGGGACGGATGTCGCGACGCGGGCTCGCGGCGTACGGTGAGAAGTGGACTCGGGGTGCCGCTCCTCCCCCGGAGGCGATCGGCCATGGCAGCGATGGACCGCAGGAACTTCGACGAGCCGGACGAGAGCCGGCCGTTCGTCGACGGTATGGGCAGGCTGGACCTGGTGGACACGGGGGACGGCGCCGTCGGACGGGCCGTCTTCGAGCCGGGCTGGAAGTGGTCGGAGCACATCAAGCCGCTGGCCGGGACGGACAGCTGCCAGGCCGACCACACCGGGTACGTCGTGAGCGGCCGGATGAAGATCGTCACGGACGACGGGGAGAGCGCCGAGTTCGGTCCCGGCGACTACATGCGGGTGCGCCCCGGACACAACGCCTGGGTGGTGGGTGACGAGCCCTGCGTGACGCTGGACTGGACCGGCTTCTCCGACTACGCGAAGCCCTCCGGCTGACGTCCCCGCCCCGGGCTTCCCGGTGGCCGCGCCGGTCCGTCCGTACCCGCCGCTCCGCCCCCTCTCGGTCGGATGGCACGGACGGTCCGGCGCGATCGCGCTCCCCCTTCACTCCGTGTGACCACTGTGCCGCTTCGGCATATGCCGAAGGGGGCGTCCCAGGCGTCGTCTTGCCGCCTTGCGGGAACACGAGGGGTTTACGAACAGGACCAGACCGGGACGAATAGTCACATGTCAGCCGAGGGAACCGGAGAGCCCGGGGCGGCGGCCGGGACGTCGTCCGGGGCAGTCGGCGTGTCCGGGGAGCTGACGCCCGCCGCCCGGCGCCTGTACGCGTACGCCGTCGAGCGGCACGCCTTTGACGCCTGCGAGGCGACGCGGGCCCTCGGCGTGCGCGCGGCCGCCGCGATCACCGAGCTGGCCGCCGCGCACCTGCTCCAGCGGGCGCCGGGCGGCGGACCGGACCGGTGGAGCGCGGTGGCGCCGCGGGCGGCCGCGGCCCGCGCCCTGGCCCCGCTGGCCCTGCTCGTCCGGGAGGCCCACGACGAGATGGACCGGCTGCGGGGGCGGCTGGAGGCGCTCGTACCGGCGTACGAGGCGGGGACCGCGCACCGGGACCGGAGCGGGGCGGGCGGCTTGGAGCTGGTCACGGACCTGGGCGCCGTACGGGGGATGATCGCGGAGCTGGCCGCGGGGTGCGAACATGAGCTGCTGACCTCGCAGCCGGGCGGCGGGCGTCCGCCGGAGTCGCTGGAGGAGTCGATCGGGCGGGACGAGTCGCTGCTGGCGCGCGGGGTCCGGATGCGGACGCTCTACCAGCACACGGCCCGGTACTCACGGCCCACGGCGGCGTACGTCGAGCGGGTGACCGCGCTGGGCGCGCAGGTACGGACGCTGGGCGACGGGCTGATGCGGATGCTCGTGTTCGACGGGCGCACGGGGCTGATGGCGGTACCGGACCGCAGCGGGGCGGCGCTGGTGGTGCGGGAGCCGAGTGTCGTGCACTTCATGACCGCGGCCTTCGAGCGGTCGTGGCCCGGGGCGGAGCCCTTCCCCACCTCGGTGAGCCCGGAGGCGGCCCGGTCGATCTCGGACGAGCTGCGGCAGACGATCGTGCGGCTGCTGTCGGAGGGGCTGGAGGACAAGGTGATCGCGCGCCGTCTCGGCATGTCGGAGCGGACGTGCCAGCGCCACATCGCGGAGATCATGCGCGCGGTGGGCGCCAAGTCCCGCTTCCAGGCGGGCTACTTGCTCGGCCCGCCCGCCCCGCCGTCCCCCGCCCCGCCGTCCCCCGCCCCGCCGGACAGCCGCCCGTAGGGTCCGCGGCGGTCGTAGGAGGCGCGCGCGGCCCCGGTTCACGGTCGGCGGGCAGACGCGCCCGTGCGCCGACGAAGGCGACGGGGTGCGGCCGGAAGCGGTACCCGGGGTGGGGCGGCAGCGGACAGCCGTCGCGCAGGACGCCCTTCGGCCGGGTGCCGGCCGCCTCACGCCGCAGGGGGCTCCAGGTCCGGGATGAGGCGGCCGCGGCGGGAGATCAGGAAGCGTTTGAACTCGGCGACCGGCGGGGTGTCGGGGTGGCCGTCGAGCCAGGCGACTCCGATCTCCCGGACGGCGCGCGGGGCGGTGACGTTGAGCTCGACCACTCCGGGGCGGGCCACGGCCGGCGGCGGCAGCAGGGCCACGCCGAGGCCCGCGGCGACCAGGCCGCGCAGGGTCTCGGCCTCCTCGCCCTCGAAGGCGACGCGCGGGGTGAAGCCGGCCTCCGCGCACAGGTCGTCGGTGATCCGGCGCAGGCCGTAGCCGGCCTCCAGGGTGACGAAGGTTTCCTCCGCGGCCTCGGCGAGGCGGATGCGCTTGCGGCCGGCGAGGCGGTGGTCGTCGGGGACGACCAGCCGCAGCCGCTGCTCGTCGAGGCGGCGGGCGACGAGGCCGGGGGCGTCCGGGAGCGGCGAGGTGAGGCAGAGGTCGAGTTCGCCGGCGCGCAGCTTCTCCAGCATGGCCTCGCCGTAATTCTGCACGAGGGAGAAGCGCACGCGCGGGTGGTCGGCGCGGAAGGCGCGGATGAGGCCGGGTACGGTCTCGGGGCCGAGGGTGTGCAGGAAGCCGAAGGCGACCTTGCCGTAGGCCGGGTCGGCGTCCTGCTGGACGGACTCGGCCGCGCGGGCGATGCCGTCCAGGGCCTGTTCGGCGGAGGCCAGGAAGGTGCGGCCCGCCGTGGTGAGGGCGACGGTGCGGCCCTTGCGGGCGAACAGCGAGACGCCCAGGTCCTGTTCGAGGCGGACCATGGCCCGGGACAGGGTGGACTGCGGTACGCCCAGCTCCTGGGCGGCGCGGGTGACGTGCTCGTGCCGGGCGACCGCGACGAAATGCGCCAGCCGGGGAGCCAGCAGACGTGTCACTGCCATGTCTTCTACGTAACGGTTCGTCGACATCCGCGATCCTGACCTGGGCTGATGCTGGAGTGGATCGATTATCGCGATTCTGTGCATTGGACGCATGAAAAACACAGGCCTACCGTCGAAGGCATGCCTCCCGTTCATACCGGGGCACCCGTCATCCCGGGTGCCTCCACCGCGTCGTCCCCCGCACCGCAACCCCACTCCCCCGGCCGTGCCGGCTACCGCCGGATGAGCCTCGCGCTCTTCGCCGCCGGACTGGCGACCTTCGCCCTCCTCTACTCCACCCAGGCGCTGCTGCCCGCGATCTCCGCCGACCTCGGGGTGACGGCGGGTCAGGCCAGCTGGACGGTGTCCGCGGCCACCGGCGCGCTCGCGCTGTTCGTCCTGCCGCTGAGCGCCCTGTCCGAGCGGTTCGGCCGCACCCGGATGATGACCTGGTCGATGGCGGTCGCCGTCGGGGTGGCGCTCCTCGTCCCCTTCGCGCCGAACCTGGAGTGGCTGGTCGTGCTGCGCGCCGTGCAGGGTGCGGCGATCGCCGGTATCCCGGCCTCCGCGATGGCGTACCTGGCGGAGGAGGTGCAGCCGAGGGCCCTGGTGGCCGCGATCGGCCTGTTCGTGGCGGGGAACTCCATCGGCGGGATGAGCGGCCGCCTCGTCACCGGCTGGGCGGCGCAGCTGGGCGGCTGGCGGGCGGGCCTGGCGGCCGTCGCCGTGATGGCGCTGGTCTGCGCGGTGACCTTCCTGGTGATGCTGCCGCGCGCACGGTTCTTCCGCCCGGCGTCGCTGAACCCGCGCGCGGTGGGCCGTACCGTCGCCGGCCACCTGCGCGATCCGCTGCTGCTGCGGCTGTACGGGATCGGCGCGCTGTTCATGACGGTCTTCGGCGCGGTCTACACGGTGATCGGCTACCGCCTGGTGGACGAGCCGTTCTCGCTCGGACAGGGCGTGGTCGGGTCGATCTTCCTGATCTACCTGGTCGGTACGGTCTCCTCCGCCGCCGCGGGCAGGCTGGTGGCCCGTACGGGACGGCGCGGCGCGCTGTACCTGGCCGTGACCACGACGGCGCTGGGGCTGCTGCTGTCGCTGTCGGACTCCCTGGCGACGGTGGTGCTCGGGCTGGTCCTGATCACGGCGGGCTTCTTCGCCGGGCACGCGGTGGCCTCGGCCGCGGTGAGCCGGACCGCCAGGACGGGCCGGGCGCAGGCCTCGGCCCTGTACCAGTCGGCGTACTACCTCGGTTCCAGCGCGGGCGGCACCCTCGGCGCCCTCGCCTACCACGAGGCGGGCTGGTCGGCCACGGTCGGTATCGCGCTGCTCGCGGTGCTCGGCGTCGTGTCGATCACCCTGTACGGGACGCACGCGGCCCGCGCGCAGGGGCGCATACCGGCGTCCGCGGCAGGCGCGCGCTGACGCAACTTCGCTTCCGCCGGAGGCAACCCCTGCTCGTTTTCCGGGCATTCAACACGGAGAACGAAGTGCGGTGAGCAGGGGAGGACCGGATGGGGATGCGAAGGGCGCGCGGGCGAGCGGGTCGGCGCGCGGCGGTGTGGGGCGGGGCGGCGGCGCTGGCGCTGCCGCTGGTGGTGGTCGCGGGGGGCGGTACGGCAGAGGCCGCCTCCTGCACCCCCTCCACCGGGCCGTACCAGCGCCAGGCGGAGAAGTTCCTGGGGCGGCCCGTGGACGGGAGGCAGTCGGCGGCCGACTGCACGGCCGTCCGGGCGTTCCAGAGGAGCCACGGGATCAGCCCGGCCCAGGGCTACGCCGGGCCGCTGACCTGGCGGGTGATGAGCACGATGCTGGCCCAGCGGGCCGCGGGCAGCACGCCGAACAGGGCCGGTGACTGCCCGGTGAACCGGGGGCGGATCGCCTGCGTGGACCTGACGCGGCAGCTGAGCTGGATCCAGGACGGCGCCACCCTGAGGTACGGCCCCGTCCCGGTGCGCACCGGCAAGGACGGCACGGAGACCCGGACCGGCTCGAAGAAGATCTACCACCGCAGCATCGACCACTGGTCGACGCTCTACAACGTGCCGATGCCATACGCCCAGTTCTTCGACCGCGGCATCGCCTTCCACTCCACCACCAAGAGCATGTGGAACCCGCCCGGTTCGGGCGGCTGCGTGAACATGCGGCCCGCCGACGCCAAGGCGTACTGGAACCTGCTGGCGAAGGGCGGGGACGTCCACGTGCACGGGCGCAAGCCGGGAACGTAGTGTCAGGCGGACGCGGGGGCGGGGGCCGCATTCGGCGCGGGTGATGCTGCCAGGCTTTCCAACCGCCGCAGGCTGGCCCGGCGTTGTACGAGGGAGAGGCCCGCCACCGCCGTGCCGAGGGCCAGCCAGCCCGCCGGGCCCGCGGCCATCACCACGCCGGTGAGCAGCAGCGGCCCGGCGGACTTCTGCACGGACTGGGCCATGCCGGCCACGCCGAGGTACGAGGCGCGCGCCTCCCGGGGCGCGAGGGATACGGCGAGTTCCCAGGAGCTCACCGAACGCATCAGCTCGGCCGCGGTGGCCAGCACCGCCGCGGCGAGCAGGGTGGCCGAGGCGGTCCAGACGCCGCCGCCGGTGGAGGCGGCCAGCAGGACGCAGCACAGGAGTGTGGTGAGTCCGTAGAGGGCGACGGCGCCTGCCGCCTGGCGGGGGCCCCGGACCTTCGCCGACACGCGCAGCTGGAGGACGACGACGAGGACGGTGTTGACGACCAGGAAGGCCGGGATCAGTTCGTGGGGCGCGGTGGTGTGGCTGACCAGCCACAGCGGGATGCCGATGCCGAGGATCGAGTCGTCGAGGTTCATCGGGATGTCCAGCAGGACGAAGCGGAGGTAGCCGCGGTCCCGCCAGGGGCCGGGCCCGCCGGCCGGGGCCGCGGGGCCATCCGTGGCGGCGCCGTCGGCGGCGTCAGCAGCGGGTGCGGCGGGTGCGGCCGGTGCGGCGACGAGTCCGCGGCCGCGCGGCTCCCGGGTGCGCCAGACCAGGGCGGCGGCCACGAGGAACGACAGCGCGTCGGCCAGGATGAGCACGTGGTAGGCGCCGCGGGTGCCGACGGCGAGGCCGATGGCGGCAAGGCCCGCGCCGAGCGCGTAGCCCGCGTTCGCCGAACTGCGCGACAGCGCCTGGTAGGTGGCGCGCCGCTCGCCGGCGACCCGGGTGGCGAACAGCATCTCCAGGGTCTTGGCCGCCCGGTCTCCCAGGTGGGTGACGGCCACCACGGGCAGCAGCAGCGCGAAGTCGGTGACGACGAGCAGCAGGCAGAGGGTGACCAGGCGCAGCAGGTGGGCGCCGATCAGCAGGGAGCGCACGGGGAAGCGGTCGGCCAGGTGGCCCGCCAGGGGTGATCCGGCGATGCCCGCCACCCCGGACGCCCCGAGCAGGATGCCGACCTGCCCGGCGTCGAGGCCGACCACGAAGGTGAAGTAGAGGACGCATGCCGCGGCCCAGACGCCGGTCCCGGCGCGGTCCAGGAGCTGGGCGAGGAGCATGATCCGCGCGTCGCGGCCGCCGGGCGGCCGTCGCAGCTGCGCCAGCAAGCCGGGTTCCCGTCCGTCCCGCCGCCGTTCCTTCCGGATCTCCCCGCCGCGCCGCATCCCTGGCCTCCCCGCCCACCGTCGAAGTATCTCGATATCGAGATACCGGGGAAGCATGCCGCACATCAATCTTGACGTCAAGATACTTGATGTCGATAGACCTGGGTCTCTGCACGCTTCGGGCTGCTGTTGTCAGACCCCTCCGGTAGGTTCCGAAGTAGCCACGAACGTCAGGGGGATGGACCGACATGAGCGACCTCGCGACCACGAGCGGCGACCTCGATGCGGCGATGGACCGGTACCGGGTCGAGCTCACCGGATACTGCTACCGGATGCTCGGCTCCGCCTTCGACGCCGAGGACGCGGTGCAGGACACCTACATCCGCGCCTGGCGCAGCCACGAGAAGTTCGAGGGCCGCTCCTCGCTGCGGTCGTGGCTCTACCGGATCGCCACCAACGTCTGCCTGGACCTGCTGAACGCCGGGAACAAGCGGGCCCGTCCGATGGACCTGACCGCCCCGCAGCACCAGTCCTCCGCCGTGCTCAACCAGCGGCCCGAGGTGACCTGGCTGGAGCCCGTCCCGGACGGCCGGGTGCTGCCGCAGACCGCGGACCCGGCGGAGACGGCGCTCGCGAAGGAGTCCGTACGGCTCGCCTTCGTCGCGGCGCTCCAGCACCTGCCGGCCAGGCAGCGCGCGGTGCTCATCCTGCGCGAGGTACTGGCCTGGAAGGCGGACGAGGTCGCGCAGCTGCTGGACACCACGGTGGCGTCGGTGAACAGCGCGCTCCAGCGGGCGCGGGCCACGCTCGCCGGGCAGCGGCTGCGCGAGAGCGAGTCGGCCGACCCCCTGGACGCGGAGCAGGCCAAGCTGCTGGAGCAGTACCTCTCCGCCTTCGAGGCCTACGACATCTCGCGCCTCACGACGCTGCTGCACGAGGACGCCGTCCTGTCCATGCCTCCGTTCGACCTGTGGCTGCAGGGCACGGCGGACATCGCGGCCTGGCACCTCAACCAGGGCATCGGCTGCAAGGGCTCCCGTCTCATCCCGACGACCGCGAACGGCATGCCGGCCTTCGGCCAGTACCGCCCGCGCGAGGACGGCAAGCCCGGGCACACCCCGTGGGCACTGCAGGTGCTGGAGGTCTCAGAGGGCAGGATCGTCGGCCTCAACGCCTTCCTGGACACGGCCCGGTGGTTCCCGCTCTTCGGCCTCCCCGAGCAGCTCGACGAGTCCTACGAGGTCCAGCAGGGCGCGTAGGGCCGGACCGGCGCCGATCACCCGCAGCGGCCGCCCCCGCGCCGTCAGCCGTAGCCGGGCCAGCGCCTCCACATGGGGCAGCCCCGGCGCGGTGACGGCGCGCGCGTCGCACTGCACCGCCCGGGCCCCGTCCTCGTACAGCCGGGCCAGGCGCGCGCACAGAGTTGCGGCGTCACGCGCGGTCGGGTCGGGTCCGGGCAGCACGAGTCGGGTGGTCTCCACGAGGTGATGACTCCCGGGCGCGCCGGAACTCATCGGCGTGGCGCGGCCCGACAACGGCCGTCTGCCTCCCTGCCTGTTCTGGGCGAGGTGCCGCCACTGTGCGTCAGGGCCGTGGGAAGGAGAAGGTGTCGAGGGCCAGGTCGAACGGCGCCGGGAGGGGGACGGCCTCACCGAACTTGCCCGCCCACAGGACGCGGTACTTGCCGTCGCTGGGCTCGCCGTAGAGGTGGATCGTGGGGCTGCCGGTCGCGTGCGGGTCGATGAGCAGGTAGAGCGGGATGCCGGCTGCGGCGTAGCCGTTGAGCTTGGCAACGCGGTCGTGGACGGCGTTCGACCGGGAAGTGATCTCCACGACGAGCTTGGCGACATCCGCGGGAGTGAAGTTCTCCCCGCGGGGCACTACCTCCCTGGGGACGACCGCGAGATCCGGGATGTACAGGCCGCTGCGGCTCGGAATCGCGACGTTGAGGGTCTGGAAGACACCCCAGCCGTCTGGGATCACTGAGTACAGCCGTTGCTGCACCAGCTCCGCGATCAGGTTGTGGTCGTTGACGGGCGGTGGTGCCACGGTGACGATCCCCTCGATGATCTCCACCTTGCAGCCCTTCGGCGCGCCCGTCCCCTTCCAGAGGCCGACCGCCGAATCCCAGTCGTCACCGCCGCTCAAGGGCGGGTGCTCGACCGCGAGTGCGCTCATGGTGTGCTCCTCAATCGGTTCGTCACCGGTCCCAGCATGCCGAACGGGACCGGCGGGGGTCCACCGGTCCCGTTCACCCGAAAGGGAAGCCGCAGGTCAGGCGATGCGGTCGAGGACGATCGGCGTGGCGGTGAAGGCCGTACCCGCCGCGGCGATGTCGAAGGAGCCGTCCAGCGCCGCCAGGGCGTAGTCGAACTTCTCCGGGGTGTCCGTGTGCAGGGTCATCAGCGGCTGGCCGGCCGTGACGGTGTCGCCCGGCTTCGCGTGCAGCTCGATGCCGGCGCCCGCCTGCACCGGGTCCTCCTTGCGGGCGCGGCCCGCGCCCAGGCGCCAGGCGCCGACACCGACGCCGTACGCGTCCAGGCGGGTCAGGACGCCCGACTCGGGGGCGGTGACGACGTGCTGCTCGCGGGCCACCGGCAGGGCCGCGTCCGGGTCGCCGCCCTGGGCCGCGATCATCCGGCGCCAGTGGTCCATCGCGGAGCCGTCGGCCAGGGCCTTCGCCGGGTCGGCGTCCTTGATGCCCGCCGCGTCCAGCATCTCCTTGGCCAGCGCGATGGTCAGCTCGACGACGTCGGCGG
The DNA here is from genome assembly GCF_042726555.1 of Streptomyces sp. NPDC060232. NCBI lineage: Bacteria > Bacillati > Actinomycetota > Actinomycetes > Kitasatosporales > Streptomycetaceae > Streptomyces > Streptomyces sp. NPDC060232. The sequence continues at coordinate 366,885 of NZ_JBHXAG010000003.1, read as the reverse complement.
GACCGCCGCCGGCCAGGACCTCGACCGACTCGCGGACTTCGAGGGCGTTGCCGGCGGTCAGGCCGAGCGGGGTGGACATGTCGGTGAGCAGCGCGACGGTCTTGACGCCCGAGTCGGTGCCGAGGCCGACCATGGTGCGGGCCAGCTCGCGGGCGTCCTCGATGTTCTTCATGAAGGCGCCGGAGCCGACCTTGACGTCCAGGACGAGCGAGCCCGTGCCCTCGGCGATCTTCTTCGACATGATCGAGGAGGCGATCAGCGGGATCGCCTCGACCGTGCCGGTGACGTCGCGCAGCGCGTACAGCTTCTTGTCGGCCGGGGCCAGGCCGTCGCCCGCCGCGCAGATGACCGCGCCGGTGGTGTCGAGGACGTGCATCATCTCCTCGTTGGAGAGCAGCGCGCGCCAGCCGGGGATGGACTCCAGCTTGTCCAGGGTGCCGCCGGTGTGGCCGAGGCCGCGGCCCGACAGCTGCGGCACGGCCGCGCCGCACGCGGCGACGAGCGGGGCCAGCGGGAGGGTGATCTTGTCGCCGACGCCGCCCGTGGAGTGCTTGTCGGCGGTCGGACGGGACAGCGCGTCGAAGTTCATGCGCTCGCCGGAGGCGATCATCGCCGCGGTCCAGCGGGCGATCTCGGTCCGGTTCATGCCGTTGAGCAGGATGGCCATGGCCAGGGCGGACATCTGCTCGTCGGCCACGACGCCGCGGGTGTAGGCGTCGATGACCCAGTCGATCTGCTCGGGGCTCAGCTCACCGCGGTCCCGCTTGGTCCGGATGACGGAGATGACGTCCATGAGGTGCTTCCTTCTACGCGCATAGAGAGAGGGAGGAGAGGGGATCAGGGAACAGCAAGTGCGACGGCCCTCCGCCCCGGCAGGGGCGAAGGGCCGTCGGCACGGCTATCTCAGGTGACCGGGCCCGAAGGCCTGCGGCAGCATCGCCGCCAGCGGCAGGACCCCGTCCGGGGTGTCCACCTGCAGCTCGTCGCCGCCGAACTCGTAGAGCAGCTGGCGGCAGCGGCCGCACGGGACGAGGATCTGGCCCTTGCCGTCCACGCACGTGAAGTGCGTGAGCCGGCCGCCGCCCGTCGCCTGGAGGGAGGAGACCAGGCCGCACTCGGCGCACAGGCCCAGCCCGTAGCTGGCGTTCTCGACGTTGCAGCCGGTCACGATGCGGCCGTCGTCCACGAGGGCGGCGACCCCGACCGGGAAGCCCGAGTAGGGGGCGTACGCCCGGGTCATCGCCTCCCGGGCGTACGTCCGCAGGGCTTCCCAGTCCACCGCGTGCTCCACGGTCACTTGCCCTGGCCCTTGCGGTACGGCATGCCGTCCGCCTTGGGCATCCGCAGGCGCTGCGCCGACAGGGCGAGCACGAGCAGCGTGGTCAGGTACGGGGCCGCGTCGACGAACTGGCTCGGGACCTCGTCGGTCAGCACGTACCAGACGAACAGCAGCGCGGCGAAGACCGCCGAGATGCCGGCCTGGATGTACTTCTTCTTGTAGAGCTGCCAGACGCAGACGATGACCAGCAGGATCGCGATCAGCAGCAGCATCGCGTGGACGTTCTCGGCGCCACCGCGCAGCTTGAGGCTGTCGATGAAGCCGAACAGGCCCGCGCCCAGCGCCATGCCGCCCGGCATCCAGTTACCGAAGATCATCGCGGCGAGGCCGATGTAGCCACGGCCGCCGGTCTGGCCCTCCTGGTAGATGGGGCTGGCGACCTCGGACAGGTACACGCCGCCGAGGCCCGCGAGGGCGCCGGAGACGACCACGGCGATGTACTTGTACTTGTAGACGTTGACGCCGAGGGACTCCGCGGCGATCGGGTTCTCACCGCAGGAGCGCAGGCGCAGACCGAAGGAGGTCCGCCACAGCACCCACCAGGTGGCGGGGATCAGCAGCAGGGCCACGATGGTCAGCAGCGAGATCTCGGTGACCAGGCCGCCGATGACGCCGGCGAGGTCCGAGACGAAGAACCAGTGCTGGGCCTGGAGGTCGGCCATCCAGTCCGAGAGCCCTGGAATGGTGATCTTGGCGATCGGCTCGACCTGCGGGGACTGCTTGGAGGAGCCGCCGGGCGCCTCGGCGAACGTGAAGTTCGACAGGTACTGGGTGAAGCCCAGCGCCAGGATGTTGATGGCCACACCCGAGACGATGTGGTTGACGTTGAAGGTGACCGTGATGATCGCGTGCAGCAGGCCGCCGACGGCGCCGCCGGCGATGCCGACGAGCACACCGGTCCAGGGGCCCCACTGGTAGCCGGCCCAGGCACCGAACCAGGTGCCGAGGATCATCATGCCTTCGAGACCGATGTTGACGACGCCCGCGCGCTCGGCCCACAGACCGCCGAGACCGGCGAGGCCGATCGGCACGGCGAGGGAGAGGGCGCCGGAGACCTGGCCGATGGAGGTCAGGTCGTCGGCGCCGGAGATCACACGGACCAGCGAGACCAGCGCGAGGCCGCCCGCGATGATCAGCAGGATCCAGGGCAGGGTGAGCTTCTTGCGGCCGCCCGGGGCGGGCGCCGCCTTCTTCGTGGAAACGGTGCTGGCGCTCACGCCGCGGCCTCCTTCTCGGTCTTCATGGCGTGGCCCGCGGCCAGCTCCTCGCCGACCTTCTGCTGCTGGCGGCGGATGCCGTAGCGGCGGATCAGCTCGTAGGAGACGACGACCGCGATCACGATCAGGCCCTTCATGATCGTGCCGATCTCCCTGGCGTAACCCTCCGTGTCGAGGCCGGCTGACGCCTTGTCGATGAAGGCCATCAGGAGGGCGGCGAAGAGCATGCCGACGGGGCTGTTGCGGCCGAGCAGGGCGATGGTGATGCCGGTGAAGCCGACGCCCACGGGGAAGCCGAGGTTGTACGTGTGGGTCTCGCCCAGCAGCACCGGCATGCCGGACAGGCCGGCGACGGCGCCGGAGATGAGCATCGCGGTGATGATCATCTTCTTGGAGTCGACGCCGGAGGCCGCCGCGGCGGACTCGCTGGCGCCGCTGGCACGCAGGTCGAAGCCGAAGCGGGTGCGGTTGAGCACGAACCAGTAGACGACGCCGAGGGCGAAGGCGATGAAGGTGAAGCCGTAGATCTCCCCCGAGTCGCCCATGGAGACGGCCGGGAACCAGCCGGACTCGGCGATCTCCCCGGTGGTGAGGTCGTTGGAGCCCTCCACCTGCACGCCGAGGTTCTTCGGCAGGATCAGCCAGGCGATGAGGCTGGTGGCGATGGCGTTGAGCATGATCGTCGAGACGACCTCGCTGACACCGCGCTTGGCCTTGAGGACACCCGCGATACCGGACCAGAAGGCACCGGTCAGCATCGCGACGACGACGATCACCAGGATGTGCAGCGGGCCGGGCAGCGTCACGGCCGTGCCGACCAGCGCGGAGACCATCGCGGCGAGGCGGTACTGGCCGTCGACGCCGATGTTGAAGAGGTTCATCCGGAAGCCGATGGCGACGGCCAGGGCTGCCAGGTAGTACGTGCCGGTCTGGTTGACGATGAGGATCTGGACGTCCTCGTAGCCGCCGTTCTCGACCATGATGCGCAGCGGCTCGATCGGGTCGATGCCCGTCGCCGCCAGCACGATCATGGTCAGCACGAAGGCGCTGACCAGCGCGAGCAGGGGCCCGGCGATGGCGAGCATCAGCCGGTCCTTGTCGAATGTCTTCATCGGGCCTCGTCCTCCGTCGTGTCACCGTCGGCAGCGGCGGAGTGGTTGTCGGTTGCTTCCAGGTGCCCCGAAGCGGCGCCCGTCATGGCGGTGCCGAGCTCCTCGGGGGTGACGGTCGCCGGGTCGGCGTCCGCGACCAGGCGGCCGCGGTAGATCACACGCAGGGTGTCGGACAGGCCGATGAGCTCGTCCAGGTCGGCGGAGATCAGCAGCACGGCCAGACCCTCGCGGCGGGCCTCGCGGATCGCGTCCCAGATCTGCGCCTGCGCGCCGACGTCCACACCGCGGGTGGGGTGGGCGGCGATGAGGAACTTCGGGTTGTGGCTCATCTCGCGGCCGACGATCAGCTTCTGCTGGTTGCCGCCGGAGAGCGAGGCCGCGGTGACGTCGATGCCGGGCGTGCGCACGTCGTACTCGCGCACGATCCGCTCGGTGTCCTTGCGGGCCGCCTTCGGGTCGAGGATCCCCCTCTTGGAGTTGGGCGCCTCGGTGACGTGGCCGAGGATGCGGTTCTCCCAGAGCGGGGACTCCAGCAGCAGGCCGTGGCGGTGACGGTCCTCGGGGATGTAGCCGATGCCGCCCTCACGGCGCTTGCGCACCGACATCTTGGTGATGTCCGCGCCGTCCAGGGTGATGACGCCCGCGTCGGGGGCCATCATGCCCATGAGGGCCTCGATCAGCTCCGTCTGGCCGTTGCCCTCGACGCCCGCGATGCCGAGGATCTCACCCTTGTGGATGGTGAGGCTGACGTCGTCCAGCAGGAGACGGCCGGCCTCGACGCTCTCGACGGTCGCGGAGTCCGCGGGGGCCGCGGGGGCCAGGACCTCCGGCTCGGCGACGACGGCGTCGCCGGCGGCGACGGTCAGCCCGGTCACCTGGAGCATCGGCACGTCCGTGACGGTCGACTCGCGGGTCTCGGGCGAGGGCAGCTCCGCACCGACCATCAGCTCGGCGAGCTGCTTGGGGGTGGCCGTCTTCGGGTCGGCGGTGCCGACCGTGGTGCCGCGCCGGATGACGGTGATGTCGTCGGCGACCTTCAGCACCTCGCCCAGCTTGTGCGAGATGAAGATGACGGTCAGGCCCTCGGACTTGAGCTCGCGCAGGTTGTCGAAGAGTGCGTCCACCTCCTGCGGCACGAGCACCGCTGTCGGCTCGTCGAGGATGAGGATCTTCGCGCCGCGGTAGAGGACCTTGAGGATCTCCACGCGCTGGCGGTCGGCGACGCCGAGGTCCTCGACGAGCGCGTCGGGGCGCACGCCGAGGCCGTACGCGTCCGAGATCTCCATGATCTTCTTGCGGGCCTTGGCGCCGATGCCGTACAGCTTCTCGCCGCCGAGAACGACGTTCTCCAGGACGGTGAGGTTGTCGGCGAGCATGAAGTGCTGGTGCACCATGCCGATGCCGCGGGCGATGGCATCGCCGGGCGTGTGGAAGGCGACCTGTTCCCCGTCGACGGCGATGGTGCCCTCGTCCGGCTTCTGCATGCCGTAGAGGATCTTCATCAGGGTCGACTTGCCGGCGCCGTTCTCACCGATGAGGGCGTGGACCGTGCCCTTGCGGACGGTGATCGCGATGTCCTTGTTGGCGACGACGCCGGGGAAGCGCTTTGTGATGCCGTGCAGTTCTACGGCGGGGGGCGGGCTGGACGCGTTGATGACGCACTCTCCTTGGCGCGAAAGGAGCGGAAGGCAGGGGGGACAGGGCGGGGAGTGAAAGTATCGCGTCCACGATGCTTCTACGCGCGTAGCACTGTCGGAAGTGAAAACTCGCGGCCATGAAGGCTGCTTGGTCACAGACTAGTGATCACAGAACGAGGCTCGGGGCCCGGGAGCGATGACGACCGCTTCCCGGACCCCGTAGACCAGGACTACACGTCCAAGACGACCTTACGGAGCGGTCTTGACGGTGATCTTCTTGGCGATGATGTCGGCCTTGGCCTTCTCCACCGCGGCGATGACGTCGGTCATCTCCTTGTACTTCGGGTTGGAGTCGGCCAGGCCGACGCCGTCCTTGTCCAGGCCGTAGCGGATCTCACCGGTGGTGGGCTTGCCCTCCTCGACCGACTTGATCAGGTTGAAGACGGAGTCCGAGACGTCCTTGGTGACCGAGGTCAGGATGGAGTCCTTGTACTTCGCCAGACCGGCCTGGTTGTACTGGTCGGAGTCGACGCCGATGGCCCACTTGCCCTTGGTGGAAGCGGCCTCGATGGCACCGGAGCCGGCGAGGCCGGCGGCGGCGTAGATCACGTCGGCGCCACCGGCGTCGAGCTGGCCCTGCGCGGCGGCCTTGCCCAGGTCGGGCTTGGCGAAACCGTCGAAGTTCGGCGGCTGGGTCAGGTACGTGGTGAGCACCTTGGCGTTCGGGTTGGTGTCCTTGACACCCTGGGCGAAGCCCGCCTCGAACTTCTTGATCAGCGGGACCTCGACACCGCCGATGAAGCCGACCGTGCCGGTCTTCGAGACCTTGGCGGCGGCGACGCCGGCCAGGTAGGAGCCCTGCTCCTCGTTGAAGACCATGTTGGCGACGTTCGGGCCGGTCACCGAGGTGTCGTCGATGATGCCGAACGTGGTGTTCGGGAACTTCGGGGCGACCTTCTTGATGGCCGGGGCGTAGGCGAAGCCGACGCCGATGACCGGGTTGTTGCCCTTGCGGGCGAGCTCGGTGAGGCGCTGGACCTTGTCGGCCTCGCCCTCGCCGTCGGTGGGCTCCGCCTCGGCGCCCTTGATCTTCAGGTCGGTCTCGGCCTTCTTCAGACCGGCGTAGGCGGCGTCGTTGAACGACTGGTCGCCGCGGCCACCGATGTCGTACGCGATGGCTGCGGACTTCTGACCCGACTCCGAGGGGGAGGAGGAGGCGTCAGAGGACTTCTTACCGCCACAGGCGGTGGCCGAGAGGGCCAGCGCCGCGGACGCGATGCCCACGGTGGCGATCCTGGTGATCCGGCGCAAGGGGAGGCTCCTTCAAAACCTGACCGAAGCGCCACGACCGGCGCTGGTTTCGCGGCGATCGTAACGCGCGTAGATGTCAGTTAAAGGCCCGTTCATGAGTCGTTATCGGATCGTCGCGAACCGGACAGTGACCGATCGGTAACTGCCAAGGCGTCCAGCCCTTGTGTACCAAGGGCTGGACACGTCCGCCGGGAGGCTCGCCGATGTTGTAGGGGCGAGGCCCTACCGGCTACCTGGAAGGCGGTGTGCGGCGGCCGTCGATCAGTGCGGCGGCCGTGAAGAACTCGACCCCGACGGCGATCGCGTCCTCGTCCACGTCGAAGTCGCCGCGGTGCAGGTCACGCTTGGCGGTGTCGCCCGGCGTGCGGACCCCGAGACGGGCCATGGCGCCCGGCACGTGCTCCAGGTACCAGGAGAAGTCCTCCCCGCCCAGGCTCTGCTCGGTGTCCTCGACCGACTCGGCTCCGCGGCGGGCCGCCATCGCCTCGCGCAGCAGTTCCGTGATCACCGGGTCGTTGACCACCGGCGGCACCCCGCGCACGTGGTTGATCTCGAACTTGGCCCCGTGCATGGTCGCGATCTCGTCGATCGCCGCGTGGATCATGTCCGGCGCCTCGTGCCAGGCGGCCAGGTCCAGGCACCGTACGGTTCCGGACAGCTCGGCGTGCATCGGGATCACGTTGCAGGCGTGCCCGGACTCGATCCGGCCCCAGGTGACCGACATGCCCGAGCGGGCGTCCATCCGGCGGGCGAGCAGGGCCGGCGCGTCGACGGCCACGCGGGCGGCGGCCGTCACCAGGTCGGTGGTCAGGTGCGGCCGGGCGGTGTGCCCGCCGGATCCGGTGAGGCTGACCTCCAGCCGGTCGCAGGCGGAGGTGATGGGGCCGGGCCGCAGCCCGATCCGGCCGGCGTCGACCCGGGGGTCGCAGTGGACGGCGACGATCCGGCCCACCCCGTCCAGCACTCCGGACTCGATGGCGTCGGTGGCGCCGCCGGGCAGCACCTCCTCGGCGGGCTGGAAGAGCAGCCGTACGGGCCGGGGCAGAAGCCCCTGCCGGTCGAGCTCGGCCAGGACGAGGCCGGCACCGAGGACGACGGCGGTGTGCACGTCGTGGCCGCAGGCGTGGGCGCGGTCCGGGGAGGTCGAGCGGTACGGGACGTGCGTCTTGGCGTCCGGGATGGGCAGGGCGTCGATGTCCGCGCGCAGGGCCAGCATCGGCCGGCCTCCGTCCCAGGTGCCTACGTCACAGATCAGGCCGGTGCCGGACTTCAGGACCCGTGGTCGCAGCCCGGCCTTCTCAAGCCTGGCCTTGATCGCCGCGGTGGTGCGGAATTCCTGGTGTCCGAGCTCCGGGTGCATGTGCAAGTCCCGGCGGAAGGCGATCAGTTCGGTGCGCAGGTGGTCCGGAAGTTTGCCGGGCAGCTCGGGCCAGTCGGACTCGACGGGCTGGAGGGTCTGGGACTCGCGGGACATCAACTGGTTCACCCGTTGAAGGGTAGGCGCACGGATGGGTCAACTGAGCGGGGATCGCGAAAAGTTCATGCCGTTAGGGGAAAGAAACACCGCCTCTGGGCGCATGACCGGGTTGACCCGAGGGTAAACTCGCCCGCTCATCCGGCCGTGGGCGCGGCCTGGGCGGGCAGTCTGCGCACATCGCGAGCGGTGTCGGTGACCCCCGCGAGGAAGCTCTTCGCGCGCGGGGACGCGGACCCGGTGAGCCAGGCCGGGTCCACATCGCATACGGCGACGGTGACCCCGGTACCGGTCAGGACGTACGGCAGGGTGTGGACCACGGTGGAGGGAAAGCTGAGGATCGTCCGGCCGACGGGACCCCGACGCGCGATCAGCTCCAGCGGCAGGTCCGGGCGTACGATCTCCAGCCCGGTCGCCCGGCTCAGCGCGCGCAGCTTCTCCGGGGACTCGCGGCGGTGCGCGAAATAGCGGGTGGCGCCGTGCTCCAGGGCGAGGGAGCGGACCGCGCCGAGGTAGCGGTCCGGGTCGACGACGCCGGTCTCCACGAGCGAGGTGCCGACCAGGTCGGTGCCCTTGGTCAGGCGGGGCGGGCCGAAGCGGGCGCGGGTCCAGGAGAACTCGTTGGCCCGCAGCGTCATCCCTCCGTGCGGGACGACCGGCATCGAGGTGAACACCTCGACGCGGCGGGCCGTCCCCGTCCCCGTGCCGGCGGCCCCGTCCGGGACGAACCGGCGCCGCGCGGCCGCCGAGACGGGCGCGTACGCCAGCTCGCGGACGCGGCCGGGCAGCCCTGGGCCGCCGACCCGGTGCCAGCGGACGAGGCGTTCGCCGCGGGCCGTCTGGGCGACGAACTCCATGGTCGCGGTGCCGTCGTCGACCACGACGAGCTCCTCGGCGCGCACCAGGGTGAGCAGGAGCTGGACGTAGCGCGAGAAGGGGTCGCCGACGACGACGGTGTGCGCCGCGCGGACGTCGCGCGCCAGCGCGGCGAGCGCCTTCACCGGGGCGAGCCGGCTGCCGCGCGCCTCCTGCCACTGCACCTCGCACCCCTCGTCCCGGGCCAGCGCCGCCATCCGGCGCAGCTGGCCGCGGGACATGGGGTCGGTGGGCGGCAGGACGACGATCCGTACGGGTGAGAGCGTGTCCTCCGGTCGCGGGCCGGTCTCCGCCCCCGGTCCGGCGGTGCGGCGCCCGCGCTGGCTCGGGACGCCGTCGAGCGGTCTGCCGGGCGCGGCGGCGCGCGCGTACGCCCACTCCAGCACGTTGAGGAGTTGGACCGGGCTCTCGACGAACGCCAGGGTGGAGGCGGAGGTGCTCACACGTACTCCTTCTCGGGGGCGGGGCTGGTACGCGCCGGACCGGAGCCGGACTAGACGGAGGCCAGCTCGCCGCGGACGCGGCGGAGCTTCTTCATGGGGCCGAGCTCGGACTCGTAGACCCGCTTGATGCCGTCGCCGAGGGCGGTCTCGATGGTGCGGATGTCGCGGACCAGGCGGGCCAGGCCGCCGGGCTCGACGGAGGCGGCCTGGTCGGAGCCCCACATCGCGCGGTCGAGGGTGATGTGGCGCTCGACGAAGGTGGCGCCGAGGGCGACGGCGGCCAGGGTGGTCTGCAGGCCCGTCTCATGGCCGGAGTAGCCGATCGGGACGTTGGGGTACTCGTCGCGCAGGGTGTCGATGACCCGCAGGTTGAGTTCCTCGGCCTTGGCCGGGTACGTCGAAGTGGCGTGGCAGAGGAGGATGTTGGCGCTGCCGAGCACCTCGACGGCGTGGCGGATCTGCTGCGGGGTGGACATGCCGGTGGACAGGACGACGGTGCGGCCGGTGGCGCGCAGGGCGCGCAGGAGCTCGTCGTCCGTGAGGGAGGCGGAGGCCACCTTGTGGGCGGGGACGTCGAACTTCTCCAGGAAGGCGACGGCCTCGGTGTCCCAGGGGGAGGCGAACCAGTCGATGCCGCGCTTGGCGCAGTGCTCGTCGATGGCGCGGTACTCGTCCTCGCCGAACTCGACCCGGTGGCGGTAGTCGATGTAGGTCATCCGGCCCCAGGGGGTGTCGCGTTCGATGTCCCACTGGTCGCGCGGGGTGCAGATCTCCGGCGTGCGCTTCTGGAACTTCACGGCGTCGCAGCCGGCTTGGGCGGCGGCGTCGATGAGGGCGAAGGCGTTGCCGAGGTCGCCGTTGTGGTTGATGCCGATCTCGCCGACGACGTAGACGGGGCGGCCGGGGCCCGCGGTGCGGGCGCCGAAGGTGCGCAGGCGGGGGTCGGGCGTGGAGGTCATGGCAGGGGACGTCCTTCGGTGCGGGGGCCTTCGGGGTGTGGGCTGCGGGTCGGGGTGCGGGTCGGGGTGCGGGGCCGGTTCCGCGTCGGGCCGCGGCGGTGCGTGTGCGCCGCCGGGGCGCGGGTCGAGCAGCGGGGCGAGCAGCCGGGCGCGGGCGAGGTCGTGGGGGTCGTCGATCTCCAGGACCCGGGCGGGGTCGGTGGGGACGGGCAGGGTGCGGCCGAAGAAGCGGTGGCGGGCGGTGCGCAAGCCCGCGGCGTCCATGGCGTAGGCGGCGCCTGTCTCCAGCAGGTCCTGCGGCCGGTCCTGGCGGCGGGGCCGGTACGCCGGGTCGTGGTTGACCCCGGTCCCGGTGCCGTCGGGGTCGTCCCGCCAGAGGAAGCCGTGGAAGGGGGCCACGGTCAGGGCCGAGTCGGCCGCCCCGGAGGCGACGGCCACGGCGACCGACTCGACGTCGGAGGTCGCGAGGAAGGGGCTGGTGCACTGGACGAGGAGGACCACGTCCACGGTGAGCGAGTGCAGTTCCTCGAAAGCGGCGAGGGCGTGCAGGAGGGCGGCCTCGCTGCTCGCGGTGTCGCCGGAGATCGCGGTGGGGCGGGCGATCACGTCGGCGCCGGCGGCGCGGGCGGCCTGGGCGACGGCCTCGCAGTCGGTGGAGACGACCACGTCGGTGACGGTCGGCGCGGCCCGGCAGGCCAGGACGGCGCGGGCGACGAGCGGGGTGCCGGCGACCTCGGCGAGGTTCTTTCCGGGGACCCCCTTGGAGCCGCCGCGGGCGGGGATGACGGCGAGGACCCTCACAGCTCCCCCAGCCTGCGGATCACCGGGGCGACGCGCTGCACCCCGTGCCGGTACGCCCCGCGGGCGGCCTCGCGCAGGTGGGCGCGGAGCCGGCGGCGCAGCCGGGACTCGCCCGCCTCCTGCCGCGTGGTGCCGGGCAGCGGGGTGCCGTCGGGTGCGAGGCGGTGCCGGGCGAGGATGCCGGGCAGGTATCCGGGCGCGGTGGTGAGCGTGTAGTAGGGCGCGGGCGAGGGCAGCCGGGTCGCAGCGAGCAGCCCGGCGACCTTGGCCCGGGCGACGGCGTAGGCGTCACCGCCCGCGGCGGCCCCGGATGCGGCCGGGCCGGCGGGGCCCGCGCCTGCCGGGCCGGGGGCGCCGGGGGCGCGTACGCCCTGGGCGGCCAGCCAGACCGGGTCGCCCTCCGGGAGGAGTCCCGAGTCGAGCTGGTCCCAGGAGGCCAGGCAGCCGGAGCCCAGGAAGTGGTGGTTGCCGAGGGCCTCGCGGATGCCGAGGTCGGTGAGGACGGCCGTCGGGATGGAGCGGTGCAGGGATTCCAGGGCGGCCGTGGAGGAGACGGTGACCAGCAGGTCGGTGCCGTCCAGTACCTCGCCCATGTTCCCGTACACCAGTCGGCAGTTGGCGGGCAGTCCGCCGGGGATCTTCTCCGCGAGCCGCTGGTACGGCTGCTCCTCCAGGTGCGTGGTGTGTTCCCCGGGCTTGCTGCGCAGCTTGATCAGCACCTCCCGGTCGGGATGCTTGCGGGCATGGCCGGCGGCCCGTTCCAGCAGGTAGGCGCGGTCGGCGCGGCTGTCGGGGACGGAGGGCTGTACGGCGAAGACCACCGTGTGGGCACGGCTCCCGGGCGGCTCGTAGGGCGCCCCGCCGAGGAAGGGCAGCGCGGTCTCGGTGACGGCGCCTGCGTCCGCTCCGACCCCCTCGTACACGGCGCGGAAGCGCTCGGCGTCGTGGCGGGAGTTGGCGAGGACGAGGTCGGCGCCGTGCCGCAGCAGCAGCCCGTCGGCGAGCTTCTCGTAGACGACTCCGACGTATCCGGTGACGAGTACGGGGCGCCTGGCGGGGGCCGGCCACAGGGCGCGGGCCCCGTGCAGGACCGCCTGGACGGCCCCGCCGACGAGCGCGAGGACGACCACGTCGTAGCGCTCACGTGCGATCTCGGCGAGGAACTCGGCGCAGGTCACCTCGGCAGGCCGGTCGGTCTCCACCCCGACCTCGCCGAGCTGGCGCGCGGTGGGCGTGGCACGGCCGCGCAGCAGGTATCCGGTGAGCTGGTGGTCGGGCACGAGGCGGCGGGCGGTGGTTGCGCCCCATTTCCATCTCGTGTCGGAATCGGCGAGTACGGCGACGCGTTTGCGTTCTGGCACGCGGCAGAACGTATTCGGCGTTTTCGGTGATCGGCCCAACGAGCGCACAACAGCGGGTTAACAAAATGCCGACTGCATGCGAAAGCGGACGGGTTAACCCGTCCGCCCCGCGCCGTTCACATGAAATCCGCATCCGGGCCACGGCGAATGTCGGGCGGCGTCCTAATGTCCCACAGGTGCCCAAGCTCTCTGTTGTCGTGCCGTTCTACAACGTGCAGACATACGCACCGGACGCCCTGAAGAGTCTCGAACTGAACGCCCGGGACGACTTCGAGTTCCTGCTCGTCGACGACTGCTCGACGGACGGGACGCCCGACCTGCTGGAGCGGGCGGCGCGCGAGCTGCCCGGGGCGGTGCACCTCAGACACCGCAGCAACGGCGGCCTGGCGACCGCGCGGAACACCGGGCTGGACGCGGCCCGCGGCGAGTACCTCGCCTTCCTGGACGGGGACGACTGGCTGGCCCCCGGCCACCTGGCCCGGATGCTGACCGCCATAGAGGCTCTGAACTGCGATTTCGTCCGCACCGACCATGTGCGGTGCACGGGCCGGACGCGGAGCGTGCAGCGCGTCCCCTTCGGCCCGCAGTCCGTCGTCGCCGATCCGCGCGGCGCGATCCTGCCCGCCGACCGGGCGACCTCGGTCGACTATCCGTACGCCTGGGCCGGGATGTACCACCGGCGGCTGCTGGACCGCGGCCTGCTGCACTTCACCGACGGGCTGCGCACGGCGGAGGACCGGCCGTGGATCTGGCGGCTGCACCGGGAGGCCGGGTCCTTCGCCGCGGTCGGGCTCCCCGGCGTCTTCTACCGGCGCGGTGTTTCCACGTCGTTGACGCAGATCAAGGACGAACGGCAGCTCGATTTCATCCGGGCATTCGACGAGGTTCTCGACGGTGTCGCCGCCGACCGGGAATCCGATCTGCTGCTGCCGAAATCCGTACGAACGTACTGCGCAATCATCGCGCACCATTTCGGATCCATCGAAAGGTACGAACCGTCCGTGGCCAGGAAACTCCGCCTGATGAGCGCGGCCGCGCTCGGCCGCATGCCCCAGGACGTGCTGGACCGGGTCCTGGACTCGATGGACGCCGAACGCTCCGCGCTCCTGCGCCGCCTGCGCGGCAGCCGCCGCACCCCGTCGGGGGCGGCCGTCTGATGCTCACGCAGATCTTCCTGGCCTCCACCCTCTACGGCGTGGCCACGCTCGCGGCGGGCGTCGACGCGGGCTGCTTCCCGCCCGCGGGCCGCCGGATCCTGCTGACCAGCAACCACGCCGTCACCGCCGAGGTGACCCCGGGGGTGGCCGGCATGCCGGGTTTCGCCGCCCTGCGCACCCGCTTCGACGAGGTGCTCGACTGGAATGCCGTGATCGAGCCGCAGCACCCGAGCACCTGGGCCCCGCGCGCCGAGGACATCCCGATCTGGGAGCGGCACCTGCGCGCGCTGTGGGGGCTCGGCGAGGACCGGGTCGAGCTGATCGTGGAATCCCTCCAGGTGCCGCCGGCCCAGTCCCTGTGCCGGCTCTTCCCGGGCGCGGCGGTCGACGTCTACGCCGACGGGCTGATGAGCTACGGTCCCACCCGCTTCCGCCTCGACCCACAGCTCGGGATGCGGGTGCGGCGGGTGCTCCACCTGGACCTCGTGCCCGGCCTGCAGCCGCTGCTGCTGACGGAGTTCGGGGCGCGGGGGGAGGTCGTGCCCGCGCAGTCCTTCCTGAAGGTCCTCGCGGAGCTCCCGCCGCACGGCCCTGACCTGGACGGCGTCGGGGAGTCCCCGGCTCTGCTGCTGGGCCAGTACCTTTCGGCGCTCGACCTGATGGGCCCGGACGAGGAGGAGGAGCTGCACGCCTCTATGGTCCGCGGCGCCTTCGCGCTCGGCCACCGGGAGCTGGTCTTCAAGCCCCATCCCAGTGCGCCGGCCGCGTATGCACGCCGGGCCGCGGCGGAGGCCGAACGGCTCGGCGCCCGGCTCACCGTGGTGCGCACCCCGGTCCTGGCCGAGACCCTCTACGGCCGGCTGCGCCCGGCGCTCGTCGTCGGCTGCTTCTCCACCGGGCTGCTGACCGCCGCCGCGCTGTACGGTCTGCCCGTCGCGCGCACCGGCACCGGGGCCGTGCTGGCCCGCCTGGCTCCGTACCAGAACAGCAACCGGGTGCCGCTGGTACTGGTGGACTCGCTGCTGCCGGACCTGGCGGACCCGGAGGCGGTCCGCGCCTGGACGCCCGCCTCCGTGGGGCGGGCGGGAGCGGAGCAGGCCGGGCTGCTGACCGCCGTCGGGTTCACCATGCAGCCGCAGATCCTGTCGGCGCGGCGGGCCGCGGCCGAGGCGTACCTGGCAGCGCACCTGACCCCGGACACCTGGCGGTACTTCACCCGTCGCCGGCTGACCGGGCTGGGCCTGCCCGGCGGCATCCCCGCCCGGCTGTCGTTCCTGCCGCGCAGCCGGACCGTGCGGCGCATGGCCCGGGCCCTGCGCCGCGCCCTCGACTGAGCGTCTCAGCCGGTCAGCCGGCGGGGCTCAGCGGGCAGGTCTCAGCCGGTGGCGAGCTTGGCCGCGAAGCCCAGGAACAGCACGCCCGCCGCCGAGGTCGCCCCGGCCGACAGCCGCTTGCGGCGGCGGAACGCCTCCGACAGGCGGGTGCCGCCGAATATCAGCAGCGTCAGGTAGAGGAAGCTGCCGGTCTGCAGCAGACCGCCGAGGACCAGGAACGACAGCGCCGGGTAGGCGTAGGACGGGTCCACGAACTGCACGAAGAAGGACATCAGGAAGAGGATGGCCTTCGGGTTGAGAAGGCTGATCAGCAGGGCGCGCCGGTAGGGCCGCTCGTTGTCGGCCGGGTCGGCGGCGGCCGCGGCGCGCGCCTCCTCCCGTTCCCGGCGGGTGCGCCACAGCGCCCAGGCGCCCCGCATCATCCCGACGGCGAGCCAGGCCAGGTACCCGGCGCCGAGGAACTTCACCACGGTGAACACCAGCGGGCTCGCCTGGAGCAGCGCCCCGGCGCCCACGGCGGTCAGCGCCATCAGTACGGCGTCGCCGGTGAACACCCCGGCGGCGGCCTTGTAGCCCGTGCGCACACCGCGGCGGGCGGCGACGGACAGCACGTAGAGCGAGTTCGGTCCCGGCAGGAGAATGATCAGGACGAGGCCGGCGAGGTACGTCGGCAGATCGGTGACACCCAGCATAGGCAGGAGTGTCGCATGAGGACACACCTGACAGTCCACAGTGTTTCACCATGTGGAACCGGTGGGCTCGTAGGTCCCCCACACCTCCCGCAGCGCCCCGCACACCTCCCCCACCGTGGCCCGCGCGCGCAGCGCCTCCTTCATCGGGTACAGCACGTTCGCGGTGCCCGCCGCCGCCTCCCGCAGCGCCCCGAGCGCCGCCGTCACCGCCGCCCCGTCGCGCTCCGCCCGCAGACGCGCCAGCGCCGCGCACTGGCGCTCCTCGATCGCCGGGTCCACGCGCAGCGGCTCGTACGGCTCCTCGCGCTCCAGCGCGAAGCGGTTGACCCCGACCACCACCCGCTCACCGCTGTCGGTCTCCCGCGCGATGCGGTAGGCGTTCCGCTCGATCTCCGCCTTCTGGAAGCCGGCCTCGATCGCGGCCACCGCCCCGCCCTGCTCCTCGACCCGCCGCATCAGGTCCAGGGCCGCCGCCTCCAGTTCGTCCGTCATCCGCTCCACCGCGTACGACCCGGCGAAGGGGTCCACGGTGTGCGGTACGTCCGTTTCGTGCGCGAGGACCTGCTGGGTGCGCAGCGCGAGGCGGGCCGACTTCTCCGTGGGCAGCGCGATCGCCTCGTCGAAGGAGTTGGTGTGCAGCGACTGCGTGCCGCCCAGCACGGCGGCGAGGGCCTGCACGGCGACGCGTACGAGGTTCAGCTCGGGCTGCTGCGCGGTGAGCTGGACGCCGGCGGTCTGGGTGTGGAAGCGCAGCATCATCGACTTCGCATCCCGTGCCCCGAACTCCTCCCGCATGAGGCGGGCCCAGATCCGCCGGGCGGCGCGGAACTTCGCGACCTCCTCCAGCAGGGTGGTGCGGGCGACGAAGAAGAAGGACAGCCGGGGCGCGAACTCGTCGACCGCCATCCCGGCCGCGAGGGCCGTACGGACGTAGGCGACGGCGTCGGCGAGGGTGAAGGCCACCTCCTGCGCGGGCGAGGCGCCGGCTTCGGCCATGTGGTAGCCGGAGATGGAGATGGTGTTCCACCGGGGGATCTCGGCCCGGCAGTAGCGGAAGGTGTCGGCCGTCAGCCGTAGTGAGGGGCCGGGCGGGAAGATGTACGTCCCCCGGGCGATGTACTCCTTCAGGACGTCGTTCTGGATCGTCCCCGTCAGCTGCGCGCCCGTCATGCCCTGTTCCTCCGCGACCAGCTGGTAGAGCAGCAGGAGCAGCGCGGCGGGCGCGTTGATCGTCATCGAGGTGGAGACCCGGTCGAGGGGGATCCCGTCGAGCAGTGTGCGCATGTCGTCGAGCGAGTCGACGGCGACGCCGACCTTGCCCACCTCGCCGTGGGCGAGGGGCGCGTCGGAGTCGTGGCCCATCTGGGTGGGCAGGTCGAAGGCGACGGACAGCCCGGTGCCGCCGCCCGCGATGAGCTGCCGGTAGCGGGCGTTGGACTCGGTGGCCGTGCCGAAGCCGGCGTACTGCCGCATCGTCCACGGCCGACCGGTGTACATGTTCGGATAAATCCCCCGAGTGTAGGGGAAGTCCCCAGGTACACCCAATTGGACCTCGGGGTCCCATCCCGTCAGATCGCCCGGCCCGTAGACCGGTTCGACCGGGATTCCGCTCTCCGTGCTTGCCATGTGACGAAGTCCTCCGTAGAGCAACCGGGCCCGGGGCTGGTACAACCTTGCCCGCGCGTCGCTTCGTAAGGCCGTGGACGGTTGCTGGTCACAATGGCGCAACATCCCGGGACTCTGTGCAACTCTCCACGCGCGCCAGGCATCACCTAGATACACGACGTAGAAACCGGGGGACTGCAATGCAGCGCCAGAGAGCCATAATCCGCACGATCGGGGTCGCCACCGCCGTCGCGCTCGCCGCGACCGCCTGCGGTCCGCAGAAGACGGAGTCGGCCGGCTCCTCTTCCGTGGCGCCGTCCTCGCCCACGGCGGGCGCCACCCCCGAAGCCTCTCCGAGCACCGACAACAAGCCCGGTGAGCCCTCGCCGTCGGCCTCGGCCTCCGCCTCCGCCTCCCCGTCGGCCTCGCCGTCGCCCTCGGTGAAGCAGATCATGGCCAACGGCGACGAGAGCGAGCAGGTCCGCGAGCTCCAGGCCCGGCTGAAGCAGCTCAAGCTGCTGACGGTGTCGCCGACCGGTTTCTACGGCTCGAAGACCACGGCCGCGGTGAAGTCCTTCCAGTCGAAGAACGGTCTGGACGCGACCGGCGGGGTCGACGAGAAGACCTGGAAGAAGATCCAGAGCTCCAGCAAGAAGCCCACCGCCGACGAGCTGCGCCCGCCGACCGTCAACGAGGTCGCCGCGCCGGACCCGCGCTGCATGACGGGCCGCGTCATGTGCATCAGCAAGGAGAGCCGCACCCTCGCCTGGATGATCGACGGCAAGGTCGTCTCGACGATGGACGTGCGCTTCGGCTCGGAGAACACCCCGACCCGCGAGGGCGTGTTCAACGTGGGCTGGAAGGCCAAGGAGTGGACGTCGACGATCTACCACACGCCGATGCCGTACGCGATGTTCTTCAGCGGCGGCCAGGCGGTGCACTACTCCGCGGACTTCGCGGCCCGCGGCTACGCCGGCGCCTCGCACGGCTGTGTGAACGTCCGGGACAAGGGCAAGCTGTCGAAGCTCTTCGACGACGTGAAGGTCGGCGACAAGGTCGTCGTCTACTGGTGAGCCCGCAGGGCGTGATGCCGGGGGCCCGGGATCCGGGCCCCGACCGCACCGCCGGCCACGGGCCGGAGAAACACATCAGGCCGTCCCCTTCGTGACCCGCCCTGCCGGCGTGTCGCGAAACGGACGGCCTGTCCCGTTGAACGGGTCGAGGTAAAGGGCGCGGGCAGGGCCGGGGGAACGTGCCCCGCCCGCGCCGGTTGCGCAGAGCCCAGGGGTACGGGGGGAACCCCGGCTCATGCGCGGCCGATGACCAGTCGGCTCGATTAGTACTGCGCCACCGGTTCGGAAAGTGTTACAGGCAGGTCAGCGCATGTGTCAGCGCATGTGTCAGCGCATGTGTCAGCGCGCGCCGAGGCGCGTGGAGTCCTGCGGGACCGCCGGTGACATTGACGGCGCCCGGAGGGTCGTGCCGCCCTGCGGGGCGTCGCGGCGCCTGGTGCCGTCGCGCTCCCCGTCCAGCACCGAGGCGCAGTAGGCCGGGATCCGCAGGAGCCCGTCCGCCAGACGCGAGAGCCGCTCGCGCCGGTCGTCGTCGAGGCGGCCCTTGCGGTACTCCTGGCAGAGGTCCACCTTGAGCCGGCTGTCCTGCTCGCGCTGGCGGTCCCTGCCGAGTTCCCCCGTGCCCAGGGTGTCGCGGCTGCCTTCGCGGTCGCCCGGACCGCTGCGGTCGTCCTGCATGTCCCCGCCCCAGCCGCCGCCGATCGTGGTGGTGCCCGTGGAGGTGTCGGGGCCCGCCGTGGTGCCGGGTGCCGTACGCCCGTCCGGGCCCGGCGACGGGGTCGCGGGGGACGCCGGGTTCGAGCCGTCCGGCAGCGGGGTGGGCAGCAGCTTCGGGGTCAGGGGCGGGGCGCTGGTGCCGGCGTCCGGGACCGGGCTCTCGCCGGCGCTGACGGACGTCGCCGGCCCGGGTCCCGCGGTGTCGTGCCGGGCCCGGTCCAGCAGCCCGGCGCCGGCCGCGGCGGCCAGTCCGCCGGCGGCGACGCTCGCGAGGGCCGCGGCCAGACCGAAGCTGACGGTCCGGGCGCGCCGTCGGGCCGGTACGGGCGCGGGCGCGGGGAAGGCGCGGCCGAGGTCGACCAGGGGCTCACCGGCCCCGTCGGCCCCGGACGCCACGGCGGCGCGGCGCGCGGCGCCGCGCGCCGCCCGGTAGGCGTCCACCGCCGCGCTCTCGCCGGGCAGTTCCGTGCCCGTGGGCGCCGGCACCGCCATCGCGCCCAGGGCGTCCAGGGCAGCCCGCAGCCGGGCGGCCTCCCTCGCGGCGCGCGTGTCGGCGGCGGGCCCCACAGGTTCCGTCGGTCCGCCGCGCAGGAATGCTTCCGCCGCGGCCTCGTCCAGCCACCTGTCGCGCTCGTCGGCCATCACATGTCCTTCTGCGTCCGCCAACGTGAATGCGTCACACCGGTTTGTTCTGCGTAGCTGCCGCCCCGGCCACGCTGTGCGGGTACGGCGTCGAGATCCCTCCCGCCCCCGCCGTCCCACGCATGGCCATCGGCATTATGGCCGACCGTGACGCCCGCCTTGGCGCCGGTGCCCGGACCGGCCTCGAAGCCGCCGTCCGCGCCCTGCGCGGCGAGCAGTTCCGCGAGCTTCTTCAGGCCGCGGTGGGCGGCGGTGCGCACGGCGCCGGGCCGCTTGCCCAGGGTCTCGGCCGCGCTCTTGGCGTCGAGGCCGACCACGACTCTCAGGACGACGGCCTCGGCCTGGTCCTGGGGCAGCTGGGCTATGAGCGCCATGGTGCGCCCGGTGTCGAGGGACTCCATCGCCGCGCCGGCGGTGTCGCACTCGGCGGCCCAGCTCGTCAGCTCGGTGTCGTCGCCGCCGATGGCGGGCCGGCGGCCGCGCATGCGTATGTGGTCCAGGGCCCGGTTGCGGGCGATCCGGGCGGCCCAGCCGCGGAAGCGGTCGGCGTCGCCGGTGAAGGAGTCCAGGTCGCGGGCTATCTGCAGCCATGCCTCGGAGGTCACGTCCTCCGCGTCGCCGTCCCCGACGAGCGTGCGTACGTAACCGAGCAGGCGTGGGTGCACGGCGCGGTACACAGCACGGAACGCGTTCTCGTCGCCGTCCTGTGCCGCGAGCACCGCGGCGGTCAGCTCCGCGTCGTCCCCCAGCAAAGTCCCCAACCCGTTCACTGTCCCGTATGTGTGGCGCAAATCAGCACGTTACGGCCTTCACGCACCTCTCGTCCACGAGTGATACAACGTGCAACCAGTCCTGCGCGGAGCGAGGTGTGACACAAAACGCACCCCTGGCGCTGACAGGGGTACGGGCTTGTCGCACGAGCCCGTGACGGATGGCGGCCGGGGCCTCTCCTGTGGGGGGTGGCGGCCTCGGTCGCCCTCCCCCTTTCGGGCATCCCACCATGCCTGGCCGTGGCGCGCACGTCATCCTTTCGGATCACTTCCGGGTGAAATCCCCGCACGGGTACGACACACCCTGCCCTGCGTCGATAGCGTGGCGGCACACCCGCGCCACGCCCCGAGGAGTCCCCCGCTGTCCAGCCCCCTTCCGGCACAGGCCCGCGGCTGCTCCGACCTCGGCCCCGGACTGGCACGGTTCAACGCCCTGCCCCTTGAGGCCGCCCGGGCGGTCCTGCTGCACTGCTGCGGAAGCCGCCGCTGGGCGCACCGAGTGGCGGCGCACCGCCCCTACCCGGACGCCGGCGCCCTGCTCGCCGCCGCGGACGAGGCCTCGTACGACCTCTCGCAGGCCGATCTGAGCGAGGCGCTGGCCGCGGAGCACTCGGCAGAGCTGGACCACGGGGCGCCCTACGCCGCGCTGCTGGCGCTCGACGCGGCCCACGCGGAGTACGAACGGAATTTCGGTCACGCCTTCGTGATCTGCTTGGACGGGCACCCGCCGGAGGAGCAGGCCGACCAGCTGCTGGGGGCGATCCGCCGGAGGATGGGGCACGAGGTGGACGAGGAGCGCGCGCTCTCCGCGGACGAGCTGCGCCGTCTCGCGCAGTCCCGGCTCCTGGACGTGACGCGCCGACTGACCCGCTCCGATGGGGCACCCGCGGCTGAAATCGGGCTATTCGCCCCTGCGGGATAGCCCGTACGTGCCTGTTTGATCACAGAGCCGGACCCCGCGCGAGGGAACCGACAAGTCGTCGCTACGATGTCCGGGGCCGGTGGACCGTACCCGGCCGGGCCCGACCGACAAAGAAGCCGGCTGGCCCCCGCCCCGCTTCCGGAGGGTTTTCCGTGCCGGCTGGAACGTTGTACCGCGGCCGGGAAGGAATGTGGTCCTGGGTGGCTCATCGAGTCACCGGCGTCCTCATCTTCTTCTTCCTGTTCGTACACGTCCTCGACACCGCTCTCGTCCGCGTCTCCCCCGAGGCGTACGACGATGTCGTGGCTACCTACAAGACTCCGATCGTCGCGCTGCTGGAGTACGGCCTCGTGGCCGCCATCCTCTTCCACGCGCTCAACGGTCTCCGTGTCATCGCCGTGGACTTCTGGTCCAAGGGCCCGCGCCACCAGAAGACGATGCTCTGGTGGGTCGTGGGCATCTGGGTCGTGCTGATGGTCGGGGCTCTCTACCCCGTACTGGGCCACGCCTACCTCGAACTGTTCGGGAAGTGACACGCATGTCTTCTGACACTTCTTCCGCCAAGGGCATCGGCGACGTGGAGGGTGTTTCCCTCTACGACGTGGACAACCCCGCGCCCTACATCGAGGCGCCGCGCAAGCGCACGGGCAAGACGCCCCGCTCGACCCGCGGCAACTTCGAGATGGTCGCTTGGCTCTTCATGCGCCTCTCGGGCATCGTGCTCGTCGTCCTCGTCATCGGCCACCTGCTGATCCAGCTGGTGCTCGACGGCGGCGTCTCCAAGATCGGCTTCGCCTTCGTGGCCGGCCGCTGGGCGTCCCCGTTCTGGCAGGTCTGGGACCTGCTGATGCTGTGGCTGGCGATGCTGCACGGCGCCAACGGCCTGCGTACCGTCATCAACGACTACGCGGAGCGTGCCAACACGCGGCTGTGGCTGAAGGGCCTGCTCTACACCGCCACGGTGTTCACCATCCTTCTGGGCACGCTGGTGATCTTCACCTTCGACCCGAACATCCGCTAGGCAACGGGGCTGAGGCGAAACCAATGAAGATCCACAAGTACGACACCGTCATCGTCGGCGCAGGTGGCGCCGGCATGCGCGCCGCCATCGAGTCGACGAAGCGCAGCCGCACCGCGGTGCTGACGAAGCTCTACCCCACCCGCTCCCACACGGGTGCCGCGCAGGGCGGCATGGCCGCCGCGCTGGCGAACGTGGAGGAGGACAACTGGGAGTGGCACACCTTCGACACGGTCAAGGGCGGTGACTACCTGGTCGACCAGGACGCCGCCGAGATCCTGGCGAAGGAGGCCATCGACGCGGTCCTCGACCTGGAGAAGATGGGCCTGCCGTTCAACCGCACTCCGGACGGCACCATCGACCAGCGCCGCTTCGGCGGCCACTCCCGCAACCACGGCGAGGCACCGGTCCGCCGGTCCTGCTACGCCGCGGACCGCACCGGTCACATGATCCTCCAGACGCTGTACCAGAACTGCGTCAAGGAGGGCGTGGAGTTCTTCAACGAGTTCTACGTCCTGGACCAGCTCCTGGTCGAGGAGGACGGCGTCAAGAAGTCGGCCGGTGTGGTCGCGTACGAGCTCGCCACCGGCGAGATCCACGTGTTCCAGGCCAAGGCCGTCATCTACGCCTCCGGCGGCACCGGCAAGTTCTTCAAGGTGACCTCCAACGCGCACACCCTCACGGGTGACGGCCAGGCGGCCTGCTACCGCCGCGGCCTGCCGCTGGAGGACATGGAGTTCTTCCAGTTCCACCCGACGGGCATCTGGCGCATGGGCATCCTGCTGACGGAGGGCGCCCGCGGTGAGGGCGGCATCCTGCGCAACAAGGACGGCGAGCGCTTCATGGAGAAGTACGCGCCGGTCATGAAGGACCTCGCGTCCCGTGACGTCGTCTCGCGCTCCATCTACACCGAGATCCGTGAGGGCCGCGGCTGCGGTCCGGCCGGTGACCACGTGTACCTGGACCTCACGCACCTGCCGCCGGAGCAGCTCGACGCGAAGCTCCCGGACATCACCGAGTTCGCGCGCACCTACCTGGGCATCGAGCCGTACACGGACCCGATCCCGATCCAGCCGACCGCGCACTACGCCATGGGCGGCATCCCGACGAACGTCGAGGGTGAGGTCCTGTCCGACAACACCACCGTCGTCCCGGGCCTGTACGCGGCCGGCGAGGTCGCGTGCGTGTCGGTGCACGGCGCGAACCGCCTGGGCACCAACTCGCTGCTGGACATCAACGTCTTCGGCAAGCGCTCCGGTATCGCCGCGGCGAAGTACTCGCAGGAGAACGACTACGTCGAGCTCCCCGAGAACCCGGCGCAGCAGGTGACCGACCTCGTCGAGCGCCTGCGCAACTCCACGGGCAAGGAGCGGGTCGCCGACCTGCGGCTGGAGCTCCAGGAGACGATGGACGCGAACGTGATGGTGTTCCGCACGGAGCAGACCATCAAGACCGCGGTCGAGAAGATCGCGGAGCTGCGCGAGCGCTACAAGAACGTGTCCGTCCAGGACAAGGGCAAGCGCTTCAACACGGACCTGCTGGAGGCCATCGAGCTGGGCAACCTGCTCGACCTGGCCGAGGTCATGGCCGTGTCCGCCCTGGCGCGCAAGGAGTCCCGCGGCGGCCACTACCGCGAGGACTACCCGAACCGCGACGACGTCAACTTCATGCGCCACACCATGGCGTACCGCGAGGTCGGAGCCGACGGCTCGGACTCGGTCCGGCTCGACTACAAGCCGGTCGTCACGACCCGCTACCAGCCGATGGAGCGTAAGTACTGATGGCTACCCCCACCCTCGACAAGATGGAAGAGGCGGCCGCGGCCTCCCCGTACATCACGGTCACCTTCCGGATCCGCCGCTTCAACCCCGAGATCTCGGACGAGTCGCAGTGGCAGGACTTCCAGATCGAGATCGACCCGAAGGAGCGCGTGCTCGACGGTCTCCACAAGATCAAGTGGGACCTGGACGGCACGCTGACCTTCCGCCGCTCGTGCGCGCACGGCATCTGCGGCTCGGACGCGATGCGGATCAACGGCAAGAACAGGCTCGCCTGCAAGACGCTGATCAAGGACATCAACCCCGAGAAGCCGATCACCGTCGAGGCCATCAAGGGCCTCACGGTGATGAAGGACCTCGTGGTCGACATGGAGCCCTTCTTCCAGGCGTACCGGGACGTCATGCCGTTCCTGGTCACCAAGGGCAACGAGCCGACGCGCGAGCGCCTGCAGTCCGCCGAGGACCGCGAGCGCTTCGACGACACCACCAAGTGCATCCTGTGCGCCGCGTGCACGTCCTCGTGCCCGGTGTTCTGGAACGACGGCCAGTACTTCGGCCCGGCTGCGATCGTCAACGCGCACCGCTTCATCTTCGACTCGCGTGACGAGGCCGGCGAGCAGCGGCTGGAGATCCTGAACGACAAGGACGGCGTGTGGCGCTGCCGCACGACCTTCAACTGCACCGACGCGTGCCCGCGTGGCATCGAGGTCACCAAGGCGATCCAGGAAGTCAAGCGTGCGCTGATCACGCGCCGCTTCTGACCTCCCGGTCCATGCCTGTACGAGGGCCCCGTCCCCGGTTCGTCCGGTGGCGGGGCCCTCGTACGTCGCGGACCACGCCGGGAGTTGGCGCGGGGCTCACATCAACGGCGGCCGCGGCGGCCCCTCTTGGCCTGTACGGCCGGGCTGCGGGACCGGGGATACAGGGCCGGGCCGCCTGTGGAAGGATCGGCCGCATGAGCGAGCAGCAGCCGAATCCGTACACGAGCGATCCCGCCGGTCAGGGCGGCCAGCCCGGCACCCCCGGCCAGAGCGACTACAAGTGGGGCCCCGGTGAGGCCAGTTACGGATACCCCCAGCCCTACCCGGCGGCCCCGGCCTACCAGCCGACCATCGGCGGCGCGGGCATCCCCGCGCCCGGCGGACACCTTGCCGCCCCGGTCGGCGGCGCCGGCTTCGCCCTCGGCGACATCACGATCGCCGGCGACCAGATCATCACCCCGTCGGGCCCGATGCCGCTCAGGGGCGCGATGTGGAACGCGACCGACTTCTCGCGCACCGAGGAGAAGATCCCGCCCCACGCGATCGTGCTGGCGATCGTCTTCTTCCTCTTCTGCCTGCTCGGCCTGCTCTTCCTCCTGATGAAGGAGAAGACCACCACCGGCTACATCCAGGTGACGGTGACCAGCGGCGGCCGTCACCATTCCACGATGATCCCGGCCGTGGACGCGAACACCTACCACTGGGTGATGTCGCAGCTGGGCCACGCGCGTGCGCTCAGCATGTGAGCTTCACCCGCGACGCTTCGGGCCCCGGCCGTACGGTCGGGGCCCGCGCGTGTTTCCGGGCCTCCTGACGCGAGCGGGACATTCGCTTGAACTTGTTCAAAAAAGCCTCTACAGTCGTGGGCATCAGAGCATTTGAACACGTTCAAGGGGGCTGGGACTATGGACCTCACCGTGGTCACGTACGTCATCTACCTGCTCATCAGCATCGCTCTCACGGTCTGGGTGGCCCGCACGCTCAGCCGCAACGGCCGCGTCTTCATCGGCGACGTCCTCCAGGGCAACGAGAAGCTCGCGGACGCCGTCAACCAGCTGCTCGTGGTCGGCTTCTACCTCGTCAACATCGGCTTCGTGACGCTCTACCTGCGTTCGGGCAAGGAGGTCGGCACCGCCCGCGCCCTCTTCGAGGCGCTCTCGGTCAAGCTCGGCGTCGTCCTGCTGGTCCTGGGCGTCATGCACCTCGGCAACGTGTGGGTGCTGAACAGGATGCGCCGCCGCGGCATCATGGAGCGCCAGCAGACCCCGCCGGTCCCCCCGCAGGGGTGGACCGCGCCGGTCGGGGCCTGAGCCATGGCACCCACGGCGGCCGTACGCCACCTGACCGTCCTCTACGACGCCGACTGCCCGCTCTGCGTGCACATCCGGCACTGGCTGCTGGCGCAGCGGTGGCTCCTCCCGGTCGCCCTGGTCCCCGCCGCGTCCTGGGAGGCCCGGCGGCGGTTCCCCCGGCTCGACCACGCCTCGACGCTCCGGGAGATCACCGTCGTGGGGGACTCCGGGCAGGTGTGGACCGGGACCGACGCCTTCATCGTGTGCCTGTGGGCACTGGTCGAACACCGGCCGAAGGCGAACTGGCTGGCGACGCCGGCCGGCCGCCCGTTCGCCCGGGCCGCCATGTTCACGGCCTCCGCGTGGCGGCAGGCCGTGCGCTCCGAGGGGCAGCCCGGAGCCGTCGAGGGACCGGCCGGAGCCGTCGGGGGACCGGCCTGTGACGACCAGTGCTCCGTCCCCCGATAGGCTCATACACCGTGACTGATCAGAAGGCTCCCAAGAGCGAGCAGACCCGCACGCTCATCCTCGAAACCGCGCTCCGGCTCTTCCAGGAGCGCGGCTTCGACAAGACGACCATGCGGGGCATCGCGAAGGAGGCCGGTGTCTCGGTCGGCAACGCCTACTACTACTTCGAGTCGAAGGAACACCTGGTCCAGGGGTTCTACGATCGGATCAGCGCCGCCCACCAGGCGGCGGTCCGGCCCATCCTGGACAACGAGACCGATCTGCAGAAGCGGCTCGCGGGCGTGCTGACGAGCTGGCTGGACATCGGCGCTCCGTACCACGAGTTCGCCTCGCAGTTCTTCAAGAACGCGGCCGACCCCGAAAGCCCGCTCAGCCCCTTCTCGCCGGAGTCGGAGCCGGCGCGACAGGCGGCGATCGACATCCACCGAGAGGTGCTGGCGGGGGCGAAGACCAAGGTGCCTGCCGAACTGGCCGACGTACTGCCCGAGCTGATGTGGCTCTCGCAGATGGGCCTGGTCCTGTACTGGGTCTTCGACCGCTCCCCGGACAGCGAGAAGTCGCGGCGGCTCGCCGAGCGCGGCGCGCAGCTCACGACGCGGGGCATCGTGCTGGCCCGCTTCCGTGTGCTGCGGCCGCTGGTGCGCGAGGTCCACGAGCTGTTCGCGGACTTCCTGCCGGGCATGGCCCAGACGGCGGCGGGCCGGCGCAAGGCGTCGGATCCCCACCCGGGCCCGGACGCGGACGCCGCGAACCCGGTATGACCCGCAGGGCACGGCCTACAGCCAGTCGAGTTCCCGCAGACGCCACACACCGGTGCCGTCGGAGAGGTTCTGGGCGCCGGTGACGGCCTCGCGGCCGGCGAACGGGGCGGCGGCGGAACCGGGGCGGACGTTGAAGACGATCGAGCGGATCTCGCTGCCGCCGAAGGCCTGGTATGGGGTGTCCTTCAGGCCCGGGTCGAGGCCGGCGAGCACCGCGGGCGGCATTCTCGGGCGCCCGGTTGGCGGTCGGGGCGGGTCAGGCCTGGTATGAGGCGAGTTCGACGACTGTGATGTCGGACGGTGCGCCGACGCGGACCGGCGGGCCCCAGGCGCCCGCCCCGCGGGAGACGTAGAGCTGGGTGTCGCCGTAGCGCTCCAGCCCGGCGACGGTGGGGTTGGCGAGGTCGGCGAGGAAGTTGCCGGGCCAGAGCTGGCCGCCGTGGGTGTGGCCGGAGAGCTGGAGGTCGACGCCGTGCCGGACGGCGTCGTGGATGACCACCGGCTGGTGGGCGAGGAGTACGGCGGCCCGCGTCCGGTCGCGGTCGCCGAGGGCGGCCTGGAAGTCGGGGCCGCTGCCCTCCCGCTCCCCCTGGATGTCGTTGACGCCCGCGAGGTCGAAGTGCGGCAGGGCGCGCCGGGCGTTCTCCAGCGGGGTCAGGCCCAGCTCGCGGACGTGCTCGACCCACTGCTCGGCGCCGGAGAAGTACTCGTGGTTGCCGGTGACGAAGAAGGAGCCGTGGCGGGCGGTCAGCCCGCGCAGCGGCTCCGCCGCCGGTCCGAGGTCGGGGACGCTGCCGTCGACGAGGTCGCCGACGATGGCGATGAGGTCGGGCTGGGTGCGGTTGACCGTGTCGACGATGCGCTGGGCGTGGGCGCGGCCGAGCACCGGGCCGAGGTGGACGTCGCTGACGACGGCGATCCGGAAGCCGTGCGCCGCGCGCGGCAGTTTGGCCAGGGGGACCTGGACGCGCCGCACGCCGGGACCGCGCAGCACTCCGTACGCGCCGTTGCCGACCGTGCCGAGGGCGACGGCGGCGGCCGTCCCGCCCAGCGTGCGCGCGACGAAGGTGCGGCGGCTGAGCCCGCCGCCCGGCGCCGCCGCGGCCGGTGCCCGGACCGGGCCGTCCGCGGCGAGCACCGCGCCGGGCCCGGTGCCGGTGCCGGTGCCGGTGCCGGCGGAAGACGCCAGCGCGGCGGCCGTGGCCGTGCCGGATTCGGGGGTGCCCGCCGAGGGGGCGGAATGCGCCGCCGGAGGTCCCGCTACCGCCCCGGAGGGGCCGCGGTGGGCCAGACGGCGGAGCAACAGCGCGCGGATCGGTTCCGCGACCAGCATGGTCAGGGTCAGGTACAGGAGCACCGCGAGCCACAGGTACCCCGGCCAGGACACCGTCTGCTGAAGCCAGAAAGGGGCCCCGGCGCGGCCCGCGGTCAGGGCTGCCACGGAGAGGAGCGGCAGGGCGATGGCCAACGCGGTGCCGACACGGCGGGGCACGCCGCCGGGGGCGGTGGTGTCACGGACCAGCCGGATCCACAGCCAGCGGTGCACCCCGACGAGCAGGGCGCAGACCGCCAGTGCGACCAGCGCGACGACCAGGACCGTCATGCCGCACCGCCCTCGGCGCCGGAGCGTGATGCACGTCGCAGGGCCAGGACTCCGCGCAACCCGATCGCACCGACCGCCGTCCCCAGGAGAAAGGACGTCACCGCGAGCGTCAGGTGGACCCAGAAGTAGGCAGTGGGGTCGCCCGCCGTGTCGAAGGCCAGGCCACTGCCGTTCTTCCACAGGTTCCGGACGAAGGACACCCAGATGAACCAGGTCCACACTCCGAAGGCGAGCAGGAACCAGGAAGCGGCACGGCTGAGTTTCATGTCCTCAGTATCGGTTTCGTCCCCGGCGCGGACGCGCCGGGGTGGGCTGTCCCGGGGGTGGTTGCCACGAATTGGCCGGTCCGCGACGCCATCCAGCTCATCGGGATGTACTTTCACCTGCGTGTCTGCCAAGACGACCGCTCTGACGGTCCTCACCGCCGCGTTGCTCGCGCCCACCGTGCTGGTGGCGTCCGCGCACGCCGCGCCGACCCCGCCGACCGACGGGAAGGGCCGCCTCGCCAAGGCTCCGGCGCCCGCACCGCCCGCGTCGATGTCCACGGTCGGCGGATCCCTGCTGGGCCAGCCCGGTACGCAGGTGAACCTGCTGCCCGGCGCGCCCGCCCTGCCGACGAACCTCACCGGCCGGTCGTGGATCGTGGCGGACGCCGAGTCCGGCGAGGTCCTGGCGGCGTACAACGCGCACTGGCGGCTGCCCCCCGCCTCCACGATGAAGATGCTCTTCGCGGACACCCTGCTGCCGAGCCTGCCCAAGGATCAGGTCCACAAGGTCACCGACCAGGACATGGACGGTGTGGGCCCGGGCAGCAGCCTGGTCGGGGTCAAGGAGGACCTTGAGTACTCCGTCCACGACCTGTGGCTGGGGGTGTTCCTGCGGTCGGGGAACGACGCCGTGCATGTGCTTTCGGCCATGAACGGCGGCGTCGAGAAGACCGTCAAGGACATGCAGGCGCACGCGGAGGAGCTCCAGGCGCTGGACACCCACGTGGTGTCACCCGACGGGTACGACGCCCCTGAGCAGGTGTCGAGCGCGTACGACCTCACGCTGATCGCCCGCTCCGGACTGCAGAAGCAGGACTTCCGGGAGTACTGCGGCACGGCGAGCGCGAAGTTCCCCGGCCTGCAGCAGCCGGGGAAGCCGCGGGAATACTTCGAGATCCAGAACACCAACCGGCTGATGACGGGCGTGGGCGGGATCGCCCCGTACAAGGGCATCGCCGGGGTGAAGAACGGCAGCACGTCGATGGCCGGGTCCACCTTCACGGGCGCGGCGCAGCAGGGCTCCCGGAAGCTGCTGGTGACCGTGATGAACCCGGGGGCGGGCGGCGCGAACTCGGTCTACGAGGAGACCGCCGCGCTCTTCGACTGGGGCTTCGCCGCGGCCGGGAAGGTCAAGCCGGTGGGTGAGCTGGTGCCGCCGAAGAGCGCGGACACCTCCCCCCACGGCTCGCCGGCCCAGTCGCACGAGAACAACGCGTCGGGAGCAGGCGGGGGCCCGGCCGGCGGTGTGGGCACCGCCCTGGGCGTCGCGGGCGGCGCGCTCGCGGTCCTGGCGGGCGGCGCCTTCGTGGTCAACCGCCGCTGGCCCCGCGGCCGGCGCAGCCGGGGGGCCGACGAGGAACTCGTGTGAGGGGGAGGGCAGTTCACCGGTCGGCGGCGGGCTCCCGTTCCGCCGTCGGCGGGTCTTCGGCAGCGGCTTCGTCGGCGCCGTCGTCGCGGGTGGCGCCGTCGTCGCGGGTGGCGGTCCAGGCGGAGACGTACAGCAGCAGCTTCGCCATGAAGTTGATCCAGAGCAGCAGGGCGATCGGCACGCCGAAGGCGCCGTACATGCTCTTCGCGGCGATCTCGCGCATGTAGCCGCTGAGGAGCAGTTTCAGCAGCTCGAAGCCGGCCGCTCCGATCAGCGCCGCCTCGATCAGGCGGCGCCTCGGCGGTTCGACGCCGGGGAGCAGGGTCAGCAGGTAGAGCAGCACCAGGAAGGCGGCCACCACACCGACCAGGAAGGCGAAGGCGCGCAGCAGCGCGCCGCCCGGGCCCTCTTGCGGGATGCCCAGCCAGTCGGCGGACCTTCCGACCGCGCTGGCCCCGAGGATCGAGGCTGCCGCGGAGACCAGGCCCACGGCGCCGAGGCCGAGCAGGACCAGCCCGTCCTTGCCTTTGCGGACGAAGAGGTTCCCCTCGTCCTCGTCGTCCTTCTCCCACACCGCGCGCAGACAGTCCCGCATCGAGCCCACCCAGCCGATGCCGGTGAAGAGCAGGAGGGCGCCGGCGACGAGGCCGATCGTGGCGGCGTTCGCGACGAGGCCCCCGATGTCGAGCTGGTCCGAGATGCCGGGGACCTGCTCGGCGAAGGTCTTCTCCAGCTTGTCCAGCTGCTCGTCGCTGAGCAGCGCCGCCCCGACGGCCGCGGCCACGGCGATCAGGGGGAAGAGCGCGAGGAAGCTGATGAAGGTGATCGCGGCGGCCAGCCGGGTCCAGTGCACGCGGTCGAGGCGTTCGTAGGAGCGCCACGCGTGCGTCCTCATCAGACGGCCCGCAAGCGGCCCGACCACCGGGAGTTTCGTCAGCCAGTCCATGGGGTCACCGTAAATGAGGCGCCGGAAATAGCCGGGATTGTCCCCTTCAGGGACTACGGTCGTCGATTGTGACTTTTCGCCCAGCGCCCTCGACGGGGCGTCCGTTCCACACCCTGGTCCTGCGGAGGCTGAGGTTCCGCGCCCGGCGCACCGCCCGGCTGACTCTGCGCCGGCTCCGTCAGGAAGGCCGTACGGTCGCCCCCGCCGCATCGGCGGCCTGGTCGACGGGGGAGCCCGGCTGCGCCGGAACGCCTATGGGCCCACTCCCGAACGGGTACTCGCGCAGCTTGCGCCAGACCCCGTCGGAGCCCTGCTCGTAGAGGGCGAACCCGGAGCAGACCCACTCGGCGGCGTACTCGGCCAGGGTCGTGAACGCCAGGTCCATCGCCTCTTCGGAGATCCCGTGGGCGACGGTGACGTGCGGGTGGTACGGGAAGGCCAGCTCGCGGCTGAGCGGCCCGGAGGGGTCGCGGACCTCGCCCTGGAGCCGGGTGCAGCCCGCGACACCCTCGGCGATCTGGACGAAGACGACCGGCGAGACGGGCCGGAAGGTTCCCGTCCCCTCCAGTCGCATCGGGAAGGCGCGGAAGGCGGCCGCCACCTCGGTCAGGTGGGCCCGGACCGCCGGGAGCCGGTCCGCCTCCACCTCGGTCGGCGGTACGAGGGTGACGTGCGTGGGGATGCCGTGCGCGGCGACATCCCCGAAGCCCGCGCGCAGCTCCTGGAGCTGGCTGCCGTACGGCTCCGGGACCGCGATCGAAACGCCGAGCGTTACGGTCCCCACGTGTCTCTCCTCCGCTTGTCCCTGTGGACTCCTGCCGCCCCAGTGTGCGGCCAGGACCCCTCTTCGTGCCAGAGCCGTCTTTCCGCAGGTGCGTTCGTCAGTGCTTTGCGGGCAGCAGACCCAGCCGGTCGTACGCCTGCGCGAGGGTCTCCGCGGCCACCGCGCGGGCCTTCTCCGCGCCCTTGGCCAGGATGGAGTCCAGCGTCTCCGGGTCGTCCAGGTACTCCTGGGTGCGCTGCTTGAACGGTGTGACGAAATCGACCATCACGCCGGCCAGGTCCGTCTTCAGCGCGCCGTAGCCCTTGCCGGCGTACTTCTCCTCCAGGGCGGGGATCGACTCGCCCGAGAGGGTGGAGTAGATCGTGAGCAGGTTGCTGACGCCGGGCTTCTTCTCCGTGTCGAACCGGATCTCGGCCTCGGTGTCGGTGACCGCGCTCTTGATCTTCTTCTCGGTGACCTTGGCCTCGTCGAGGAGGTTGATCAGGCCCTTGGGGGACGACGCCGACTTCGACATCTTGATCGTCGGGTCCTGGAGGTCGTAGATCTTCGCGACCTCCTTGACGATGTGCGCCTGCGGGAGGGTGAAGGTCTGGCCGAAGCGGCTGTTGAAGCGCTCGGCCAGGTCGCGGGTCAGCTCGATGTGCTGGCGCTGGTCCTCGCCTACGGGGACGGCGTCCGCCTGGTAGAGCAGGATGTCGGCGACCTGGAGGATCGGGTACGTGAAGAGGCCGACGCTGGCGCTGTTGACGCCGCCCTTGGCGGACTTGTCCTTGAACTGCGTCATCCGGCTGGCCTCGCCGAAGCCGGTGATGCAGTTCATCACCCAGCCGAGCTGCGCGTGCTCGGGCACGTGGCTCTGGATGAAGAGCGTGCATCGCTCCGGGTCCAGGCCGGCGGCCAGCAGCTGCGCGGCGGAGAGGCGGGTGTTCGCGCGCAGGGCCTTCGGATCCTGGGGCATGGTGATCGCGTGCAGGTCGACGACCATGTAGAACGCGTCGTGCGTCTCCTGCAGGGCGACGTACTGGCGGATGGCTCCGAGGTAGTTCCCGAGGTGGAACGAACCGGAGGTGGGCTGGATGCCGGAGAGCGCGCGAGGACGATCAGAAGCCATGGCCCCATTCTCTCAGGTGCGGAGCGGGCTCACGCCCGCCCTCGGCCGGTTCGTTCCCGCTGCGCGGTGCCCGTGGGCGCTGCCCGCACCCGCGCCTCGAACACCGGCGGGGCTGGATTCCCAGCCCCACCGGTGTTCGAGGCGCGGGGGTCCGGGGGCGGAGCCCCCGGCAGTGGTGCCGCAGGGCTACGACAGCGGCAGGCCCGGGGCCGGGAAGGCAGCCATCAGGTCGGCGACCTCGGTGCGGATCACGGCCAGGGCCTGCTCGTCGCCCTTGGCCGCCGCGTCCACGCTGCGGGCGATCCAGTCGCCGACCAGCGGCATGTGCTCCGTGGTCAGCCCCCGCGACGTCAGCGACGGCGTACCGATCCGGATGCCCGAGGGATCGAACGGCTTGCGCGGGTCGAACGGCACCGTGTTGTAGTTCACGACGATCCCCGCCCGGTCCAGCGCCTTGGCCGCGACCTTGCCCGGCACCTCCTTGCCCGTCAGGTCGATCAGGATCAGGTGGTTGTCCGTACCGCCCGACACCAGGTCGAAGCCCCGCTCCAGCAGTGCCGCGGCCAGCGCCTTGGCGTTGGCCACGACCGCGTGCGCGTACCGGACGAAGGACGGCTGCGCCGCCTCGTGCAGCGCCACCGCGATGCCCGCCGTCGTCTGGTTGTGCGGACCGCCCTGCAGACCGGGGAAGACGGCCTTGTCGATCGCCTTCGCGTGCTCCTCGCGGCACATCAGCATCGCGCCGCGCGGACCACGCAGGGTCTTGTGGGTCGTGGTGGAGATGACGTCCACGTGGTCCGCCGGGGACGGGTGCGCGCCGCCCGCGATCAGGCCGGCGATGTGGGCGACGTCCGCGACCAGGACCGAGCCCGCCTCGCGCGCGATCTCGGCGAAGGCGGCGAAGTCGATGGTCCTCGGCAGGGCCGTGCCGCCGCAGAAGATCACCTTGGGCCGCTCGGCGAGGGCCAGCTCGCGCACGGCGTCGTAGTCGATCAGGCCATTCGTTTCAGGATCCGCAGTGGCGCGGACGCCGTACTGCACGCCGCGGAACCACGAGCCCGTCGCCGAGACGCCCCAGCCGTGCGTCAGGTGGCCGCCCATCGGCAGCGCCATGCCCATGACCGTGTCGCCGGGCTTCGCGAAGGCCAGGTACACGGCCAGGTTGGCCGGGGAGCCGGAGTACGGCTGCACGTTGGCGTGGTCCACGCCGAACAGGCCCTTGGCCCGCTCGATCGCCAGGGCCTCCACCCGGTCGATGTTCTGCTGGCCCTCGTAGTAGCGGCGGCCGGGGTAACCCTCGCTGTACTTGTTCTGCAGCACGGTGCCGGAGGCTTCGAGGACGGCCGCGGACACGTAGTTCTCGCTGGGGATCAGGCGCAGGGTCTCCGCCTGGAGGACTTCCTCCGCGGCGACGTAGGACGCCAGTTCGGGATCGGTCGCGGACAGGGCGGGATGGCGGCTCGCGGACATGGCGGGCTCCTCCGGGGTCGATGTGATCGGTACCCCGCGAGGCCCAGGCGAGCGGCCCTGTATGCGGTCGAGCGCGCACGACTCCCCCGGAGTTGGTTCTCCGTACGCCAGTCGCCGTGCGTATCGAACACCCTAGATGAGCGAGTCCGCAGTGTCGCCTGCGGGGAGGTTTCTTCCTCCGGGATACGAGCGACGATAAGAAGGTGACGCCACCCTCGTCACCGCTTCACCGGCCAGACGGACGATCGGAGACCCCGTGTCGACAACAGCTGATGCCATCCGCTCCGCCGACGCGCACAGCGCGCACAACTACCACCCGCTGCCCGTCGTCGTCGCGTCCGCGGAAGGCGCGTGGATGACCGATGTGGAAGGCCGCAGATACCTCGACATGCTCGCCGGGTACTCCGCGCTCAACTTCGGGCACGGCAACCGCCGTCTGATCGACGCCGCACGCGCCCAGCTGGAGCGGGTCACCCTCACCTCGCGCGCCTTCCACCACGACCGGTTCGCCGACTTCTGCACCGAACTCGCCGCGCTGTGCGGCAAGGAGATGGTGCTGCCCATGAACACGGGCGCGGAGGCGGTGGAGACGGCGGTGAAGACCGCCCGCAAGTGGGGCTACGAGGTCAAGGGCGTCCCGGACGGCCACGCGAAGATCGTGGTGGCCGCCGACAACTTCCACGGGCGGACCACGACGATCGTGTCCTTCTCCACGGACCACGACGCCCGCGACCACTTCGGCCCGTACACGCCCGGCTTCGAGATCGTCCCGTACGGGGACCTCACCGCGCTGTCCCACGCCGTCACGGAGAACACCGTGGCCGTGCTGCTGGAGCCGATCCAGGGCGAGGCGGGGGTGCTGGTGCCGCCCGCCGGATACCTGGGCGGCGTACGGGAGCTGACCCGCGAGCGGAACGTGCTCTTCATGGCCGACGAGATCCAGTCGGGGCTCGGCCGGACCGGGAAGACCTTCGCCTGTGAGCACGAGGGGGTCGTCCCCGACGTCTGGATCCTCGGCAAGGCGCTCGGCGGCGGCGTCGTGCCGGTGTCGGCCGTCGTCGCCGACCGGGACGTGCTGGGGGTGTTCGGGCCCGGCCAGCACGGGTCCACCTTCGGCGGGAACCCGCTCGCGTGCGCCGTCGCGCTGGAGGTGATCGCGATGCTGCGGACCGGCGAGTTCCAGCAGCGGGCCACCGAACTGGGCGACCACCTCCACCGCGAGCTGGGCATGCTCGTCGGCGGGGGCGCCGTGACCGCCGTGCGCGGCCGCGGGCTGTGGGCGGGCGTCGACATCGACCCCTCCCGCGGCACGGGCCGGGAGATCTCCGAGAAGATGATGGAGCGGGGCGTGCTCGTGAAGGACACCCACGGGTCGACGATCCGCATCGCCCCGCCGCTGGTGATCACCAAGGAGGACCTGGACTGGGGGCTGGAGCAGCTCCGGTCGGTGCTGTCGGCGTAAGGGCTGTCCCGTAATCCCCGGCGGGCGCGCGGCGCCGGCTACGGCACCTCGCCGCGTTGTCGGAAGCGCCCGCATACGCCCAGTATGAAGACGCTCCTCCGCCTTGCGATGCACCGCATCCGACGCCGCGCGCTGATCCGCCAGGGATTGCGGGACAGCCCTTGGCGGTCCGGCAGCGGATCCTCAGAGGATGACGTGGGGCAGGAAGCGGGCGTACTCGTCCGTGACCGGCCCCGCCGATTCGCGGATCCCGAGCCCCGCCGCCTCGTCCTCGACGACCCACGCACCGAGCACCACCCGGTTGCCGTCGAAGTCGGGCAGCGGGGCCAACCCCTGGAAGCAGTACCGCTCCCCCGGCTGCGGTACGAACGGCTCGCCGTCCGGACCCGGCTCGTGCAGGGTGACACCGGCGCCCTCACGGCCGAGGAGGGGCTTGGCCACATAGCCTGCCGAACCGGGTTCCGCCAGCTCGCGCGGGCCGTCGAGGTAGGCGGGCAGCAGGTTCGGGTGCTCCGGGAAGAGCTCCCACAGGATCGCGAGCAGCGCCTTGTTGGAGAGCAGCATCTTCCACAGCGGCTCGATCCAGCAGGTGGTGCCGGAGCCGCCGCCGTGGTCGTAGGTGCCGAGGACCTGCGGGCCGAACTCGTCCGTGGCCAGCCACTCCCACGGGTAGAGCTTGAAGCAGCTGCGGATGAAGCGGAGCTTGTCGTCCACGAACCGGCCGGACAGGCTGTCCCAGCCGATCTGCTCGACGGACAGGGCGTGGGTCTCCAGGCCTGCCTGGTCGGCGGTCTCCTGGAGGTAGGCGACCGTCATCAGGTCCTCGCCGAGCTCGTCGGTCTCGGAGTGCGCGAAGTGCAGCGGGCCGGGCGCCAGCAGCTCCGCCTGGCGGCGCCAGGCGTCGACGAGGCGCTCGTGGAGGGAGTTCCACTGGTCGGCGCCGGGGAACCGCTCCTCCATCCAGAACCACTGCGGGCTGGCCGCCTCCACCAGGGAGGTGGGGGTGTCCGCGTTGTACTCCAGCATCTTGGCCGGGCTGCCGCTGCCGTCGTAGCGCAGGTCGAAACGGCCGTAGAGGGAGGGCTGTTCGGCGCGGCGGCGCCACGACTCGGTGATCAGCGCCGCGAGCTCGGGGTCGGTGATGCCGAGGTCGGCGAAGCGGTCGTGCTCGACGATGTGCGCGGCCGCGGCCAGGCACATGGCGTGCAGTTCCTCGACGACGTTCTCCAGCGCCTCGATCTCCGGGAGGGAGAAGGAGTAGTAGGCGCTCTCGTCCCAGTAGGGGCGCAGCGAGTCGTCGGGGTAGCGGGTGAGGGGGTAGATCAGCCCCTGCTCCTCGACCGTCTTCTGCCAGCCGGGGCGGGGCTCGATGGTGTGCCGCTGCATCGTGTGATCAGCCGCCGCTGGAGCTGGAGTGGCCGCCGATGCCGCCGCGGGTGACGGCGGACTTGTCGAAGCTGCCGCCGGTGACCTTGCCGTTGCTGACGTGGCCGCCGTAGTAGTACGCGCCGGTTCCGCCGGTCTTGCACTCCTTGCTGTTCAGGTGGTTCAGCGTGGAGCGGGACGCGCAGCGGCGGTCCGGTTCGTCGCTGCTGCCGCAGGCCACGAGGGTGGCCGCGAGCAGGCCCATGCCTCCGAGGGCGACGGCGCCTGAGCGCATACGGCGCTGGTTGGTGCTGCTGATGTCCATGTCTGCTGCTCCCCCTGGGGCCTGGCGTGCTCCCGACAGACTAGAACGGGGTCCCCGGCCGATGGAATCCGGCCGCCGTGAGATCCGTGACCTAGAGTCAGTTCGTGCTGATTGGGATGATTTGCGCCCTGGGCGCGGCGGTGTGCTTCGGCACGGCGTCCGTCCTGCAGGCCGTCGCGACGCGGGCGGTGGAGCCCGGCAGCGGGTCCGGGGTGGACGCGGCGCTGTTCCTGCGGGCCGCCCGGCAGTGGCGCTACGTGCTGGGCCTCGGCCTGGACGCGGCCGGATTCGTCCTGCAGATCATCGCGCTGCGGCATGTGCCGATCTACGTGGTCGGGGCCGCGCTGGCCGCCAGTCTGGCGGTGACGGCGGTGGTCGCGTCGCGGCTGATGGCGGTGCGGCTCTCCCCGGCGGAGTGGTGTGCGGTGGGCACGGTGTGCGTGGGGCTGCTGATGCTGGGGCTCTCCGCGGGGGAAGAGGGCACCGGTACGGGTTCGCCCGCGCTGAAGCTGGGACTGCTGGGGGTGGCGGTGCTGGTGCTGCTGGTCGGGGCGGTGGCGGGCGGGCTGCCGGACGGGCCGCGAGCCCTGGTCCTCGGCCTGGGGTCGGGCACGGGCTTCGGCGTGGTGGAGGTCTCCGTGCGGCTCACCGACTCGGTGTGGGACTTCGCCAACCCGGCCCTGTACGCGCTCCTGCTGGGCGGCGCGGCGGGGTTCCTGCTGCTCACCTCGGCGCTGGCGCGCGGCTCGGTGACGGTCGCGACGGCCGGCCTGGTGCTCGGCGAGACCATCGGCCCGGCGGTGGTGGGCGTGGTCTGGCTCGGCGACCGCACCCGGGAGGGCCTGACGTGGCTGGCGGTGACGGGCTTCGCGGTGGCCGTCGCCGGCTCCCTGGCCCTCTCCCGCTTCGGTGAGCCGAAATCGCCGCGTTCGAGCCCCGCCGGCGTTTGAGGCGCGGGGGGCCGGGGGGCGGAGCCCCCCGCGGCGGTGGCGCGCCCGGCTCGGTCACGGCAGTGAGGCGGCGAGCGCCGCAAGGGTCGGCGACCAGGCACTGTCCGACGGGGTCCCGTAGCCGACGACCAGCGCGTCCCGCGGCGCGACCTCCGCCTGCGGGTGGCGGAAGGCGGAGAGGCCGTACAGGGCCAGGTCCTGCCAGGCCGCCGACTGCAGAACCGACCGCTCGGTGCCCGCCGGGAGGTCCAGCACCGCGTGCAGGCCCGCCGCGATCCCCGAGACCCCCGCCACCCGGCCGGCCACCGCCGCCACCAGCTCGTCGCGCCGCCGCCGGTAGCGCAGCCGCATGCCGCGCACGTGCCGGTCGTACGCCCCGGACGCGATGAACTCCGCCAGCGTGAGCTGGTCCGGCGCGCTGGAGGTCCAGTCCGTGTACCCCTTCGCGGCGGTCACCTCCTCCACCAGGCCCGGCGGGAGCACCATCCAGCCGATCCGCAGTCCCGGGGCGAGGGACTTGCTGGCCGTGCCGAGGTAGACCACCCGGTCCGGGTCCAGGCCCTGGAGGGCCCCGACCGGCTGCCGGTCGTAGCGGAACTCGCCGTCGTAGTCGTCCTCCAGGATCAGTCCGCCGGTGGTCCGGGCCCAGTCGACCGCCGCCGCCCGGCGGGCCGGGGTCAGGGCGGCGCCCGTCGGGAACTGGTGGGCCGGGGTCAGCAGCACCGCACCCGCCGCCGCGGTCAGCCCGCCCGTACGGGCCCCCTCGCCGTCCACCCCGAGCGGCCTGGTCCGCAGCCCCGCCCGCACCAGCACGTCCCGGTGGAAGTCCAGGCCGTACCCCTCCACGGCGACCTCCCGCACCCGCCGCGCCCGCAGCACCTCCGCGAGCAGCTTCAGCCCGTGCAGGAACCCGGCGCACAGCACGATCCGGTCCGGGTCCGCGTACACCCCGCGCGCCCGCGCCAGGTAGCCGGCGAGCGCCCGCCGCAGCTCGACGCGGCCGCGCCCGTCGGTCGCGTAGCCGAAGGCCTCGTTCGGGGCGGCGGTCAGGGCCCGCCGGGCCGCCGACAGCCAGGCCGCGCGCGGGAAACCGCCCAGGTCCGGGGTGCCGGGGATCAGGCTGTACGCGGGCCCGCTCCGCGCGGGGCGGCGTACGGGGGCGGCGGTCGCGGCCCGGCGGGGGCGGGCCCGTTCGGCGACCCGGGTGCCGGAGCCCTGGCGGGCCGTGAGCCAGCCCTCCGCGACGAGCTCGGCGTACGCCTCGGCGACCGTGTTCCGCGCGATGCCCAGGTCGGCCGCGAGGGTCCGGGACGACGGCAGCCGAGTGCCGGCCGCCAGCCGCCCGCTGCGCGCGGCCTCCCGCAACGCCTCCGTGAGCCCGGCCCGCAGACCGCGCCCGGCGGAGAGGTCCAGATGCAGGTCGGCTCCGAAAGTGGCCCAAGGATCCGTCATGGATATGGACCATACCGGCGGGCCGCCTCGCTCCTAGCGTGGATCACATGACGACCACCGCCGAGAACCGGCAGACCCAGTCCCCCGCCCACGACCACGCCCCCGAGCACACTCCGCGCATGCACATGGCGAAGCTCGCCCCCGAGGTGTACAAGGCCGTCCTGGCCCTGGAGCTCGCCGCCCGCAAGGGCCTGGAGCCGTCCCTGGTCGAGCTCGTCAAGATCCGGGCCTCCCAGGTCAACCACTGCGCCTTCTGCCTCGACATGCACACCAAGGACGCGCTCGCCGCCGGTGAGAGCGTCGAGCGGATCGTGCAGCTGGCCGCCTGGGAGGAGTCGCGGCACTTCTACACCGAGAAGGAGCTCGCCGCGATCGAGTTCACCGAGGCCGTCACGGCCCTGACGGAAGGCTTCGTGCCCGACGAGGTGTACGCGAAGGCCGCGGCGCACTTCGAGGAGCGCGAGCTGGCCCAGCTGATCGCCGTCATCGCGACGATCAACGTGTGGAACCGCATCGGTGTCACCACGCGCATGGTGCCGGGCCACTACAAGCCGGGCCTGTACAAGAGCTGACCGGGCTGACCGGGCCCGGCCGGGACGGGAGGCCGGCCGGCCCGTCAGCCGGTCGGCCGGAACGCCGCCAGCGCCGCCGCGTGGTGGTCCTGCGTGGCCTCCCACTCGGCGACCGGGCCCGCCGTCAGCAGCGCCCACTTGGTGCCGTCCGGCGCGAGGAAGACCCGTTCGACGCCCCGCCGCACCCCGCGCGACTCCTCGCTGTCGTACTGGTAGACGAGCTCCGCCGCACCGGAGCTGCCGGGCACCGGGCCGACGCTGATCTCCTCGTACCCCCGGGTGCCGCCCCGCAGGTAGGTGGAGGCCTGCCTGACCGCCTGGAGCGGGCTGAGTTCCGGCTCCGACACCCGGAACACCTGGATCAGCGCGCTCCGGTCGGCCGAGCGGTAGAAGACCCCTTCCTTGAGCTCCTCGCGTGCCCAGCCCGCCGGAACGGCGATGGTGAAGCCCGCCGCGTCCTGCTTCGTCTCGTGGGCTCCGGCGCCCGGCCCGCTGCCGGTGGGGCTCGGGGTGGGCGTCCGGGTCGGTCCGGCAGTGGTGGACGGGGCGGCGGTGGCCGTGGACGCGCCGTTGCCGGACCCCGTCGGAGCCCCCGAGGTCACCGTCCCGTTCTTCTCCCCCGTGTGGTCCGCGTCGCCCGTGTCCCGGGCCACGAACCACACGGCCGCCGCGCCGATCGCCACGGAGGCGACCGCGATGCCCGCCGTCGCCGGGGTCAGCCACCGGCCGCGCGGCCGGTCGGCGGGCCGGGGACCGGGCGGCGGCGGCACGGGCGGCGGTTCGTACGCAGGTGCGGGCGCGGTCGGCGGCTGCGGCGGGAGCGGCGGCAGGCCCTGGACGGTGCCCGGCGGGGACCCGGCCGGAGGATGTGCCGCAGGCCCGGCCGGGGCCTGGTCCGCCACCCAGCGCTGCGCCTGCGCGTCCCAGC
Organism: Streptomyces sp. NPDC060232; assembly: GCF_042726555.1. NCBI lineage: Bacteria > Bacillati > Actinomycetota > Actinomycetes > Kitasatosporales > Streptomycetaceae > Streptomyces > Streptomyces sp. NPDC060232. Next base: position 324,762 of record NZ_JBHXAG010000003.1, on the reverse strand, counting down.
GGCGCGGGCCGGACGGCGGCTGTGCCGGAGCCACGGATCAGCCCCCCAGCGCGCCGAGCAGGCTGCCCAGGGCAGCGGCCGCGCTCACCGACTCCACCAGCGGGGCCCACCGCTGCAGCGCCTCGCGCAGCCGGGTGACCAGGCCGGGCCGGATCGCCTCGGTGCCCTCCAGCTGCTCGGCGACCCCGTCCAGTTCGGCGTCGAGCGCGGTCCGGTCGGCGCCCCGGGGTGCCTCCCGTACGAGGGCCTCGCGCAGGGCGAGCACCGCCTCCAGCAGCTCCGCCGCGCCGGGCGCGTCCGCTCCCGTACCGCCCTGGTGGACGGTGTTCGTGTTGTTCGAACCGCCGACGCTGACCGCGCTGCCGTGGATGTTGCCGAACCGCACGGTGGGCTCCTGCGCTCCCCCGTCACCTGTGGCCATGGCTCCCCCTGTGTGTGCTGTTGTGGTTCCCGGTGCCGCCGACGCTGATCGAGCTGTTGCTCACGTCCCCGAAGTGCGCGTTGATGTGGACGTCGGCCTGGCGTGCGAAGGCCTCGGTGTACCAGCCGTTCTCGTCCAGGACCACGGTAATGCCGGCGACGATCCGGTCCTGAATGGTTTTCAGATACCGGTCGAGGTCCATGAGGTGGAACAGCGATCCGTTGTCCTGCGCGGCGAGTTCGCGCACCGACGCCCGCGGCCCCTCCGGGCGCGCCCCGCCGTGGCCGGCGGTGACGATCCGCCACCAGCTCGCGATGCCGCGGCCCAGGGTGGCGAGGGCGGCCGTGAAGGAGGCGGGCGTGTGCCGCAGCGCCCAGACGGCCTTTCCGAACCGGCTGTTGTTCAGGTAGCGGTGGGCGTCGGCGTCCGCGTTGTGGAAGGCGACGTGGACGGGCAGCAGCACGTGCGGCGCCACCTCCACCATCATCATCCCGCCCTGGGTGTGGACCCGTACGAACACGGTGACGACGAGGTTCTCGTCCCAGCCGCCGACCCGGACGCGCAGGAAGTAGCGGCGGCGCTCGCCGCCCTCCTCGACGGCGGCGGCCCGGTGCGCCTCGAAGTCGGCCCGCAGGTGCGGGCCTTCGTCGCGGTGGTCCAGGCCGCCGCCCGGCAGGAACACGCAACTGTCGACAACCAGCTCGCGCAGGCGGTCCAGTACAGCGGCCTCAGCCTGCGGCGAGCCGTGCGGCGAGGGCACCCGCAGCTGGTCCAACAGGGGCACGATGCCCGCGATGATGCGGGCGTTGGTGAGCGGCTGCGGTTCGCGGCCGGGTTCGAGGTCCTCGCGGGGACGCAGCTCGAAGGACACCTGCCAGGGCCGGTAGGCCTCACCGGCCCCGACGAACGGATCGTTGATGTCGTACAGGACCATAGGCGAGTGCTGCTCGTGCAGGATGCGCTGCCGTACGCGGGCGAACCGTACGCCCTGCTCCGCTTCCGCCGGGTCGGTGGAACGGTGGGCGTACCGCTCCCGGTTGAGGTCGGTGGCGATGGTCCGGGCGACGTGGCCGCGCTGGAGTCCGACGACGGTGACGACCGCGGCGAAGACCGCCGGGATCCATCCGAGGACGAAGCCGGCCGCCGGGCCGCCGATGCCCTGGGAGAAGAGCAGCGCCCCGAGTCCGACGGGGCCTTCGTCGTCGTCTCCGAAGGCGCCGAGCAGAGCCAGCCAGATCCCGAGGACGAGGACTACGATGACGGCCAGGTTCCACCAGGCGTAGAGGCGCACGACGAGGGCCAGCAGGCGCGGAAGCAGCCCGGAGCGGGCCCTGAGCCAGCCGGCGAGGCTCAGCAGCAGGAACGGGAAGAGCACCACCACGAGGGCGCCCCCGGTGAGGAGGGACCCCGCGAACCAGGCGCCGAGTATGCCGACCGCCCAGCCGAGTTCGGCGCGGCGGGCGCGCAGGGCGTGGGCGAGGACGCGCGAGGCGTCGAAGCCGTAGGAGGGCGCGACGATGCGCTCCTCGTGGACGTACAGCTCCTCGATGACGCGGTCGCGGTACCCGGCGTCGAGGTAGGTGCCCGCGCACAGGAAGCGGCCGGCCTCGCTGACCGCCGGGTCGACGGGGGGACGGCCGGTGCGGGGGTCGTCCAGCGGGGCGCCTGGGTGCTGGCGGGGAATCGGGCTCTCGGTCACCGACCGACCTTAGATTTCCCTTACAACTTGCGACAGGCGTAATCACGCCAAAGCGCCCCGGCCTGTGGGGGCCGGGGCGCTTCGGTCGGTGCTCTGACGCCGAGGTGGCGCAAGGGTCCGCGCTCCTCGGTGAGGAGCGACGGATCAGATCAGGCCGAGCTCGCGGACCGCGTCGCGCTCCTCCGACAGCTCCTGGACGGAGGCGTCGATGCGGGCGCGGGAGAACTCGTTGACGTCCAGGCCCTGGACGATCTCGTACCTGCCGTCCTTGCACGTGACGGGGAAGGAGGAGATCAGGCCCTCCGGGACGCCGTAGGAGCCGTCCGACGGGATGCCCATCGAGGTCCAGTCGCCCTCGGCGGTGCCGTTGACCCAGGTGTGCACGTGGTCGATGGCGGCGTTGGCGGCCGAGGCGGCGGAGGACGCGCCACGGGCGTCGATGATCGCGGCGCCGCGCTTGGCGACGGTCGGGATGAAGGTGTCGGCGAGCCACGCCTGGTCGCCCACGACCTCGGCGGCGTTCTTGCCGGCGATCTCCGCGTGGAAGATGTCCGGGTACTGGGTCGCCGAGTGGTTGCCCCAGATCGTCAGGCGCTTGATGTCGGAGACGGCGGCGCCGGTCTTGGCGGCCAGCTGCGAGATCGCGCGGTTGTGGTCCAGGCGGGTCATCGCGGTGAAGCGCTCGGCCGGTACGTCCGGGGCGGCGGCCTGCGCGATGAGCGCGTTGGTGTTGGCCGGGTTGCCCACGACCAGGACCTTGATGTCGTCCGCGGCGTGCGCGTTGATGGCCTGGCCCTGCGGCTTGAAGATGCCGCCGTTGGCGGCGAGCAGGTCGCCGCGCTCCATGCCCTTGGTGCGCGGGCGGGCGCCCACGAGCAGCGCGACGTTGGCGCCCTCGAAGCCCTTGTTCGGGTCGTCGAAGATGTCGATGCCGGCGAGCAGCGGGAAGGCGCAGTCGTCGAGCTCCATGGCGGTGCCCTCGGCGGCCTTCATGCCCTGGGGGATCTCCAGGAGGCGGAGCTTGACCGGCACGTCGGCGCCGAGCAGGTGACCGGACGCGATACGGAAGAGCAGCGCGTAGCCGATCTGGCCGGCGGCGCCGGTGACGGTGACATTCACAGGAGTGCGGGTCATGGCCTTCTCCGTTAGACAGCTGGCGGTGGGGCGTCCCTGCCCCATGTGCTGGAGGACGCCGCTCCCCTGTAAATCTTGACGTGAAGAGACATCCGCGGTCAGGCTATCCGACCCGGGCGCGGCCCAACCCCCGGGTCCCTGTGGTGCGTGGCACACGCGCCCCGGCGTTTCGAAGGCGCGGCCCGTTCCCGGACTTCCATTCGACCGGGAGGATCCGCCCCGCCCGGCCCGCTCAGCGCACGGTGAAGCGGACCGCGCTCTCCAGGAACGGGATCTCCAGCAGCGGCCTGGGCTCCATCACCAGGGCGAGCAGCGTGATCGCCACGCCCAGCAGCCCGTAGGTGATCATGTCCGTGAAGCGGGAGCGCACCGCGAGCATCCCCACCGAGGGCAGCACGCGCCGCAGCACCGACGCCGCGATCAGGGCCACGCCGATCACCAGGCAGCCGGCCCGGGCCTGCCCGAGCGCCGTGGTCAGCAGCCCCACCGCGGTCGCGGCGAGCACGCTGAGCATCGGCCACTGGCGGGCGGGCGTGGACACGGCCCCCGGGACGGCTCGGCCGCTGCCCTCGGGACGGGCCGTGTCCCGCGTGACGGACGGGAAGCGGCGGGACTTGGCCGCGCCGCTCCCGTTCACGTGCTCGGCGCCCGGTTCAGCCCGCACGGCCGGCCCGCTCCGCCGCCTCTACGACGTTGACGAGCAGCTGGGCGCGGGTCATCGGGCCGACGCCGCCCGGGTTCGGCGAGATCCACGCCGCGACCTCGGCGACGCCGGGGTGCACGTCGCCGACGATCTTCCCGGCCCCGTCGCGGCTGACGCCCACGTCGAGCACCGCCGCGCCCGGCTTCACGTCCTCGGGCTTGACCAGGTGGGGGACCCCGGCGGCGGCGACGATGATGTCCGCCTGGCGCAGCAGCCCGGAGAGGTCGCGCGTACCGGTGTGGCACAGCGTCACGGTGGCGTTCTCGGACTTGCGGGTCAACAGCAGGCCGATGGACCGCCCGACGGTGATCCCGCGGCCGAGGACGACGACGTGCGCCCCGTTGATCTCGACGCCGTGGTGGCGCAGCAGTTCGACGATCCCGTACGGGGTGCAGGGCAGCGGGCCCGGCTCGTTCAGCACGAGCCGGCCCAGGGAGGTGGGGTGCAGGCCGTCGGCGTCCTTCAGCGGGTCCATCAGCTCCAGGACCCGGTTGGTGTCGATGCCCTTGGGGAGCGGGAGTTGGACGATGTAGCCCGTGCACTGCGGGTTGGCGTTGAGTTCCCGCACGACCTCCTCGATGTCCTCCTGGGAGGCCGTCGCGGGCAGTTCGCGCTGGATGGAGGCGATGCCGACCTCGGCGCAGTCCTTGTGCTTGCCGTTGACGTACCAGCGGCTGCCCGGATCGTCGCCGACCAGCAGGGTGCCGAGGCCGGGGGTGGTGCCCCGGGCCTTCAGGGCCGCCACACGGGCGGTCAGTTCGGACTTGATCGCGGCCGCGGTGGCCTTGCCATCGAGAATCTGGGCGGTCATGCCTCCATCCTCCCGGATGAGGTGGCCCTGGTTCCAGTCAAGGCGCTCGCAGGACCTCAGGATTCATTGCACTTGCACAACAAGTGACCGCCTGTATGCCAACCGGCTGGACAATGACTCGCCGGTCCGACGACGATGAAAACGACTGAGTACCGCGGGCAGTGCCGGGGGGCGGACCGCACCGTGCAGGATTCCTCCGCGCTCATTGCCGTGCGTCCCCGCATTTCCACGGAGGAACACCCCAGATGAGTTTCGGCGACCCGCACAATCCGTACGGACAGCAGCCGGCGCAGGGCCAGCCCGGTTACGGCTACCCGCAGCAGGCCCCGCAGGGCATCCCGCCGCAGGGCGGCTACGCCTACCCGCAGCAGGCCCCGCAGGCCTACCCCGGCGGCCCCGCCGGCTACCCGGGAGGTCCGGGCGGCTACCCGGGCCCCCACATGGAGATGCCCGGCGGTGTGAAGGCGGCCCGCGTCATCCTCTTCGTCCTCGGCGGCCTCCAGGTGCTCGGCACGCTGCTCGCGCTGGTGGGCGGCGCCCTGTTCGCCGCCGCCTTCTCCGGCTCCGGCGACTCGTACGGCAGCAGCGCGGACGAGGCCGCCGCCGTCGGCGGTGCCGTCATCTTCGTCATCGTGGCGGTGGGCCTGGCCTTCTCGCTGTGGGCCATCCTCACGGCCGCCAAGCTCGGCAAGGGCCGTGGCGGGGTCCGCGTCTCCGGCATCGTCTACGGCTCGCTGCTCGCCCTCTTCAGCGGCCTGGGCCTGCTCGTCAACCTGGTCGCGATGGGCGGCAGCGGCACGCCGGTCGGCGGCATGATCCTCGCCCTGCTGCTCAACGGCCTCATGACCGGACTCGGCATCTGGATCGTCGTGGGCCTCGCCAAGGCGGGCGACTACTTCCGGCGCCCGCAGTACTGAACCGGCTGCCGTCCGCACACGGCGAAGGCCGCGACCCGCAGTGCGGGTCGCGGCCTTCGCCGTGTCGGGGGGAGCGGGACTCAGTGGAAGAAGTGCCGGGTGCCGGTGAAGTACATCGTCACGCCGGCCTTCCGCGCGGCCTCGACGACCTGCTCGTCACGGACCGAACCACCGGGCTGGACCACGGCCTTGATGCCGGCGGCCGTCAGGATCTCCAGCCCGTCCGGGAAGGGGAAGAAGGCGTCGGACGCGGCGTACGAGCCCTGCGCGCGCTCGGCGCCGGCCCGCTCGACGGCGAGCTTCGCCGAGTCGACCCGGTTGACCTGGCCCATGCCGACGCCGACCGAGGCGCCGTCCTTGGCGAGCAGGATCGCGTTCGACTTGACGGCCCGGCAGGCCCGCCACGCGAAGGCCAGCTCGGCGAGCTCGGCCGGGGACAGGGCGTCACCGGTGGCCAGGGTCCAGTTGGCCGGGTCGTCGCCCTCGGCCTGGAAGAGGTCGCTCTGCTGGAGCAGCGCACCGCCGCTGATGGGCTTGAGGTCACCCGGCTGGTGCGGGGTCCCGTCGACCTTCAGGACGCGGATGTTCTTCTTCCTGGCCAGGATCTCGACCGCCCCGTCCTCGTAGCCGGGGGCGGCGATGACCTCGGTGAAGATCTCCGCGACCTGCTCGGCGAGCTCGACGGTCACCGGACGGTTGACGGCGATGACGCCGCCGAACGCCGACAGCGGGTCGCAGGCGTGCGCCTTGCGGTGGGCGGCGGCGACGTCATCGCCGACGGCGATGCCGCACGGGTTGGCGTGCTTGATGATCGCGACGCACGGCTCTTCGTGGTCGTAGGCGGCGCGACGCGCGGCCTCGGTGTCCACGTAGTTGTTGAAGGACATCTCCTTGCCGTGCAGCTGCTCGGCGTTGGCGAGCCCGCCCGGCTGCCCGTCCGTGTAGAGGGCGGCGGCCTGGTGCGGGTTCTCGCCGTAGCGCAGGGTGGACTTGCGCTCCCAGGCGCCGGCGAGGAACTCGGGCAGCGCGCCCTCCTCGCCCTCCGGGGCGTACGCGTTCGTGAACCAGGAGGCGACGGCCACGTCGTAGGCGGCGGTGTGCTGGAAGGCCTCGGCCGCCAGCCGCTTGCGGGCGGTGAGGTCGAAGCCGCCGCCCTGGGCCGCGGCGATGACGTCGGCGTAGCGCGCGGGGCTGGTGACCACGGAGACCGACGGGTGGTTCTTGGCGGCGGCGCGGACCATCGAGGGCCCGCCGATGTCGATCTGCTCGACGCACTCGTCGGGAGTGGCACCCGACCGGACGGTGGCCTGGAACGGGTACAGGTTGACGACGACGAGGTCGAAGGGCTCGACGCCCAGCTCGGCGAGCTGGTTGCGGTGGTCCTCCAGGCGCAGGTCGGCGAGGATGCCGGCGTGCACGCGCGGGTGCAGGGTCTTGACCCGGCCGTCCAGGCACTCGGGGAAGCCGGTCAGCTCCTCCACCTTGGTGACGGGCACCCCGGCAGCGGCGATCTTCGAGGCGGTGGAGCCGGTGGAGACGAGCGCGACGCCCGCCGCGTGCAGGCCGCGGGCCAGCTCTTCCAGTCCCGTCTTGTCGTAGACGCTGATGAGAGCACGCCGGATCGGCCGCCGGGTCGTGGTCGGGTCGTTGCTCGCTGCGGTGTCTGCGGCGGTCACTGGATTGTTACCTTTCGTCCCTCAATGCGGTAGCCGTGCCGGGCCAGGCGCCCCACGACATCGACGAGCAGCTTTCGCTCGACTTCCTTGATGCGCTCATGCAGAGCGGCTTCGTCGTCCTCGTCCCGGACCTCGACCACACCCTGGGCGATGATCGGACCGGTGTCCACGCCGCTGTCGACGAAGTGGACCGTGCAGCCGGTGACCTTCGCGCCGTAGGCGAGCGCGTCCCGTACGCCGTGGGCTCCGGGGAAGGCGGGGAGGAGGGCGGGGTGGGTGTTGACGAACCGGCCGCCGAAGCGGTCGATGAACTCCTTGCCCACGATCTTCATGAAACCGGCCGACACGACGAGGTCGGGTGCGTACGCGTCGGTCGCCTCGGTGAGGGCGGCGTCCCACTCGACGCGGCTTGCGTAGTCCTTCACCGGGCAGACGAAGGTGGGGATCCCGGCCTTCTCCGCCCGCTCCAGGCCGGCGATGTTCGCGCGGTCGGCTCCCACGGCGACGACTTCGGCGCCGAAGCCCTCGGATCCGCCGGGGTGGGCGTCGATGGCGTCGAGCAGGGCCTGGAGGTTGGTGCCGGACCCTGAGACCAGCACGACCAGGCGGGAGGCGGCCATGGGAGGCCCTTTCTCGCGGAATTGCGGTGTTCGTCTTCGTGTGGTCATACGAATCTTCGGGGTACCGATATACGGGGAACCATACGAAGCCGCCGACCGCCTGCAACGATACCGGCACACCGGACGGCCCCCGAGGGACGGGGGGACGGGCGGGCGGTAGCGTCTGGCCTACAAGCCGCAAACTGGCCTGCCTCGCCTCGATGTCCTCGCGACGTCCACGACACAGGGGAAGTAACACACCCGATGCCGGACCGCCGTCAGCCCGACTCCCCCACCGACGACAACCCCTTCGCGGCCCCGCCGGAAGGCCGGCCCGACCAGCCGTGGCAGCCGCGCAGCGGCGGTGACGGCGGGAACGGCGACGGGACCGGCCCCGGGGACTCGGGCGGGCAGCGGGGTCCGGCGCGCTGGGACCCCACCGACCCGATCCAGCGCCGCGCCCGGTACGCGCTGCTGGCGGGCATGTGGGGCTTCTTCTTCGGGATCTTCGGGATCCCCTCGGTCGGCCTGCTGCTGGGCGCGCTCGCCCTGTACTGGGGGATCAGCGCGCTGCGCGGCAAGCCGGCGGCGGCCGTCGGCGAGCCGGGTGCCCCGACGGGCCTGGACGCCCTCGGCCCGGCGGCCCGCCCCCAGCGCACGGCGGCGGTGAGCGGACTGGTCACCGCCTCACTGGCGATCCTGCTGGCGATGAGCTCGTACGCACTGCAGCTCGCGTACAAGGACTTCTACGTGTGCCGCGACGACGCCCTCACCAAGTCGGCGGAATTCCAGTGCAACACCCTCCTCCCGGACAACGTCATCGGCGAGGTCCTGAAGGTCCCCCGCTAGGGTCTGTATCGAGTTGCCCCGCGGAGCAAGGAACGGCGTTCGGTGCGTGCCCTCGGCGTGCCGGGCGTCACGACGCCGCGGGGCAACTCGATACAGACCCTAAGCCCCCTCCAACGGCCGACGCCCACCCCATCCCCGGCGCCCCACGCCCACCCTCGCCCCACCCCGACCCCGCCGCACCCTTCCAGCCCCGCCGCACCCTCCAGCCCCGCCGCACCCTTCCAGCCCCGCCGCACCCTCCGGCCCCGCCGCACCCTTCCAGCCCCGCCGGCGTTTGAGGCGCGGGGGTGCGGGGGCAGCGCCCCCGCAACGGCGCCGCACCCTGCACCGCACCCGGCACCGCACCGGCACGGCTACACGGACGGCTTCCGCCGAGCCAGCACCCGCACCCCGACCACCGGAGGAACGGGCGGAACCGGCAGGCCGGGCGGAACGGTCGGGGCAACCGGGGCCGGCCCCAGATCCAGCCCCGCCACCACGGTCACGGCCCGCCGGGCAGGAGAAGGCGCCGGCGCCGAAGCGCCCGAAACCGGCGGCACCGGCGACACCGGCGGAACCGGCGGAACCGGCGGAACCGGCGGAGCCACCGGCTCGGGCACCATCTCCGGCACCAGCGTCCCCGACGCCTTCCGCATCAGCTCCCACCGAAGCTCCCGCACCCCGCTGTCGTGCCACCCGCCGCCCACCGGGACATCCGCATCCGCGCCCCCCGCCCCCGGACCGGCCGCCGGGCGGTAGCGCCACGCATGCACCCCCACCGCCACCGGCACGGCCAGCACCAGCGTCCACGCGAGGGCCGCCGCACCCGTGGCCCACCACACCGGCCCGAACTCGGCCAGCCGCCGCGAGCCCAGCGGCCCCGCCGAGGCCGCCGCGAGCCCGGCCATCGTCAGGCCGCACACCACCGCGCCGAGGGCCGCCGTCAGCGCCGTCTCCCCGTACGAGACCTCCCGCGCCCGGCGTACCGCGAACCAGCCCACCGCCAGCCCCGCGACCACCGGCACCCCGACGGCCGCCCAGGTCAGCGGGGTGCCCGGGCCCGCGGGCGGGAGTGCCTCCAGCAGCGGGAACCGGGGCAGCGCGGGCGCGCCCGCGGAGCCGAGCGGGGTGGCCGTCACGCCGACGCCGAGGGCGAACCCGGGGCCGAGTGCGTAGGCCGCTCCCCAGACCATGGCGTTCGGGATCAGCGCGAGCGCGAGCAGCAGGACCGCGAACCGGCCCGACCACACCCCGGTCAACGACAGGAACGAGGCCTGCACCTGCGCCCCGTGCCAGGCGAGCGAGGCGCCGACGAGCAGCGCTCCGCCGCCCAGGAGTACCAGGGCCCCACCCGCGCCCGCCCGCAGCGCCAGCGCGTACCGAGGGCGCATGAACCCCCTCCGTACGCCCCTCGGCAGCCAGTTCGGCAGCGGTCCGAGCGGGCGCCCCTTGGCCCCCCACACGCCACCGGCCGCGGCCAGCACGGCGACCAGCGGAACGTGCCAGGCGGCGCTGATCGGGTCGGCCGGCATCGGGCCCCCGGTGGCGTACACCGTGGCGAGAGCCCCGACTGCGAGGTATCCGCACAGCACGGCCGAGAACACCGCCGTCGCGGGCAGCACCTCCTCGTCGCCCTCGTCGCCGGCGCCGCCCAGCCGGGCGGCCCGGCGCATGAGCAGGACGGGCAGCGCGACGAGGAGCAGAGGCGTCACACCGACGGGTGCCGGGACACCGGAAAGCGTCTCGTACCGCACCAGCTCGGTCCCGTGGGCGAGCAGCCACAGCCCGGCGGCGAGGTGCAGGGCCCCGCCCGGGCCGCTGTCCGGATAGGGGGAACTGATCCACAGGACGATGACGAGCACGGCGAGGAAGCCGAGCCCGAGTCCGGCCGCAACGGCACCGCCCACCACGCATGCGGCGGCGGCCGGCGAACGCCGCCGCACACCGGCTCGCGGGGCCGCCGGCAACCGGGTCCCGCGTTCGGTCACTTGGGTCACCCCGCCATGGTGCCAACGACACGCGCTATGGGCGGGTAACAGGCGAATGTCCGTGGTGTCGCCCAATATACGTTTATGTACTTTTTCGCTCAGGGCTGCCGGTTCGCGGGGAGTGCGGCATGACACGAAACGTCGAGGGCCTGCCCGCCCCGAACGAGCGCCGAAGACTGCGCGAAGCTGCGGAACTGACACTCGATGAGGTCGCGGCGGCGGTCGGCGTCGCCGCGGCGACGGTCCGCTCCTGGGAGTGCGGGCGCACCACCCCGCGCGGCCGCAAGCGCGACGCGTACGCGGGCTTCCTGGCCCGGCTCCCCGAACTGGCCGGGGCCGCGGACGCGACCGGTCCGCCGGGCCGGCCCGACCCGGCGGACCCGGCGGACCCGGCGGACCCGCTCCTGGTGGCGGTCGGGCCCGGGGCCGGGGCCGAGGGCGTTGCGGAGGCTCCCGACGGGCCCGCCGACGCCGGCGGGAGCGCCGACACCACCGCCGCCGGGCCCGCCGGGCGGCCGGCCACCCGGCCCGGCGTACGTCCCGTCGTCGATCCGGCCGAGGCCTTCGACACGCTCCACGACCTGGCCGCGCCCGCCCTCGCCCGGCAGGCCTACCTGCTCACCGGCTGCCGCGCGCTCTCCCTGGAGGCGGTGGACCGGGCCTTCACCCGCGCCTGGGACCAGTGGCCCGAGGTGGCCACCGACCCGGACCCGGTGGGCTGGGTGCGCACGATCGTGTACGACTACGCGCTCTCCCCCTGGCACCGGTTCCGGCGCTCCCACCGCCGGCCCGACCGGCCCCCGGCCGATCCCGCCGACCGGATCCTGCTCGACGCGCTGCTCGCCCTGCCCAGGATCCACCGTCGCACCGTCCTGCTCTACGACGGCGTCGGCCTCGACCTGCCCGACACCGCCGCCGAGACGGAGGCCACCACCCCCGCCACCGGCCACCGCATCCTCAACGCGCACGCCGACCTCGCCGCGCGGGTGCCCGAACTGGCCGACGTACCGGTCGAGAAGCAGTCCGCTGCGCTGCGCGAGCGGCTCGCCGCCCTGCGGCCGCCGTTCTCCCTCGACCCGCGCCCGGCGGCGGAGGTCCGCGGCGGCGGTGAGCGGCGCACCCGGCAGTGGACCCGGGCCACCCTGGGGCTGACCGCGATGATCGCGGCCGCCACCGCCTACACGGCGGCGACCGCCCCCACCCGGTACGACCCCCCGCTCGCACCCGGCGGGAGCGTGTCCGGTGTACCGCCGCTCAGCGGCCCGCAGCAGCTCACCGAACGGAGCAGGCACCTCCACGACAAGCTCCGCGCGGACCCGCAGGCGGGTCCGGCGCGCGTCGCCCCGAGGCTCGACTGAGACGACGTACGCGAACGGGCGTGGCCCGCACCCCGAGGAAGGGGTGCGGGCCACGCCCGTCTGTGCGGAAGGAGCCGGAGATCAGCCGTTCAGGATCTCGCGGGCCAGCTGCGCGGTCTCGGTCGGCGTCTTGCCGACCTTGACGCCGGCGGCCTCAAGGGCCTCCTTCTTGGCCTGCGCGGTGCCGGAGGAGCCGGAGACGATGGCGCCGGCGTGGCCCATGGTCTTGCCCTCGGGGGCGGTGAAGCCCGCGACGTAGCCGACGACCGGCTTGGTGACGCTCGATGCGATGAAGGCCGCCGCACGCTCCTCGGCGTCGCCGCCGATCTCGCCGATCATGACGATCAGCTCGGTCTCCGGGTCGGCCTCGAAGGCCTCCAGGGCGTCGATGTGCGTGGTGCCGATGACCGGGTCGCCACCGATGCCGACGGCGGAGGTGAAGCCGATGTCACGCAGCTCGTACATCATCTGGTAGGTCAGCGTGCCGGACTTCGACACCAGACCGATCTTGCCGGGCTTGGTGATGTCGCCCGGGATGATGCCGGCGTTGGACTGGCCGGGGGTGATCAGACCCGGGCAGTTCGGGCCGATGATGCGGGTCTTGTTGCCCTTGGCGGTCGCGTACGCCCAGAAGGCGGCGGAGTCGTGCACCGCGATGCCCTCGGTGATGACGACGGCCAGCGGGATCTCGGCGTCGATGGCCTCGACGACGGCGGCCTTGGCGAAGGCCGGCGGGACGAAGAGGACGGAGACGTTGGCGCCCGTCTTCTCCATCGCCTCGGCGACGGAACCGAAGACCGGGACCTCGGTGCCGTCGAAGTCGACGGTGGTGCCGGCCTTGCGCGGGTTCACGCCGCCGACGATGTTGGTGCCGTCAGCCAGCATCAGCTTGGTGTGCTTCATGCCCGTGGCACCGGTCATGCCCTGGACGATGACCTTGCTGTCCTTGTTGAGGAAGATAGCCATGTGAGTCTGTGACCTCTGCCCTTACTTCGCAGCCGCGAGCTCGGCGGCCTTGTCGGCCGCGCCGTCCATGGTGTCCACGCGCTGCACCAGCGGGTGGTTGGCGTCCGAGAGGATCTTGCGACCCAGCTCGGCGTTGTTGCCGTCGAGACGGACGACCAGCGGCTTGGTGACCGCCTCGCCCTTCTCCTCCAGCAGGGCCAGCGCCTGGACGATGCCGTTGGCGACCTCGTCGCACGCGGTGATGCCACCGAAGACGTTGACGAAGACGGACTTGACGTCCGGGTCCCCGAGGATGATCTCGAGACCGTTGGCCATGACGGCGGCGGAGGCGCCACCGCCGATGTCCAGGAAGTTGGCGGGCTTGACGCCGCCGCCGTTCTCGGACTTGTACGCCTCGCCGGCGTAGGCGACGACGTCCAGGGTGCTCATGACGAGACCCGCGCCGTTGCCGATGATGCCGACCTCACCGTCGAGCTTGACGTAGTTGAGGTTCTTCGCCTTGGCGGCGGCCTCAAGCGGGTTCGCGGCCGCGTGGTCCACGAACTCCTCGTGACCCGGCTGGCGGAACTCGGCGTTCTCGTCGAGCGAAACCTTGCCGTCAAGGGCGATGACCTCGCCGGAGGCGACCTTCGCGAGCGGATTGACCTCGACGAGGAGGGCGTCCTCCGCGATGAAGGTGTCCCACAGGGTCACGAGGACCTCGGCGACCTTCTCGGCGACCTCGGCCGGGAACTGCGCCAGCGCGACGATCTCGCGGGCCTTCTCGATGGTCACGCCCTCGTTGGCGTTCACCGGGACCTTGGCGAGCTTCTCCGGGGTCTCCTCGGCGACCTGCTCGATGTCCATGCCGCCCGCGACCGAGGCCATGGCCAGGAAGGTGCGGTTGGTGCGGTCGAGGAGGTACGAGACGTAGTACTCCTCGACGATCTCGGGAGCGGTCTCCGCGATCATCACCTTGTGGACCGTGTGGCCCTTGATGTCCATGCCCAGGATGTCCGTCGCGCGGGCGACGGCCTCGTCCGGGGTGGCGGCCAGCTTCACGCCGCCGGCCTTGCCGCGGCCGCCGACCTTCACCTGCGCCTTGACGACCGACTTGCCGCCCAGCCGCTCGGTGGCCTCGCGAGCCGCCTCAGGCGTGTCGATGACTTCACCGGCCAGCACCGGTACACCGTGCTTGGCGAAGAGGTCCCTCGCCTGGTACTCGAACAGGTCCACGCGCGTCCGTCCCTTGTCTTTTTAAAGATTCGCAGTGATTCGCGGTTGTCTGCTATCTGCGTGGGCGTGCCGCGGAGGGCAACGTGACGGCGCTGTCACAAGGAAGGCGCACACGGTGACCGTGGACGCGGCATGTCCGTCCGGCAGGTTATCCCCGTGGGGCGTGCGTCCCTAAATCGCAGATCACACCTGAGCGGTGATACCTGTCACAGAACACCTCACGGTTGAACTGGAAATTCGTGCGATCGGCCGATTCACACGGGGCGCCGGGACGGGCGTGTCGGAGGATCGTCAGGGGGCCGGCAGGGGCCTCTTCTCCAGCGCCGCGGCCATCACCTCCGGAAACAGGTCGGGGGTGCAGGCGAAGGCCGGCGCGCCGAGCGCGGCGAGGGCCGCGGCGTGCTCGCGGTCGTAGGCCGGGGCCCCCTCGTCGGACAGCGCCAGCAGGGTCACGAACTCGACGCCCGCCCCCTTCATGGCGGCGACGCGCCCGAGCATCTCGTTGCGTATGCCGCCTTCGTAGAGATCACTGATGAGGACGACGACCGTGTCGGCGGGCCGGGTGATCTTCGACTGGCAGTAGGCCAGGGCGCGGTTGATGTCCGTGCCGCCGCCCAGCTGGGTCCCGAAGAGGACGTCGACCGGGTCGTCGAGCTGGTCGGTCAAGTCGACGACGGCGGTGTCGAATACGACCAGGCGGGTGGCGATCGAGCGCATGGAGGCGAGGACGGCGCCGAAGACGGAGGCGTAGACGACGGAAGCCGCCATCGAACCCGACTGGTCGATGCAGAGGATCACTTCCTTCTTCACCGACTGCGCCGCCCGGCCGTATCCGATCAGCCGCTCGGGGACGACCGTTCCGTACTCGGGCAGGTAGTTCTTCAGGTTGGCCCGGATCGTGCGGTCCCAGTCGATGTCGCGGTGGCGGGGGCGGCTGATGCGGGCGGAGCGGTCGAGCGCTCCGGTGAGGGTGGCCCGGGTGCGGGTCGCGAGCCGCTTCTCCAGCTGCTCGACCACCTTGCGGACCACGGCCCGCGCCGTCTCCTTCGTCGTCTCGGGCATCGCCTTGTTCAGGGAGAGCAGGGTGCCGACGAGGTGGACGTCCGGTTCGACGGCCTCCAGCATCTCCGGCTCCAGCAGCAGGGCGGACAGCCCGAGCCGTTCGATCGCGTCGCGCTGCATCACCTGGACCACCGAGCTGGGGAAGTACGTCCGGATGTCCCCGAGCCAGCGGGCCACGTTCGGCGCGGAGCCGCCGAGGCCGGCCGAGCGCGCCGCCCCCGAGGCCCTGCGCGCCCCCCCTTCGCCGCCCCCGCCGTAGAGCGCGCCGAGCGCGGCGTCCATCGCCGCGTCCCGCCCGGTCAGCGCGTGCCCGGTCCCGTCCGCGTCTGGCCCGCCGAGCACCATCCGCCACCGCCGCAGCCGCTCGTCTCCGGCGCGGCCCTCCGTGTCCTGCCCCGCCGCGCTCATGTCCGTACCGCTCATCCGTCCGTCCCCCTGCACTCGTCCGTCCCCCTGCACTCGTCGTACTCGTCGCTCTTCGATTCGGCCCCGCCACACCCGGCCCCGCCGGCGATTGAGGCGCGGGGGCCGGGGGCAGAGCCCCCGCAACGGCGCCACACCCTCGGCACGGGCAATGGCCGCTCAGGCCGCCGCGACCCCGTCGGCAGACGCGAGCAGCATCCGGACCAGCTCCGTCACCGCGTCCGCCCGCTCCGCGTCCAGCTCGGGGGCGAAGCCCTCGGGGGCGTCGCCCGTCGACCGCGCCGCCGCCGGGCGACCAGGTCCGCGCCGGACCAGCTCACCCAGGCTCCGCCTGACCCCGGGCTCGTACGCCCCGAACGTCCGCCTCAGCAGCGGCAGCACGTCGGTGAAGGCACGCTCCGGCACCCCCACCAGCCAGGTGTCCATCAGGCCCAGCAGCCTGTCGTCGTGGACGAGCAGGGTGCCGCCGCCCGAACTCCCGCCCGCGAAGCCCTCGATCCAGCCCGCCGCGTCGGCGGGCGAGGCCGCCGGGGACAGTGCGAGCCCCATCAGCCGGGCCGTCTCCCCGGCCTCCAGCCGCCCGTCGTCGAGGAGGAGCCGGGTCGCCCTGCCGCGGATGACGCCCGGCACGGTGTCCCGGTCCGCCAGTGTCCCCAGCACCGCGGACCAGCGCTCCCGCAGCCCGTCGCCGGCGTCCGCCAGCAGGCCGACCGCTCCGTGCACGCCGTCCACGAGGCCGCCCAGCTCCGCCGCCGCGTCGGCGTCCAGACCGGCCGCGCAGGCCGGCGGGAGCGCGACGCATATCCGCTCGGCGAGCCCTGCCGCGACCGCGCCGAGCGCCGTCGCGTCGGTGCCCCGTACGTCCCCGTACCGCAGTGAACGGGCCAGCGCCGGCAGGGCCTTCGCGAGCCGGGCCACGTCGGTGTCGAGCGCGGCGCGGTCCGCGAGAGCCCGCAGTACGGCCGGCAGCGCCTCGGACAGTCCGGCGAGCAGGCACCTCTCGGCCAGGGCCGTCACCTCGCCCAGCTCCTCGGCGCAGGCGGCGTCCGCCTCGGCCTTGGCGGTGGCCGCGGCGAGGACGGTGGTGCCCCAGATGCCGGCCTCGGCCACCCGTACGGACAGTTCCGGCTCCCAGCGCAGCCGCCAGGTCTCCCGGAAGGTTCCGGTGCTGCTCCGGGAGGCCGCCGGGGTGCCCCAGCCGACGCCGAGCAGCCGCAGCCGGTGCAGCAGCAGGGACTTCGCCGTGTCGGTGTCCTTGCGCAGGTCGAGTTCCAGCGCGCGTTCCTGCGCCTCCGCCTTGAGGCGCAGGGAGCGCTGCTGCCGTGTCAGGTCCCGCTGGAGCGGGACGACGGGCGCCCCGTCCGGGACCTCGCCGAGCACGTCGCCGACGACGAGGCGGTCCTCGATGAGCGCGAGCGGTATGTCGGAGCCGTCGCACATCACCGCCCGGACCGATTCCAGGGTCTCCGTCAGGCCGGGCAGGGGCCGTCCCCGCATGGCGGCGAGGGTCTCGGCGAGCCGGACCGCTTCGATGACGTGCGCCGAGGACACCTGCCGGTCCTCCTCGCGCAGCAGGCCGGCGACCTTGGTCAGCCACCGCTCGACGGGCCGGTCCCGGGCCGAGAAGAGATGGGCGTACCAGCCGGGCGAGGTGATCCCGGCTCCGTACCCGCCGGCCCGGGCGAGCCGGCGGTGGGTCCACGGCACCCAGGTGGTCTCCACCTTGACCTTCGGCAGCCCGGTCAGCAGCGCCTTGTCGGCGGCCACGGTGGTCTTCGCCCGCAGTGCCGGGACGTGCCAGGCCCCGCACACCACGGCGTACCCGTCGCCGAACTCACGGCGGGCGGCCCGCATCCGCTGCCGCATGTACGCCTCGCGGACCAGGTCGCGGTGGTGGCCGCCGTCGCCGTACGTCTCGCGCAGGGCTGCCATGGCCTCCCCGAGCGCCTCGAAGGCGCCGAGCGCCTCCTCGCCCGCGCCGCCGGTTCCCCGGTGCTCGACCACGTCCTCCCACCAGCGCTCGGGGTCGTCGTACCCGGCGGTCTCGGCGAGCACCGCGAGCGGATCCAGCCGGACCGCGTCGGGCTCGGCGCGGTCCGGGTCCGCCTCCGGCTCACCGACACCGGCCAGCGAGTGGGCGGCGGGCAGGTCCATGAACCGGACCGGTACGCCGGCCTGCTGTGCCCAGCGGATCGCGACCCACTCCGGGGAGAAGTCGGCGAGCGGCCAGAACGCGGCCCGGCCGGGGTCGTCCGCGGCGTGCGCGAGCAGCGCCACGGGCGGCCGCATGCCGGGGTCGACGGCCAGTTCGAGCAGGGCGTCGCCCTCGGGCGGCCCCTCGATCAGCACGGCCGCGGGGCGGGCCGCGTCCAGGGCGGCCCGGACCGCGCGGGCCGATCCGGGGCCGTGGTGGCGCACGCCGAGGAGCAGCGGGCCCTGGCGGGCGGTGCTCATACGGTCACCTCCCGGCAGGCCCGGTAGAAGTCCTTCCAGCCGTCGCGCTCGCGGACCACGGCCTCCAGGTACTCCTGCCAGACGACCTTGTCGGCCGCCGGGTCGCGGACGACGGCGCCGAGGATCCCCGCGGCCACGTCGGAGGGGCGCAGGACGCCGTCCCCGAAGTGGGCCGCCAGGGCCAGGCCGTTGGTGACGACGGAGATGGCCTCGGCGGTGGAGAGGGTGCCGCTGGGCGACTTCACCTTCGTCCGGCCGTCGCCGGTGACGCCGTCGCGCAGCTCGCGGAAGACGGTGACGACGCGGCGGATCTCCTCCAGGCCCTCGGGCACGGCCGGCAGGTCGAGGGCGCGGCCCATCTGGTCGACGCGGCGGGCGACGATGTCGACCTCGGCGTCCGCGGTGGCGGGCAGCGGCAGGACGACGGTGTTGAAGCGTCGGCGCAGCGCGCTGGAGAGCTCGTTGACCCCGCGGTCGCGGTCGTTGGCGGTGGCGATGAGGTTGAAGCCCCGTACGGCCTGGACCTCTTCGCCGAGCTCCGGTATCGGCAGGGTCTTCTCGGACAGGACGGTGATGAGGGTGTCCTGGACGTCGGCGGGGATGCGGGTGAGCTCCTCGACGCGGGCGGTCATGCCCTCGGCCATGGCCCGCATGACGGGGCTGGGGACGAGGGCTTCGCGGCTGGGGCCGTGGGCGAGGAGCCGGGCGTAGTTCCAGCCGTACCGGATGGCCTCTTCCGGGGTGCCGGCGGTGCCCTGGACGAGGAGGGTGGAGTCGCCGCTGACGGCGGCCGCGAGGTGTTCGGACACCCAGGTCTTGGCGGTGCCGGGAACGCCGAGCAGGAGCAGGGCGCGGTCGGTGGCCAGGGTGGTGACCGCGACCTCGACGATCCTGCGCGGGCCGACGTACTTGGGTGTGATCACCGTGCCGTCGTCGAGGGTGCCGCCGAGCAGGTAGGTGGCGACGGCCCACGGGGAGAGCTTCCAGCGGGTCGGTCGGGGCCGGTCGTCGGCGGCCGCCAGGGCTTTCAGTTCGTGCTCGAAGGCGTCTTCGGCGTGCGGTCGCAGCGCCTCGGCGCCGATGCCGTTCTCGGGCTTGCTCATGGTCCCCCTCCAATGCTCCGCAGCCGCTCCCGACTGCTGCTCCCACGGTGCACCACGCCACTGACAACGCCCCTCGCTCATCACGTTGTTGCAGGTCAGAGCGATTGTCAGAGGGGGTCTCTACGGTGGTTCACATGACTGAGCAGGGGGTCCGCTGGACGGCGGAACAGGTACTGGCTCTGGCTCCTGACGATGCTTCACGCAAGGCGGGTGGCAGACTCGGCGGGGCGGGGCCGTGGTCACAGATCGGAGGTTCCGCTTCCGGTTCTGTATGGGGGTTGTGCAAGGGCAGCGGGAGCAATCCGTACCGGACGGTCGTCGACCTGGCGGGACCGGCCTACAAGTGCTCCTGTCCGAGCCGGAAGTTCCCGTGCAAGCACGCGCTGGGACTGCTCCTGCTCTGGTCCGCCGAGGGGTTCGGGGAGCCCGGGGAGGCGCCGGACTGGGCCGCGCAGTGGCTGGCGGACCGTGCGGCCAAGGCCGCGCGGGCGGCGGCCGGGGCGACCGGGCCGGTGGACGAGGAGGGGGCGCGCCGCCGGGCCGAGCGCCGGGCGGCGCGCGTCGGGGCGGGCGTGGCCGAGCTGGAACAGCGGCTGGCCGACCTGCTGCGCGGCGGGCTCGCGGGCCAGGAGCACGCGGGGTACGCGGCGTGGGAGGAGACCGCGGCCCGGATGGTGGACGCCCAGGCGCCCGGACTGGCCGGACGCGTGAGGGAGTTGGGGACGATACCCAGTTGCGGCCCCGGCTGGCCCGCCCGGATGCTGGAGGAGGCGGCGCTGCTGCACCTGCTGGACCGGGCCTGGATGGGGGTGACCGGGCTTCCGGACCAGTTGGCGGCGACCGTGCGCAGCCGGGTGGGACTGCCGGTCTCCGGGGAGGGGGAGGCCGTACGGGACCGCTGGCTGGTGCTCGCCCAGTACGACTCGGTGTCGCCGGACGGCCGGCTCACCACCCGCCGGACATGGCTGCGCGGGCTGGCGGGGGGACGGCCCGCGCTGGTGCTGGACTTCGGACCGCCCGGGCGGCCGCCGGGGCTGGCGCTGCCGGTGGGGCTGGTGTTGGAGGCGGAAATGCGCTTCCGGCCCGGCTCGGCGGGGCTGCGGGCGGACCTCGGGGAGAGGTCCGCGGCGGCCGTGCCGTGCGGGGAGGTTCCGGCCGGGGTGAGCACGCGGGCGGCCCTGGAGGCTTACGGGGCGGCGCTGCGGGAGGACCCGTGGTTGGAGTCCTGGCCGGTGGTGCTCGGTCCGGTGGTTCCGATACCGGGAGAGCTCGGCTGGCAGCTGGCGGACGCGGAGGGCACCTCCGCCCTGCCGGTGCCCCTCACGGGGGCGGGCAGTCGCTCCCGCGGAGGGCTGTGGCAGCTGGCCGCGTTGTCGGGCGGGGGCCCGGTGACGGTCTTCGGCGAGTGCGGCCACCGCGGGTTCACCCCGCTGACGGCATGGCAGCCCGGCTCGTCCGAGCCGGTCGCCCTGTCGTAGTGCCGTAGCCGGAGAGGTTTGCCGGGTCGCGGTGTCCGGCGCATGGGGTCTCCCCGGGCCCACAGGGCCGAGGGGAAGCGTCGCAAGGCGGAGGGCCACGGCGCGTACCGGACGTACGGGCGTGGTCCGACAACGCGGCGAGGCGCCGTGCCGGGCGCCGTGACCCCCTGAACCTTGGCGGTCACCGCACTGGCAACGACGACACCGCAGGGGGCCTGGGGGGTCCTGTGCCGTCGAACGAGGACGGCCTGGAGAGGTGCGGCGCCGGGGGCGCCGTAGAGGCAACGACGAGAAGCCGGGGGGCTTTCATGAACGACAACCACGCCAGTTGACCGAAGCCGCACGAGGCACAGACAGCCCCGGTCCCGCGGAGGGGGCGGGACCGGGGCGACGGACACAACCGATGACGAGCAGCGAGGGAGGGGCACCGATGGGCGAGGGTGACGAGGGGTACGGGGAGTGGCAGGAGCTGGTCGGTGCCGCGCTGCTGGGCACCGACCGGCGCCGGGGCGGGGGCCCGGCCGGTTCGCCGGAGGCACTGCTGGACGCGGCGGCCGTGCACGCCGTCCGCCGCCGGGCCGGGTTGCGGCCGGCGGCGGCGCGCCCGCGCCCGGAGCCCGCACCCCGCGATGCCCGGCCGGCCCCTCCGGAGGCGGCGAGCCACCGGCTCGCGCAACTGCTGGCGGGCCGCAGCGGCCCGGTGAACGGCGGCGGGCGGCGCGGGTCGGCCCCGGACCTGACGGAGCTGCTCCCGCAATGGCTGGCCGCGGCCGGACGGCACGGCTACCGCGCGCCCGACGCTCTCGTACCGGCGCTGCTGGACGCCGCCCGGGCCCGTACCGACCTGCGTCCGCACGCCCTGGCCCTGGCCGGGACGCGGGGGCTGTGGCTGGCGCGGATGAATCCCGACTGGCGGTTCGCCCTGCGCGGTGGGGCGGGCGGCGGGGAACTGCCGGACGTGACCGACCGCTCCGCGGTGGAACGGCTTTGGGAGGAGGGGCTGTTCGCGGAGCGGGTGGCGCTGCTCGGCGCCGTACGGGCCCACGAGCCGGCGGCCGCGCCGCGGCTGCTGGCGACGACCTGGGCGGGCGAACGGGCCGAGGACCGGCTGATGTTCCTCGATTCGCTGAGGGCGGGGCTGTCCCTGGAGGACGAGTCCTTCCTGGAGGCGGCACTGGGCGACCGCAGCCGCAATGTGCGTGCCACGGCAGCCGAACTGCTCTCCGCGCTGCCGCAGTCGGCGCTGGCGGGACGCATGGCCGAGCGCGCCCTGGCTTGTGTGGGCCCGGAGGGGGTGACACCGCCGGCCGAGTGCGATGCGGGGATGCTCCGCGACGGGGTGGTCAAGCGGCCGCCCGCCGGACGCGGGGAGCGCGCCTGGTGGCTCGGCCAACTCGTGGAGGCGGCGCCGCTGTCGTGCTGGCGGGAACGGTTCGGGGGCCTGGGCCCCGCGGAGATCGTCGCCCTGCCGGTGGCCGCGGCCGAGGGCTGGACGGAGGAACTGCACGCCGCGTGGTGCCGGGCGGCGGTGCGCCAGGGCGACCCGGAATGGTCGCGGGCCCTGCTCGGCCCGGCGTCGGCACCTCCCGCGGCGGGTCCCGGCACGGCCTCTCTCGCGGAGCGGGCCAAACTGCTGGAGACCCTGCCCGACGCGGAACGGGCGGAGTGGGTCGCGGAGTTCATACGGGCCCACGGGCTCTCCGAGGCCTTCCAGCTGCTCGGGGTGTGCGTGGTGCCGTGGGCCGGCGCGCTGGGCCGGGCAGTGGTGGACGCGCTGGACATCGCCCGCGACGCGGGCAGCTACCCGTGGAGCTTCAGTGGGGTGATGGGGCTGGCCGAGCGCTGCCTCGACCCTGCCGAGGCCGGCCGGCTGGAGGCCCTGACCGCTGCCGCGGAGGAACCGCAGGACGCGTCCCCGGGCGCGGCGGCGTACTGGGCGGAGGCCTTCCAGCGGCTGGTGGCCACGCTCCGGCTGCGCGCGGCGATGCTGTCGGAGCTGGACCCGGCCTGATCCCTGCGGGGCGCTCGGCCGAGATCCGGAGCCGGGCCTCCGTGCCGGATCCCTGCGGGGCGCGCAAGACCGGGGCTCCGCCCGGCCCCCGCCTCGACGTCCCGCCGCCACCGCCGGGAGGCGCCCCTGGCGCGGCCGGGACTGCCCGGCGGCGGCCCGGGAGGGGTGGCGGATGCGGCGGCAGCCCCACCGGGCACTGCCCGGACATGCGGGATCGTCCGGCTACGCCGGGGGGGTGCCCCGGCGGGCTGTCGCCGCGCGCCTGCCTTGCGCGGGGCGGGCCGGCAGGGCGCGCTCCCGCACGGCGGAACCGCTGCTGAACCGCTGCTGAACCGCCGGAGGCTACTGGCGGACGTGGGCGTTGACCCAGTCCACGATGGAGGTCGTCGTCGCGCCCGGGGTGAAGATCTCGGCCACGCCCTTCTCCTTGAGGGGGGCGATGTCGTCCTCCGGGATGATGCCGCCGCCGAAGACCTTGATGTCCTCCGCGTCGCGTTCCTTAAGGAGTTCCAGCACACGCACGAAGAGCGTGTTGTGGGCGCCCGAGAGGATCGACAGGCCGATCGCGTCGGCGTCCTCCTGGATCGCGGTGTCCACGATCTGCTCGGGGGTCTGGTGGAGGCCGGTGTAGATGACCTCCATACCCGCGTCACGCAGCGCCCGCGCGATCACCTTGGCCCCGCGGTCGTGGCCGTCGAGACCCGGCTTGGCCACCACCACACGGATCGGACCGGTCACACCCATCGCACTGCCTCCCGAGTGAACGAACGTTAAGTACAGCATCGCGCACGCTGCCGTTTCGCGGGCAGCCACGAGGGGGAAATCACACGTGGGACGGCATTGCGCCACCGTGCCGACAGCCGCACGGCACGGTGGTGCGGCGGCCGCCGCCCCAGGAGGATCACAGGAGGCCGTCGATGGGTCTGTCGTTACCCGTACCCGTCCCCTTGTCCGGCGCCGCACTGCGGGCCGGCGCGCTGGAGGTCGTCGTGCTCGGCGGGCACCTCCTGCTGTACCCCACCGGGGTGTGCCAGGAGAGGACCGCCCCCGTGACGGCCACGACACGCCCGCCCGTCCTGCTCCTCCACGGCTTCACCGACAACCGCTCCGTCTTCGTCCTGCTGCGCCGCGCCCTCGCGGCCGGCGGCCTGCGGCACGTGGAGGCGTACAACTACTCGCCCCTCACGCTCGACCTGCGCGTCATCGCTGGCCACCTCGCCCGGCGTGTCGAGGAGCTGTGCGAGCGCACCGGACACGAGCAGGTGGACCTGGTCGGGCACAGCCTGGGCGGCCTGGTCGGCCGGTACTACGTCCAGCGCCTCGGCGGCGACACCCGCGTCCGCACCCTCGCCACGCTCGGCACCCCGCATTCCGGCACGCGGGTCGCCCCCTTCATGGACGCGCACCCCCTGGTGCGGCAGATGCGCCCGGAGTCCGAGGTGCTGGCCGAGCTGGCGGCGCCCTCGCCCGGCTGCGCCACCCGCTGCGTGGCCTTCTGGAGCGAGTTCGACACGCTGATGGCCCCGGTCGGCAGCGCACGGATCGAACACCCGGACCTCTGTGTGGAAAACGTGCAGGTCATGGGTATCGGGCATCTCGCGCTTCCGGCGCACCCCGCGGTCATCGCGGCAGTCGCCCGCGCCCTTGACGGCCCCGCGCCCAGCGCCGTGACGGGCCCGGACGCGGCTTCCGTCGCCTGACCGTTCCACGTCCAGTACTCGAACAGATTTCGAACTCAAGGCCAAGGCTGCGTCTTTCGGCGACCGAAAGGCGGCCGAATGCCCGGTTCCGCTGATCTGGGGACCCGGCGAAGATTGTCGTTGCGAGTAACCGCCGGGTACAGTCACGCCACTGCTCTCCTCCGGTGAACTTCGAGTTCCCGGCCACCCAGGCCCCCACTGCCGAGGCGAAAGAGAAGTTGGTGAACGACCGCCCCTCGTCGGGCCAGTACCCGGATGCCGGGTATGACGGCCTTTCCACCACCGCTTTCGCTGGTGACTCGACCTACGTTTCCTATGAAACGCAGGGCCAGGGGGTCAACTACGCCGCCTATGGCTCCTACGAGACCGGCGCCTACGACACCACCGCGTGGACCTCGCAGGACCCCTACCTGTCCACGATCCCCTCGCAGTCCGCACCCGAGGACACCACCGGGAGCTGGGACCCGAGCGCCTGGAACGCGGCGGGGGCGGGCACGGACCACTCCGGCTACACCGCCTACCCGTCGGCCTCCTTCGGCTACGACACCTCCACCGAGCAGACCGGTCACTGGGCGATGCCGGGCTTCGGCACGACCGGCCCCGAGACCGGCGCCTACGACGCGACCGCCTGGAACACCGTCGCGCAGACCCCGGCGCAGCCCGAGGCCGCATACGCGTACGACTACCAGCCCGCGCAGCAGGACTACGCGTACGGCACGACCACCCTCGGCACCGTCGGCTACGCCCACGAGGTCCATGAGGCGCAGGAGGCCCAGGAGACCGGGGCCGACCATACCTACAGCGAGACCGCCGTCTTCGAGGTGCTCACCGACGAGGCCGCCGAGGTGCCCGAGGGCCCCGAAGCCCACGAAGCCCCCGAAGCCCCCGAAGCCCCCGAGGCGTACGAGCTGCCCGAGGTCCACGAACTGCACGGCGTCCACGACATGCCGACCCAGGCCATGCCGGTGACCTCCGCGCCGCGCGCCTCGCGCCGCAGCGCCGGCAAGGGGAACGCCAAGACGGCCGGCACGAAGGCGGCCGGCACGAAGGCGGCCGGCGCCAAGGGGGCCGGCGCCAAGGGGGCCGGCAGCCGCCGCCGCACCCCGGCGAAGCGTTCCGCCCTGCTGACCGTCGCCGTTCCCTCCGCCTGTGTGATGGGTGTCGCGGGCGTCGCGGCCGCCTCCGTCGGCGGGCTGACCGGTACGGACAAGTCCGGCGAGGACATCACCACGGTGGCCGCGCCCGACCCGGCCTCGGTGAAGCCGGTCGCCGCGAACACCAAGCTCGACACCCAACTGGTCGCGCTCAGCGCCGACGCGGGCGACTTCGCGGACCGCGCGAGCCGCACGCAGGAGCGCATCGACCTGCGCGAGCGCCAGGAAGAGGAAAAGAAGAAGAAGGCCGAGGAGGCCGCGGCCAAGGAGGCCGCCCGCCCCAAGTTCGCCGTCCCCGTGAACCAGCACGGCCTCAGCGCCAGCTTCGGCCAGTCCGGCGGCATGTGGATGTCGGTGCACACCGGCATCGACTTCCCGGTGTCCTACGGAACCCCGGTCATGGCGGCCACCGACGGCACCGTGCGCACGCAGTACAACAGCGCCTACGGGAACATGGCCATAGTGACCGCGCCCGACGGCACCGAGACCTGGTACTGCCACCTCAGCTCCACCAAGATCCGCGGCGGCAAGGTCAAGGCGGGCGACGTCATCGCCTACTCGGGCAACTCGGGCAACTCCACCGGCCCGCACCTCCACTTCGAGGTCCGTCCCGGCGGCGGCTCCGCGATCGACCCCCTGGCGTGGCTGCGCAGCCACGGCCTCGACCCGAGGTAGCCACCTCGGCCCCACCGGCTCCCCGCATGCCCGGCAGTGTTCCCGCTGCCGGGCATGCACACGTGGTCCGGGTGGTCAGAGCTTCTGCACCGGCGCGTAGCGCAGCAGCAGCCGCTTCGGCTTGTCGTCACCGAAGTCGATGGTGGCCTGCGCGTCCGCGCCCGCTCCCTTGACCTCCATGACGGTGCCGAGCCCGAACTGGTCGTGCGTGACCCGGTCCCCGACCACCAGGGCGATGACCGGCTTGTCGGAGGCCCGGCGCGTCGCGAACCCGGACGGGCCCGACTTCGTACGCGACGAGGACAGGAAGGCCTCGGGCGAGGTGCCGAACGACGACCGTCCGCCGCCCGCGCCCGAACCGTAGCCGGAACTGCGCATCGGACCGGCCGGCTTCTGGGCCGCTCCCGTGCGCTTCCACTGCAGGTACTGGTCCGGGATCTCCTCCAGGAACCGCGACGGCGGGT
Source organism: Streptomyces sp. NPDC060232 (assembly GCF_042726555.1). Taxonomy (NCBI): domain Bacteria; kingdom Bacillati; phylum Actinomycetota; class Actinomycetes; order Kitasatosporales; family Streptomycetaceae; genus Streptomyces; species Streptomyces sp. NPDC060232. Next base: position 297,923 of record NZ_JBHXAG010000003.1, on the reverse strand, counting down.
TGTACGAGGGCGTGCCCCACGCGCTGCGCATGCTGGAGCGGGTCAGGTACAGCCGCTCGCGCGCCCGCGTGATGCCGACGTAGGCGAGGCGGCGCTCCTCCTCCAGCTCCTTGGTCTGGCCCAGCGCGCGCATGTGCGGGAAGACCCCGTCCTCCATGCCGGTCAGGAACACCACCGGGAACTCAAGGCCCTTGGCGGTGTGCAGGGTCATGAGGGTGATGACGCCGGAGCCGTCCTCGTCCTCGTCGGGGATCTGGTCGGAGTCGGCGACGAGGGCGACCTGCTCCAGGAACTCGGCGAGCGTGCCGGGGCCGACCGGCGTCGCCGCGCCCTCCGGCGCCTCGGCGGCCGCGGCCTCGCGCGCCTGCTCGAACTCCAGCGCCACCGCCGCCAGTTCCTGGAGGTTCTCGATCCGCGTCTCGTCCTGCGGGTCGGTCGACGCCTGGAGTTCGGCCAGGTAGCCGGTGCGCTCCAGGACCGCCTCCAGCACCACCGCCGGGCCCGCGCCCGAGTCGACGATCGTACGGAGCTCCTCCATCAGCGCGTTGAACCGCTTCACCGCGTTGGTGGAGCGGGCCGCCATGCCGAAGGCCTCGTCCACGCGCCGCAGCGCCTGCGGGAAGGTGATCTTCTCGCGCAGCGCGAGCGCGTCGACCATGGCTTCGGCGCGCTCGCCGATGCCGCGCTTGGGAACGTTCAGGATGCGGCGCAGCGGGACGTTGTCCTCCGGGTTCGCGAGGACCCGCAGGTACGCGAGGACGTCGCGGACCTCCTTGCGCTCGTAGAAGCGGACACCGCCGACGACCTTGTAGGGCAGGCCGACCCGGATGAAGATCTCCTCGAACACGCGCGACTGGGCGTTGGTCCGGTAGAAGATCGCGACGTCGCCGGCCTTGGCGTCCCCGGCGTCGGTGAGCCGGTCGATCTCGTCGGCGACGAACTGGGCCTCGTCGTGCTCGGTGTCCGCGACGTAGCCGGTGATGACGGCGCCGGAGCCGGCCTCGGTCCACAGGTTCTTGGCGCGCCGGTTCTCGTTGCGCTCGATGACGGCGTTGGCGGCGGAGAGGATCGTCTGCGTGGAGCGGTAGTTCTGCTCCAGCAGGATCGTCGTCGCGTCCTTGTAGTCCTCCTCGAACTGGAGGATGTTGCGGATCGTCGCGCCGCGGAAGGCGTAGATCGACTGGTCGGCGTCACCCACCACGCACAGCTCGGCCGGGGGCAGGTCCGGATAGCCGGTGCCGACCAGCTCGCGCACCAGCGTGTACTGCGCGTGGTTGGTGTCCTGGTACTCGTCCACCAGGACGTGCCGGAAGCGGCGCCGGTAGTGCTCGGCGACGTCCGGGAAGGCCTGCAGCAGGTGGACCGTGGTCATGATGATGTCGTCGAAGTCGAGGGCGTTGGCCTCGCGCAGCCGCGCCTGGTACATCGCGTACGCCTGCGCCAGGGTCTTCTCGAAGCCGTCGGCGGCCTGGTCGGCGAAGGCCTCTTCGTCGATCAGCTCGTTCTTCAGGTTGGAGATCCTGGCGTTGAAGGACTTCGGCGGGAACTTCTTCGGGTCCAGGTCCAGGTCGCGGCAGACCAGTGCCATCAGGCGCTTGGAGTCGGCCGCGTCGTAGATCGAGAACGACGAGGTGAAGCCGAGCCGCTTGGACTCGCGGCGCAGTATGCGCACGCACGCGCTGTGGAAGGTGGAGACCCACATGGCGCCCGCGCGGGGGCCGACCAGGCCCTCGACGCGCTCCTTCATCTCGCCGGCGGCCTTGTTGGTGAAGGTGATCGCCAGGATCTGGCCGGGGTGGACGCCCCGCGCGGACAGCAGGTGGCCGATGCGGTGCGTCAGCACGCGGGTCTTGCCGGAGCCGGCTCCGGCGACGATGAGCAGCGGGGAGCCCGCGTGCACGACGGCCGCGGCCTGCTGCTCGTTCAGGCCGTCGAGAAGCGCCGCCGGGTCGATGACGGGCTTGGGGGCGCCGTCCCGGTAGTACGCGTCCCCGGTCATGGGCACGTCGAAGTGCCCCCCGAAGAGGTCGTCGGCACCCGCCTCCGGGGCGGGGTGCTCCTCGGGCGGCGGCGGGACCTCGTCGGAGGGGGTGAGGTCCGCCAGGAAGCTGTCGTCAAAGAGGCTGCTCATCGCATTCCGAGTCTAGGGGGCGGGACCGACAGGCCAGCACGAGTTCCAGCAGACCGGGGAAACGGAGCTCCAGGTCCTCGCGGCGCAGCGCGAGGTAGAGCTTGCGGCCCTGGGGGCGCCGGCGGATGACTCCGCTCTCGCGCAGCGTCCTGAGGTGGTGCGTGACGCTCGACCGGGGCAGGTCGGGCACGACCTCACCGCAGCAGGCCTCCGCGCCGGAGGCGAGCTTGCGGACGATCTCCAGCCGGACGGGGTGCCCGAGCGCCGCCAGGACGTCGACGAGCTCGATGCGGTCGGCGGCGGGGTGGGGCAGGTCGGCGGCGGCAGGCATGCACACCACTGTACGCAGATCTCGTACGGACACGGGCCGGCCGTTCGAGGACCACGAACGGTCGCCGGCGCCGCCACCCCGAGGGGCGGGCGCGGGCCGTCGTCGACGGGCGGACCCGCTTCTCCGGCCGAACGCCCGCCCCCGTACGCTCGGCTGCCATGGACGTACTCATCAGTGTCTTCGTCGGCCTGCACATCATCGGGATCGCGGCCCTGCTCGGCAGCTTCCTGACCCAGATGAAGGCCATGAGCGCCGGCACCGCCCGCTTCACGCCCGCCATGCTGCACGGCGCGCTCACCATGCTCGTCACCGGCGTGCTCCTCGTCGGCTTCAACGAGATGGACGGCACCCCCGTCAACAACGTCAAGGTCGGCGTGAAGCTCGCCCTCCTCTTCGTGATCCTCGCCCTCGTCTACGTCAAGCGCGACGAGGAGCACGTGGACAAGGCGATGTTCGGCGCCGTCGGCGGCCTGACCGTGATCAACATCTTCATCGCCCTTCTCTGGCACTGACCCACCCCGGAATGATCTGCTCCGGTCCGGTGCGGCCGGCTCCCGGTCGCATCAGGGCACTTACGATCATCCCGTCATCCGCCCGTTACCTCCGGGTCTAGCGTCCTCCTCCAAGCAGCACCGGCAGAGGAAGGACGTGAGGCCCTCGTGGCCAGTCATCGAAAGCCCAGGCAGCGCCCGCTCTCCGGCGGCTCGGTACGGACCGCCGCCACCATCGCCCTCGCGGGCGCTGCCACCGCCACCGCCTTCGAAGGCACCTCCCAGGCCGATCCCAGGCCCACCCCCGCCCAGATCAGGACGGAGGTGGACCGGCTCTACGAGGAGGCCGAGGCGGCGTCCGAGCGGTACAACGGGGCGAAGGAGCAGGCCGACGACGCCGAACGGGCCCTGACCGGCCTGCGCGACGAGGCCGCCCGCAAGACCGAGGAGATCAACACCGCCCGCAGCGCGCTCGGGACGCTCGCCGCCTCCCAGTACCGCAGCGGCTCCCTGGGCACCGCCGTACAGCTCGCGCTGGCGGAGGACCCGCAGGACTACCTCGCCCAGGCATCCTTCGTCTCCCGCGCCGGGGAGCGCAACGCCGCCGGGATCACCACCGTGCGACGCAAGCTGGACGAGGTCTCCAAGCTGCGCGAGCAGGCGTCGGGGCGGCTCGCAGACCTGCGCACCCGGCAGGGCGAACTCGCCGCACACAAGGCCGAGGCCGAGGAGAAGCTCGCCGCCGCCAAGCGGCTGCTGGCCAAGCTCACCGCCGAGGAGCGGGCCGCCTACGAGGCCCAGGCGCCCGGCGCCGCGTCCGCCGCCCCCGCCGGCCCGGCCACCCCCGCTCCCCCGCCGCCCGCCGACGGCTCCCGTGCGGCCCGCGCCGTGGCCTTCGCGTACGGCGCGATCGGCAAGCCCTACGTGTGGGGCGCGACGGGGCCCGGATCCTTCGACTGCTCGGGGCTGACCCAGGCGGCGTGGCGCTCGGCCGGGGTTTCCCTGCCCCGCACCACCTACACCCAGATCAACGCGGGCCGGCGCGTCTCCCGCGACCAGCTGGCCCCCGGCGACCTGGTGTTCTTCTACTCCGGGGTCACGCACGTCGGCCTCTACGTCGGCAACGGCCAGATGATCCACGCCCCGCGCCCGGGATCGACGGTCCGGCTGGCGCCGATCGACTCGATGCCCTGGGCCGGCGCCTCCCGCCCCGCGTGAGGATCCGGCGCTGCCCGCAGTGGCCGCAGGTCCCGCGCCGGCGGAGGTGGCAGGCGGGGGTGGCCGAGATCCGGCCGCCGGCCCGGCGTCCGCCGTACGCAGGACGCGGTCGCCGACTGGCAGACCCGCCGGCACCGCCTACGGGGCCTTGACCACGCCGCTCAGCCAGCCGAAGGTCTGCGGCAGCTGCTTGGACCACGATTCGAGGTTGTGGCCGCCGACGACCTTCTCGGCGTGGACGACGGTGGGCTTCTGCGCGAGCCCCTTGAGGTCCATGCCCGACAGGTAGCCGTCGTGCTCCGCGCCCGACAGCCACAGCGAGACGGCCGGCGGGGCCGGCTGCGCCGTGAGGATGTTCTTCAGGTTGTGGGCGGTCCGCGTCTGCGGGTCCTGCGCGACGAGCGAGGTGGGTTCCTGCCCGGGGTCGTTGTAGCCGGACAGGGAGACGGCCGCGCTGTAGCGGTCGGGGTGGGAGATCGCCAGCTTGGCGGCGCAGTAGGCCCCGGCCGAGTAGCCGGCCACGCCCCAGGTGCGGGCGTCGTCCGAGGCCCGGAAGTTGTCGACGACCATCTTGCGGACGTCGACGCTGAACCAGCTGTCGGCGTTGACCTTGCCGGGAAGGTTGGCGCAGCCGGTGTCGCCGTTGCCGACGAGCATGGCGCGCGGCGAGACGAGGATGAAGGGCTGCACCTTGCCGCTCTTCATCAGCGGCTCCAGCACCTCGTGTGCCTTGAGCCCCTGGAACCAGGACTTGCCCGTCCCGGGAATGCCCGGGATCAGCTCCACGACCGGGAACTTCCTGTCCTTGAAGGCCGGGTCGTCGTACTGCGGCGGCAGCCACACCAGGACGTCGCCCTTGACCCCGGAGATCTTGCCGTCGAGCTCGGTCTTCCTGACCCGGCCGCCCAGCCCCTCGACGGGCTGGAAGGCCTGCTTGACCTTCGGGGCCTCTGCGACCTTCTTGCCGCCGAGCCCGTCCGGACCGAGGTCGGGGGCCGCGGTGACGTACGTGCCGGTGCCGAGCAGGTCGTCCCACGAGGTGTAGAAGTGCTCGGCCCTGTTGACGGCGACGAACACCACGGTGACCGCCGTGACCTGGGCGAACACCACCATCAGGAAGCGCAGGGCGACGCGTACGGCGGCGGGGCCGCGCACCTTGCCCCACACGGCCAGGGGCAGGATGACGGCGAGCGCGGTCAGTGCGATCACCGTGGCGAAGAAGGGTGTCCCGGTCAGGCTCATCACGCCACCGTAGAGGGCGGCTCGCCGGGCCCCGGTTGCCCTGTCGACCTGCGGTTTCGGTCACACCGCAGGTCAACGCCACACGACGCGCGGCAGCCGCCGGACGTCAGGTGTCCGACATCACGCGCGCCTCACGCGTCACACCAGTCGGCGGGCCGTCGCCCAGCGGGTCAGCTCGTGCCGGTTGGAGAGCTGGAGCTTGCGCAGCACCGCCGAGACGTGCGACTCCACCGTCTTCACCGAGATGAAGAGCTGCTTGGCGATCTCCTTGTACGCGTACCCGCGTGCGATCAGCCGGAGCACCTCGCGCTCGCGCTGCGTGAGCCGGTCCAGGTCCTCGTCCACCGGCGGCGCGTCCGTCGAGGCGAACGCGTCGAGCACGAAGCCGGCCAGGCGCGGCGAGAACACCGCGTCCCCGTCCTGCACGCGGAAGACGGAGTCCACCAGGTCGGTGCCGGTGATGGTCTTGGTGACGTAGCCGCGCGCGCCGCCGCGGATCACGCCGATGACGTCCTCGGCCGCGTCCGACACCGACAGCGCGAGGAACCGCACCGGGTTCTCGGCGGCCGCCATCAGCGGGGCGCAGCGCCGCAGCACCTCGACACCGCCGCCGCCGGGCAGGTGCACGTCGAGGAGGACCACCTCGGGCCGGGTAGCGGTGATGACGGTGACGGCCTGGTCGACGTCGGCGGCCTCGCCGACGACCTCGACGCCGGTCCGGGCGGTCTCGCCGATCTCGGCCTGCACCCCGGTGCGGAACATCCTGTGGTCGTCGACGAGCACCACCCGGACGCGCCTGGTCTCCCCCACGCCTGCGTTCTTCTCGTCCTCGGTCATGCCGCGTTCGCCGCCCTCTCCATCTCCAGCTCGACTTCCGTGCCGCCGTCGGGCGCGGACCGCAGTCGTGCGGTCCCGCCGTTGCGCTGCATCCGGCCGATGATCGATTCTCGTACGCCCATGCGGTCGTCGGGTACCGCGTCGATGTCGAAGCCCGGCCCGCGGTCGCGTACGGACACGAACACCGTCCGGCCCTCCACCTCGGCGTAGACCTGTACCGGCCCGCCCTCGCCACCGTACTTGGCGGCGTTGACCATCGCCTCGCGCGCGGCCTGGAGCTGCGCGGCCAGCTTCTCGTCGAGCGGGCAGTCGCCGACGACGACGACCTCTATGGGCACGCCGTGGTGGTCCTCGACCTCGGCGGCGGTCTTCTTCACGGCCTCCGCCAGGGTGGCCGGCTCCTCGGCCTCGTCCTTGCCGGTGCCCTCGGGCTTGTAGAGCCAGTTGCGCAGCTCCCGCTCCTGGGCCCGTGCGAGGCGGCGCACCTCGCCCACGTCCTCGGCGTTGCGCTGGATCAGGGTGAGGGTGTGCAGCACCGAGTCGTGCACGTGGGCGGCGACCTCGGCGCGTTCCTGGGCGCGGATGCGCATGAGCCGCTCCTCGGAGAGGTCCTGGGTCATCCGGATCAGCCAGGGTCCGGCGAGCAGGGCCACGCCGACGAGGACGGCGAGGGTGGCGGTGAGGACGTTGCCGAGCTGGGCGGCGGAGCCCCGTACGACGATGAAGACGGTGAGGCCCACGCCGACCAGGGCGACTCCGGCGAGCGCGCGGGCGGCCTGGAAGAGGCGCCCGTGCCGGCCGGCGGCGGTGGTCCAGTGCGCGCGGCGGGCGTTGTCGGCCTGCCGCCATACGAGGACCACCCCGGCGCCGACCAGCAGCGTCGGCCACACGTAGCGCCCGGACTCGCCGCCCACCTGGACCTTGGAGATGAAGATGCCCGCGCCGATGAACAGGGCGATCAGCGCCGTGATCTGCCCGCGGTCGGGTTTGCGCAGCCGGCGGGTGCCGTCGGGGAGGGACTCGAAGAAGGAGCGGTGCCCGGCGCGGCCGCCGACCCCGAGCGGCACGAACACCCAGAACGCCGCGTAGAGCAGCACACCGAGCCCGTCGCCCCACATGAACAGCAGGAGGAAGGCGAGCCGGACCCAGCCCACGGGCAGCCCGAGGTGCCCGGCCAGTCCGCGCGCGACACCGCCCAGCATCCGGCCGTCGGCGCTCCGGTAGAGCTTGCGCTGCGGCGGGTCGTCGGCGTCCGGGGCGTGCGGGGGGCGGGAGGCGGCGGCTACGGGCATGTCGCCAAGGGTCACATGGCGGGCCGCGGCCCGGCATCAGGGCATCCCCCCACTTCTGCCCGGGAGATCTCAGGGTTGCGCCAGGGTAGGGCCGGATTCCGGGCGCCCGCGCGGCCCGTCACCATGGACGCATGACCGAAGTACACGATGCCCCGCCGCAGGCACCCGGGGCGCCCCGGGCCTCCGAACCCCGGCCGTCCCTGCGCCGCAGCAAGCGCGACAAGGTCCTCGCGGGCGTGTGCGGCGGTCTGGGCCGGTACTTCGACCTGGACCCGGTGGTCTTCCGGATCGTCCTGGGCGTCCTCGCGGTCACCGGCGGCGTCGGCCTGATCTTCTACGGCTTCGCGTGGCTGCTGCTCCCGCAGGAGGGCGAGGAGGACAGCGAGGTGAAGAAGCTGCTGACGGGCCGGGTCGAAGGGGCGACGCTGGCGGCGGTGTTCGCCGCCCTGGTCGGCTGTGCGCTGTTCCTGTCGATGCTGGACAACGGCGGCCTGGCGGTCTTCTCGGTGCTGGTGGTCCTGGCGCTCGGCGGGGCCTCGTACTGGTCGCAGCGGCGGCGGCAGGCCGTCGTCCCAGAGGCGGAGGCACCGGCTCCGGGCGGGGCCGCGCCCCGTGCCGCGCACGCGCCGGCGGCCCCGCCGGAGACGAAGGCGCCGCCCGCCCCGGGCGCCCCTTCCTGGTGGCGGGACCCGCTGGTCAAGGACGGCACCACCGGTCCGGTCGGCGCGACCGGGTACCTGTGGGGGCCCGAAGACGCCGCCGGCCCGGCGGAGCCCGACGCCTCCGGCGCCGCGGACGCGGCCGTACGGCGGCCCGCCGCCGCCCGGGTCCGGGGGCGCGGCGGCATCGGCGGCCGGGTGTTCGTGCTGGCGCTGCTGGCCGGGGCCGCCGGTACCGCGGCGGACTGGGAGGGCAGCCCGCTGGGCGAGGCCCTGCAGACCGGGCTCGCCGCCGCTCTGGTCGTCTTCGGCCTCGGCCTCGCGGTCAGCTCCCTGCTGGGGCGCACCGGCTTCGGCACGGTCGTGCTGGCCGTGTTCACGGCGGGCCTGCTCGCGGGCGCGGCGGCCCTGCCGCGCGAGATCGGCACCGACTGGCAGGAGGTCGAGTGGCGTCCGGCCGCGGTGGCCGACGTACAGCCCGTGTACGAGGCGGGCACCGGGCTGGCGACCTTGGACCTGAGCCGCCTGGACGTGCCGAAGGGCACCAGCGTGGCCGTCAGCGCCTCCGTGGACGCGGGCCGGCTCAAGGTGCTCCTGCCCCGGGAGGTCACCGCGGAGGCGGACGTCACCGTCCGGCGCCTCGGCGACATCCAGCTGCCCGGCGACTACGCGGGCCGCATCGAGCGGGCCGGGCCCGGGCAGCAGAACCGGACGGCGACCCTCGCGCCGCCCGCCGGCACGGAGGCCGGCGGGACGATCGAGCTGGACCTGAGTGCGGGAATCGGACAGGTGGAGGTGGCCCGTGCGGCGTCATGAGTTCCAGCCGGGACGGCTGATCGCGGGTCTGGTCCTGCTGCTGGCGGGCGTGCTCTACCTGGTCGAGGCCACCGGTGAGGCCGACATCCCGTGGTACGCGGTCATCCCGATGACCGCGGGCGGGCTGACGCTGGCCGCACTGGTGGGGCTGGTGACCTATGCGGTACGCCGGGACCGGCGCGACCGGATCTCCGAGTCCAGCGACAGGTAGGGCGCGCCGGCGAGGATCAGGGGGGTCCAGGCCAGCAGGTAGATCAGGTCGTTGCCGTAGTAGTACGGGGACACCGCCCACGACACCGTGAGCCACAGGCTCAGCGAGATCAGTGCCCCGCCGATCGCCGCCGTCCGGGACAGCAGGCCGGCCAGGGTGCCCAGGCCCACCAGGATCTCGGCGACGGCGAGGAACACGGCGAAGCCGACGGGCGCTTCCAGGGACAGGTCCACGAGGGCGGGGATCGCGGAGGTGTCGCGCACCCCGCGCATCAGTTCTCCGATGGAGCCGTCGCCGGAGGCCGACAGGAACGCGGGGTCGAACAGCTTGTCCAGGCCCGCGTAGACGAAGGTCACGCCGAGGAAGAGGCGCAGGGGCAGCAGGTGGTACCGGGCAGCCTGTTCACGCAGCCCGCGCGGTACGTCGGTCCGGGGCGGTGCTTCGGTTCTGGTCACGCGACATGTCTACCCCGATCACTCGGCCACGTCGATGGTGCAGCGGTTGGATTCCACTCCGGCGGCCGTGACCACCTGGATCTCGGTGCGCCCTGGTTCCACTTCCGCCGGGACCGGCACCGTCAGCACCGCGTCGGAGGGGTTGGTGAATCCGCCGGGCACCGGGATCAGCGGCACGTGCACGTGGACCGCCCCGATCCGTACCACCAGCCGGGCGAGCATCTCCGGGGTCTGCGCGCCGGGCGGGACGAAGCCCACGCCCCGGATCTCGATGTCGTCCCCGGGGCGGACGGCGGCGTCCAGGTCCCCGGGCTCGCGTCTGCGCACCACCGACAGCACCAGCGGGCGGCTGCCCTCCGCGTACTTCGCCGCCAGGTAGACCGCGGCCGACAGGGCCACCAGCAGGGTCAGCGCCCAGGGCAGCTGCGGCAGCCGGTCCGGGAAACGGGTGAGCGAGGCCGCCGCGTAGGCCAGTACGACGGTGGAGACGAGCACGTACTGCGCGTCGGGGAAACTCCCGCGGCCCGCGTCGTCCGTCAACAGGTCCGCTCCGCGCGGCCGGTCGGCCGGCAGCTTCTGCAGCCGCTGGCTCATGATCCGTACGGAGACCACCCGGCGCACCAGCACCGCCACCGCGGAGGTCAGCACGACCACCGACAGCAGCGGCAGCGCCCGGCCCAGGGCGAGGCCCGTGTACAGCGCCTGCCGCTCCGGGCCGGGGGCCGAGGCGGCCAGCCGCAGCGCGAGGAGCAACGTGGCGAAGGCCGTCAGCACCACCCAGGCGGTGGGCACCGCCTGGGAGGTGGACAGCCGGTTGTCCTCGCCGACCAGCGGGGCCAGCAGCCCGCCGCGTACCGACTGGGCTCGGGCGGCGAGCGTCAGCAGCCCGGCGAGCAGCAGGGCCGCGAGCAGTCCGGCGGTGCGCGCCGTGGACCAGCCGGTGCCGAGCGCGGCGGCGACCTGGACCAGGAGCAGGACGCCGGCGGCGATCCACACGGCGAGGACGGCCCGCCGCGAGAACACGTACAGCCAGGAGTTCCCGGCCTCCCGGCTCCGGTCGGCGACGGTACGGGCCGACAGGGCCAGCTCGTCGGAGACCCACTGGCGGGAGGCGCCGAGGGAGTGGGCAACGGCGGCCGGCACGCCCTGCCCGGCGGCGAACTCGTCGCGCTTCTCCAGGAACGCGGCGACCGCTCGGCGGTGCCCTTCCCGTGCGCACTCCTCGCAGGCGCAGGCAGTGGTATGGGTGCCGCGGGACATCTCTTGGACAGCCACGTACGTGCCGCCTCTCTGAACTACGGGGCAATGCCAGCGAATTGTGCACCACTGGGGCAGTGCTCCGGATTGCGCACGATGTCAGAGCAGGTGATTAAAGGTTCATGATGTTGACGCCATGTCCGCGACGGTCTGCCACAGCGGCTGGTAGCTCACCCAGCCGGCGAGGTCCCCGCCGAACCGCTCACGGGTGGCCGCGGCGCTGTGGTGGTCGATGAGGACCGGTTTCCCGGCAGCCCGTGCGATCAGCTGGACCTGCGCGGCCCGTTCCGCGGCGACGAACCACCAGGCGGCCGCGTCCACCGATCCACCGACCGTCAGCAGCCCGTGGTTGCGCAGGATGAGCGCCTTGTACGGGCCGAGCGCGCGGGCGATGCGCGGGCCGTCCTCCGCGCCGGCGTACTCGTCGAGCAGCGCGTGGTCCTCGTAGAAGGCGCAGGCCTCGTGGGTGATCGGGGCGAGCAGCTCGCCGAGGGCGGCCAGCGCCCTGCCGTACGGGGCCTGCGTGCGGACGACGGCGACCGCGTCGGGGCGGGCCCGGTGCACGGCGGCGTGCACGGCGAAGGCCAGCTCGTTGACACGCCGCTCCCCCTGGACCACCCGCCCGTCCCCGTCGACGAGCAGCAGGTCCTCGGGGCCGAGGGCGGCGAAGGCCCGGCCGAAGGGGTTCACCCAGTAGCAGTCCTCGGACTCCGGGTCCCGGACGGTGACGTGCCCGGCGACCCCGTCCTCGTAGCCGAGGCGGGCGAACAGCCGCAGCGCGCCCGCGAGCCGCTCCTTGCGGTACGCGCGCTCCTCGGCCGGGTCCGTGTGCGCGGGCGGCATCTCGAAGCGGAGCCGCTCCAGGGGCACGGGCACGGGTACGGGCTGGTCCGGCATGGGCGCTCCTTCGGCGGCTCGGCTCGCGGCGCAAGGTACCCGCGCCCCTGCCAAGTGGCCAGAGAAACGGCGGAGCCGCCGCTCCGGCAGGGAGCGGCGGCTCGTCACGCACGGCGGGTGGGGACTACTCCCACTCGATGGTGCCCGGGGGCTTGCTCGTGCAGTCGAGGACCACCCGGTTCACCTCCGGCACCTCGTTGGTGATGCGGGTGGAGATCCGGGCGAGCACCTCGTAGGGCATGCGCGTCCAGTCCGCGGTCATGGCGTCCTCGGAGGAGACGGGGCGCAGGACGATCGGGTGGCCGTAGGTGCGTCCGTCGCCCTGGACGCCGACGCTGCGGACGTCCGCGAGGAGGACGACCGGGCACTGCCAGATCTCGCGGTCCAGGCCGGCCGCGGTCAGCTCGTGGCGGGCGATGGCGTCGGCCTCGCGCAGCAGGTCCAGGCGCTCCTTGGTGACCTCGCCGACGATGCGGATGCCGAGGCCGGGGCCGGGGAAGGGCTGGCGCTGGACGATCTCGTCGGGCAGGCCGAGCTCCTGGCCGACCATGCGGACCTCGTCCTTGAACAGCTGGCGCAGCGGCTCGACGAGCTCGAACTCGATGTCGTCGGGGAGGCCGCCGACGTTGTGGTGCGACTTGATGTTGGCGGTGCCGGTGCCGCCGCCGGACTCGACGACGTCCGGGTACAGGGTGCCCTGCACGAGGAAGGCGACCGCGGGGCCGTCCTCCTGGAGGATCTCCAGCTGGGCCTGCTCGAAGACGCGGATGAACTCGCGGCCGATGATCTTCCGCTTGGTCTCCGGGTCGGAGACGCCGGCGAGGGCGTTCAGGAAGCGCTCCTGCGCGTCGACGACCTTCAGCTGGACGCCGGTGGCGGCGACGAAGTCCTTCTCGACCTGCTCGGTCTCGCCCTTGCGCATCAGGCCGTGGTCGACGTAGACGCAGGTCAGCTGGGAGCCGATGGCCTTCTGTACGAGGGCCGCGGCGACCGCGGAGTCCACGCCGCCGGACAGGCCGCAGATGGCGCGCTTGTCGCCGACCTGCGCGCGGATGGCCGCGACCTGCTCCTCGACGATGTTGCCGGTGGTCCAGGTGGGGGCGAGGCCGGCGCCGCGGTAGAGGAAGTGCTCCAGGATCTGCTGGCCGTGCGTGGAGTGCATCACCTCGGGGTGGTACTGCACGCCGTACAGCTTCTTCTCGTCGTTCTCGAAGGCCGCCACGGGTACGACGTTCGTCGACGCGGTGACGGTGAAGCCCTCGGGGGCGGCGGAGCAGGCGTCGCCGTGGGACATCCACACGGACTGGTTCGCCGGGGTGCCCTCGAAGAGGGTGGAGCCGGTCTTGGAGACGGCCAGCGGGGTGCGGCCGTACTCGCGGGCGCCGGTGTTGTCGACCGTGCCGCCGAGGGTGGTCGCCATCAGCTGGAAGCCGTAGCACATGCCGAAGACGGGGACCCCGGCCTCGAAGATCGCACGGTCCAGCTGCGGGGCGCCCTCCTCGTAGACGGAGGACGGGCCGCCGGAGAGGATGATCGCCTTGGGGTTCTTGGCCAGCATCTCGTCGACGGGCATCGAGCTCGGCACGATCTCGCTGTAGACCCGTGCCTCGCGGACGCGGCGGGCGATGAGCTGGGCGTACTGGGCGCCGAAGTCGACGACGAGAACCGTGTCCGGGGCGCTGTCGTGGGCGGCGGAGGGTGCTTCTGGCACGGGGCGGCCTTCCGGCGGAAGAGGTGGCTGTTTTGTCGATTCTAACGGGGCACTCGCACCCCTTCTTCGTCTCACCATCCGAACCGGGTTGGCCGGGAGGGGCACGGGGGGCAATAATCCCTTCCGTGCGCAAGCAGCTGAGCTTCCTCTTTACCTATGGCACCGGCCGGTCCGGTCGCCATGGGTCATCGTGATGCTCGCTTGAGCCGCTGACTTCCCAGAGCGCCCCGGTCCGACAGGACCGGGGCGCTCCGCGTTTCCGCTCCTGCCGGCACGACCCACAGGAGAACACCATGAGCGTCACCACCACCCCCGAGCAGCTGATCGCCGAGTCCCGTACCCGTATCGACGCGATCGACGCGATCGACGACCGGATCATCGGACTGATCCAGGAGCGGATGGCCGTCTCGACGGTCATCCAGGACGCCCGGATCGCCTCCGGCGGCCGCCGGGTGCACCTGTCCCGCGAGATGGAGGTGCTGTCCCATTGGAGCGACGCCCTCGGCAAGCCCGGAACGGCCCTCGCGATGACCCTGCTGGAGCTGTGCCGGGGCCGGGTGTGACGGCTGTTCGTCACTCGTCCGGAGCGTGACCCGCCCCATGGGCTTTCGTTGGTGAGGATGTCCGCGTCAGCCAGCCGCGGAACCGCAACACCACGCGTGGCTCCGCAGGAGCGATGAGACGTACGCCTCGTGGTGCGTGCGTCGTGGGACCTCGCTCCTTCGCGTGACCGGACGGCAGGGGACAGCAGCCCGGTCACCCCGTAGAAAACGGCCGGCCCCGGGGACGCCCCGGGCCGGCCGTTCCGCGTCCGCGCGGCTTCACGGCCGCGCAGCTGTGGCGGTTAGGTCCTGTCTGGAGTTCCCCCGCGGCGTCGCGGCGTCTGGCACCGCCGCTTCCGGCGTTGTCGTCAGTCGCCGACGCTCCGCGTCGACTCCCTCCCCCGCCTTGGACTCGACGGCACCAGACGCCGCTCCTTCTCCCGCGCTGGAACTCCAGACAGGACCTAGGCGTGCGTGCCGGCCTTGCGGCGGAAGGCCAGGACGAGACCGCCGCCCGCGGCCACGAGCACCGCGCCGCCGAGCGCGAGCGCCCCGGCGGAGCTGCCGGTGGCGGCGAGGCCGCCGTTCGCCGTCGCGCCGGAGGTGCCGGCGGGCGTGGCCGAGGCCGAGGCCGAGGAGGTCGCCGTGGCGGTCGGCGAGGCGGTGGCCGTGGCGGTCGGACTCGGCGTGGCGCCGCCGTCCTTCGCGCTGATCACGACGGACGCCTTGTCGTTGGCGTGGTGGGGGTCCCACGGCTGGCCCTTGGTGCCCTCGGGCGTCCACTGACCGACCGAGACGGACCCCGCCGCGTTCGCCACGACCTGCTCGATCTTCAGCTCGAACGGGTAGGCGAACTTCTCCCGCTCCCCGACGACGTGCCCGGTGGAGCAGAAGTAGCGCGGCGCGCCGAGCGTCTGCTCGCGGCTGGTGCCGTCGGCGTTGACCCCGCGGCAGCCGGCCGGGACCTTGGTGACCTTCGTACCGGCGGGGATCACGATGTCCGTGCGGGCGACGCTCTCACCGGAGCGCAGTTCCGCCACCCAGGCGGGGCCGTTGTTGCGGAAGCCGAAGTCGGCCTTGACCGTCTCGCCCACTCCGCCGGCGAGGGCGACGGGCCAGGCCACGAGGTCGGCGCTGTTCTTCGTCCGGAAGTCGAACTCCTGGAGGTTGTTCCAGGGGTCGAGGTCCACCGACTGCGCGGAGGCCTTCGCGGGGCGTTCCCGCACGGCCAGCGTCTTGCCGCCGGCCGGCTTCTTGGAGGTCTTGCCGGCCTTCGGCTGGGCGCCGGGGGCGTACACGGCGTAGGTGAGGCCGTCGGCGAAGGCGTGCGGGGCGGCCTTGAGGGTGAGCGGGCCGTCGACCCCGTAGACGGCGCCCGGCTTGTACTCGCCCTCCAGCAGGCACTGCACCGTGCTCCAGCCCGTGTTCCAGGGCTGTCCCTCGCTCGGGTCCTCGGAGTAGGAGCAGTTGTCGTACTGCTCGACCAGGTCGATGCCGTGCGTGGTGCGCATCTCCAGGACGACGCCCTGGACGGACTCCGTGCCCTCGTTGGCGAAGACGATCGACAGGTTCTGCTTGTCGCCCGGCTTCTGCTCCGCCTTGAGGTCGGCCCGCTCCAGTACGAGGTCGGGGCCGCCGACCCGCACCTTGGTGGTGGCGGTCTTGAAGGTGGCACCTTCGGCCTTGCCGGTCACGGTGAGGTCGGCGGTGGCGCCGGCCTTGCTGTCCTTGGCGGCGCTGAGGTCGAGGTCCACGACGGTGGTCTCGCCCTTCCACAGCGCGGGGCGCTTGCAGGTGACGGCGGCCTCGGTGAGCGTGCAGTCCGAGCCCTGCTGCTTGGCGAGCGCGACGTCGGCGATGCCCTTGAGCCCGGTCAGGTCGATCGTGAAGGTGCTCTGGCGGTCGAACGCCGAGGCGGTGTCGTTGACGAGCCGGAACTCGACCGAGGTCTTCTGCGGTGCGATGTTCTGCCCGGGGTGCGGGCGCAGGCCGACCTCGGCCGGTCCGGCCAGGGAGAAGACGGGGTCCGCGGCGTGTGCGGGAGTGGCGGCGAGCCCCAGGGCGGCGACGCCGCAGGCAGTCAGCAGGGAAATGCGCTTTCTCATGCTGCCGTTGACGGCCGAACGCGACGCGCAGTTGCCTCGTCGGCCGTGTGATCGACACCACAGCCCGGCTCGGCGGATTCCGGTACAACCATCAAGGCTGAACATCTGTCACGTATGTACCGCGGTGGGTACCGCGCTCGGAGGGGGAGCGCGGTACCCATCGCCGTCATCCGGCCGGTTCCGGATCCCGTGGGGGAATTTCGGGGACTGCCAGGAACGGCAGCCGCAGCGCGCCGAAGGCGTCCTTGGGGACGGCCGGACGGACCGGTTCCACCGCGTCCAGGCGGGCGTAGGCCGCGCCCTGTTCGGGCCGCGGGTCCCGCTCTCCCTTGTTCGGCCAGTACGACATCGCCCGCTCCGCCTGTGCGGTGATCGTCAGCGACGGGTTGACCCCCAGGTTCGCGGAGACGGCGGCGCCGTCGACCACCGAGATGCCCGGGTGTCCGTAGAGCCGGTGGTACGGGTCCACCACGCCCTCCTCCGCGGACGCCCCGATCGGGCAGCCGCCGAGGAAGTGCGCGGTCAGCGGGGTCCCCATCAGCTCGCCGATGTTGCTGCCCGGGAAGCCGTTGATCTCCTCGGCCAGCAGGGTCGCGGCCTGCGTGGCCTCCGCGATCTGCACGGGGTTCGGGGCGCCGTGCCCCTGGCGGGCGGTGAGCAGGCCCTTGCCGATCCCGCCCGGCTTGCGGTAGGTGGTCAGCGAGTTGTCCAGGGACTGCATCACCAGGCCGATGATGGTCCGCTCCGACCAGCGCCGGTTCGACAGGGACCGGGCCAGCTGCACCGGGTGCCGCACGGTCCTGGCGAGCCAGCCGCGGACCCGGTGGGCGCTGTAGGGGACCTGCAGGACGGTCATGAACCCCATGGCGTTGGAGCCCTTGCCGTAGCGGACGGGCTCGATGTGGGTGTCGGCGTTGGGGTGCACCGAGGAGGTGATCGCCACGCCGCGGGTGAAGTCGGCCTGGCGGTCCTCGCCGTGCCGGCGGCGGTAGCGGCGGTCGTCGGTCTGTGCGCCGACCAGGCCCTCGGAGTTGGTCCGGGTCAGCTCCCCGAGCCGCCGCGACAGGCGCGGCAGCTCGCCGCGGTCCTTCATGGTGTGCAGCAGGGTCTGCGTGCCGTACGTGCCCGCCGCGACGACCACGTACCGGCAGCGCAGCACCTTCGCCCTGCCGCGGCGGCGGCCGTCGGTGGGCACGGTGCGGACGCGGTGGCCGCCGTCCGGGTGCTCGGACAGGGCGGTTGCGGTCGTCATGGGGTGGATGACGGCTCCGGCCCGCTCGGCGAGGTGCAGGTAGTTCTCGTTCAGGGTGTTCTTCGCGCCGTGCCGGCAGCCGGTCATGCACTCGCCGCACTCGGTGCAGGCCGTGCGCGCGGGGCCGGCGCCCCCGAAGTACGGGTCGGCGGTCTCCTCACCGGGCCGGACCCGGAACGTGCCCGCGGCGTCCTCGCCGTCGCCGAAGAACACGCCGACCGGGGCCATGTGGAAGGAGTCCGCCACGCCCATCCTGGCGGCGGCCGCCTTCAGGTGGACGTCGGAGGGCGTCATGGTCGGGTTGAGGCGCACGCCGAGCATCCGCTTGGCCTGGTCGTAGTACGGGGCGAGTTCCTCGCGCCAGTCGGTGATGGACGCCCACTGCCGGTCCTGGAAGAAGGCGTCCGGCGGCACGTACAGGGTGTTGGCGTAGTTGAGCGAGCCGCCGCCCACGCCGGCGCCCGCGAGCACCATGACGTTGCCGAGCAGGTGGATCCGCTGGATCCCGTACAGCCCGAGCGCCGGCGCCCACAGGTAGTTGCGCAGGTCCCAGCTGTTCTTCGGCAGGCTCTCGCGGGTGAAGCGGCGCCCTGCCTCCAGGACGCCCACCCGGTACCCCTTCTCGGTGAGCCGCAGGGCGGAGACCGACCCTCCGAAGCCCGATCCGATGACGATGACGTCGTAGTCGTAGGCGTCGTCGCGGGATGCGCCGTCGCGGGATGCGCCGTCGCCGGGTGCGTCGTCGCCGGGTGCGTCGTCGTGCGACACGGTTACCTCCTCAGCGCAGTCGGAGAGCCTTCATGACCTTGAGGCTGCGGGTCATGAACGCCGCGTACTTCTCGTCGTCCATGCCCAGCGAGGGCGCCATCGGGACCAGCCGCTGGTGGGCGACGGTCTGGGCCTCGGTGTACTTGAGGATGCCCTCGGAGCCGTGGCGGCGGCCGAGGCCGGAGTCCTTCATGCCGCCCATGGGGGCCTGGGCGCTGCCGTAGGCGGGGGCGTAGCCCTCGTTGATGTTGACGGTGCCGGTGCGCAGGCGGGCGGCGACGCAGTGGCCGCGGCGGGCGTCCTTGGTCCAGACGCTGGAGTTGAGGCCGTAGGGGGTGGCGTTGGCCTCCGCTATGGCCTGCTCCTCGTCGGTGAAGCGGTAGATGGAGACGACCGGGCCGAAGGTCTCCTCCCCGCACACCGCCATGGGTGCCTCGACGCCGTCGAGGATGGTGGGCTCGTAGAACAGCGGGCCTATGTCGGGGCGTGCGGTACCGCCGGCGACGAGGGTGGCGCCCTTGGCGACGGCCTCGTCCACGTGCCGGGTCACGGTCTCCAGCTGGCGCTCGCCGACCAGCGATCCCATGTCGGCGCCGTAGGCGAGGGAGGCGCCGAGCCGCATGGCCTTGGTACGGGCGGCGAATCGGTCGACGAAGGCGTCGGCGATCGAGGCGTGGACGTAGAGCCGCTCGATGGAGATGCACAGCTGTCCGGCGGAGGAGAAGCAGGCGCGGACGGCGCCCGCGGCGGCCTTGTCGATGTCGGCGTCGTGCAGGACGAGCATGGCGTTCTTGCCGCCCAGTTCGAGGGAGACCCCGACGAGGCGGTCGGCTGCGCCCCGGGCGACCTCGCGGCCGGTGCGGGTGGAGCCGGTGAAGGACACGTAGTCGGCGTGCCGGACCACCTCGGGGCCGACGACGGGGCCCTCGCCGAGGACGATCTGGAAGACCTCGGCGGGCAGCCCGGCCTCGATCAGCAGGTCGCGGGCCCACAGGGCGGTCAGCGCGGTCTCGGTGTCGGGCTTCATGACGAGCGCGTTGCCCGCGACGAAGGCCGGCAGGGCGTCGCCGACGGACAGTTCGAGGGGGTAGTTCCAGGGGGCGATCTGGCCGACGACCCCGCGCGGCTGGCGCAGCTCGGTCACCTTGGTGAGGGTGGGCATCGCACCCGTGTGGCCCTTGGGCCGCAGGTACGAGGGCGCCCTGCGGCCGTAGTGGCGGGCGGACACGGCGACGGCCTGGACCTCCTCGTGGGCGTGCAGGCGCGCCTTGCCGGTCTCCAGCTGGATCAGGTCGAGGACCTCGGCCTGCCGGGCCAGGACCAGGTCGTGGAAGCGGAGCAGGACGGCGGCCCGCTTGCGTACCGGTACGGCGGCCCAGGCGGGCTGCGCGGCGCGGGCCCGGTCGAAGGCCTCGGCGACGTCCTCGGGAGTGGCCTCGGGAAGCTCCGCCAGCCGGTCCCCGGTGAAGGGGGTGTGGTTGGCCGTGCGGCCGGAGCCGATCACTCCGCGGGTCAGCCGGGCGACCAGGTCGGGGGTCACCACGTCGGCGGCCGTGCGGGCGCCTGCCGGGGCCGGGGCGACCGGGTTGGTGGGCTGCGGTGCGGTGCGGAGGGGGGCGTCGGAGGCCTGCGAGTCCGTCATGCCGGTGAGCGTATTGCGCCGGGCAGCCTTTGGGTACCCGCCGGTAACCGGATTTTGCCTTTTCCGCCAGTGATCGCTGGCAGGATGCCCGGGTCGGTGCCGATCAGGGCTTCTTGGCGGGCGGCTCCCAGCCGCTGAGCACGATGTCGAACTGCTGGCGGGTCTTGTCCCAGTCGGCGACAGGGCTCGACATGTAGATCGCGTACTCGGTCTCGTCCGGGGCGATGTACATCTGCTCCCGGGCCCTGCGCGGACCGGGGTGGTTGACCTTCTCCGTCCAGCTGAAGTCCCAGAGCGCGGCTCGGGTGCTGCCCCGGAAGGTGTTCTGGTTCAGCTGGTGCTTCTTGTAGTCGGTCCGCCGGGCCACCTGCTGTTCCAGGTCCAGCAGGTGTCCGTACGGGTCCTTGTAGTCCGGGCTGGGATCGGCGGCGATCCGGATGAAGTGCTTGCCGTCGTTCGGGGTGTAGTCGATCTGGTCGCCGTTCGCCTGACGCTTCCAGCCCTCCGGGACGAACAGCGTGAAGCCCGCGATGGGGTCGACGACCTTCGTGTAGCCGGCCGGCGGGGTCGCCGCCTGCGGTTTGCCGTTGTCGCCCGGCTGACCGTCCGGCGCGCTCGCGACCTTGTCCGCGTTGCCGTCCTTCCCGTCGTCCCCGGTGTACTTGAGGATCCCGAAGACCCCGCCGCCGCCGAGCAGCGCCGCCACCAGGGCCACCACCGCGGCGCGCTTGACCCAGCCGCCGTCCCGGTCGGCGGGCGCGGGCGCGGACACCGTCCCGGACACCGCCGGCTCGGGCAGCGGCGCCGTCCGCGCGACGTCCTCGTGCGGGGCCGGCTCCTCGGGCCGCGGCTCCTGCGCCGGGGCGAGCTCCTCGGAGGTGACCGCCCGCGTCGGGACGTAGGCGTGCGCCGCCTTCGGCTCACGGCCCTCCATCGCCTCCAGCAGCATCCGCTCGGCCTCCTCCGCCGAGGGCCGCTCCGTCGGATCCTTGCGCAGCAGGGACGTGATCACCGGACCCAGCACCCCGGCCTGCCGCAGCGCCGGCGGCTCGTCGTTCACCACGGCCTGCAGGCTGGAGATGGGCGAGGTGCGGCGGAACGGGGAGCGCGCCTCCACCGCCGTGTAGAGGGTGGCGCCCAGCGACCACAGGTCCGAGGACGGGTCGGGAATGCCGCCGGTGACCCGCTCGGGCGCCAGGTAGTCGATCGAGCCCACGATCTCGCCGGTGCGCGTGATGGACGAGTCGCCCTCGATCGCGGCGATCCCGAAGTCCGTGAGCAGCACCCGCCCGTCCTTGGCGAGCAGCACGTTGCCCGGCTTCACGTCCCGGTGCAGCACGCCGACCGCGTGCGCGGCGCGCAGCGCGCCCAGCACGTGCAGTCCGATCCGGGCCGCCTCGCGCGGCTCGATCCGTCCGGCCGCCTTGGCCGCGTCCGCCAGGGAGGGACCGTCGATGTACTCCATGACGATCCACGGCCGGTCGTCGTGCTCCAGCACGTCGTGGACGGTGACCACCGCCGGGTGCTGGATCCGGGCCGCGGCCCGCGCCTCCTTCTGGGTCCGGGCGTGCATGACGTCCCGGTCGGCCTGGGCGACGTACAGACCCGCCGTCAGTTCCTTGACCGCGACGGTCCTGTGGAGCAGCTCGTCATGCGCGCGCCACACCTTTCCCATACCGCCACGGCCGATCGGCTCGACGAGCCTGTACCGGCCCGCCAGCACGGCGCCCCCACCTGTCTGCTGTTCCACGAATTCCCGCCGCTCTCTGCACTTCAGGCCAGATTACGGAGCCCACGGGGGCTGTCGGAACCGCCCGGGCGCCGAAAGACGGCACTGTGACGCAATCGCCGTACTGATCAGTCGTCAGTATCCGCTCATCCGCCCGCCTTGTAACTCGCCGTGGCCTTCTCGAAGACTTCGGTGACCTTGGTCTGTTCGTCCTCCGGACCGGTCACCAGGACGACGTGGTAACTGCCGGCCAGCGCGACGACGAAGTTGCGGGCGAAGACGTTGCGGCCGGTCCCGTCGATCCACGTGTACCGTCCCGTGGCCCGCAGTTGCTGTCCGACCCTGGTGGTCTTCACGTCCCCGACGGTCGCCCAGGTGGAGGTCCGGTAGGGCGTCAGCTCCGGCTCCTTGTCCTTCTGGTACGCCGCCGGGTCGGGATTGCCCTCGACCTTGTCCCGGCCGGGGACCACGGTCAGCACGAACGCCCCGTCGGTGTACCGCACCTGGCCCGCCTCGTTGATCCCTCGGCGCTCCCAGCCCTCGGGGACGGCGATCTCGAAGTGCTCCGGGTCCTGCTGGGTGGTGTAGCCGGGCGGGGCCGGCGCCGGGGCGGCCTGCGACGCCGCGGGCCCGGTCGTCTGCGGCGCGGGCTTGGACTCGGGCGTACCGGAGGGCACCTGGGAGGGGCTCGGCGCCGACGACGTGTGCGCGGTGGCCTCCCCGGGACCGTCCTGCTCCTGCGGCGCACCGGCCCGGGGCATGAACAGCATCGCGTACGCGACGGCCCCGGCGAGGAGGACCAGGATGCCGACGAGCAGGGTCCGGCCGAGCGCCCGCGGCCCGCGGGCGGCCGTGGGGTTGCGGTGGCGCCCGTGGACCTCGCCGCGGCGGCGTACGACGGGCAGCCGCGCGGGGTCCGCATCGGGCATCGGGAGCACGCCGAGACCGGCGTCCGGCTCGGGAGCGGAGCGTACGAGCGAGCGCAGCCAGCCGCGCAGCTCCTCGAAGTCGGGCCGCTCGGTGGGGTCCTGGCGCAGCAGGGACTCCACGACCGGGCGGAGCGCGCCGCACTCCTCGGCGAAGGCGGGGGGTTCGGCGCAGACCATCTCGACGAGATCGGCGACGCTGTCCTCCGGGTACGGGGCGTGCCCCTGCACGGCGCGGTAGAGCAGCGCGCCGAGCGCCCAGAGGTCGGTGGCGGGCCCGACGGGCGCCGCCAGCTGCCAGTGCCCGTGCACGGGGCCGGCCTGTTCGGGGGCCCACCGCTCGGTGACCGCGCCGACCACGGCCATGCGGGTGTGCCGGGCCCGCTCGGCGTCGAGCCCGGTCCAGGGGGCCGCCTGCGGGGGGCGCTGCGGGGCCGGTTCCGGGGTCGGGGAGGGGGACGGGAGGGGACCGCCGGGCGCCGGGCGTCCCGGGGGCTCGGCCTGGCGGTAGCCCTGCGGCAGCGCGAGCTGCGCGGGCAGGGCGGGAGCGGCCGGCGGGTCGGCCCGGCCCCACGCCGGCGGGGCAGGCTCGGGCCTCGGCGGGGACACGGGTCGGGGCTCGGGTCCGGGCTCGCGCTGGGGCCGCGGCCCGGGCCGCGGCTCGCGTTCCAGCTCCGGCTCCGGCTCCGGCTCCGGCTTCGGCTTCGGCTCGGGCTTCGGCTCCAGCTCCGGCTCCGGCTCGGGTTCCCACCGCGGCTCAGGCTGCGCCAGGGCCGGGCGGCGCGGGGTCGCGCCGTGCCAGGCGCCGCCCGACCGGGCCTCCGATCCGCCGCCGTACGGGTACGAGTACCCCTGCGGGAGGGTCGATCCCCCGGGCCTGCGCTCGGGCGCGGCGCCGGGCCCGGCCTCGATCGCGGCAGCGGCACCGCTCCCGCCGGCTGCCTCTGCCTTGCGCTGCTCGGTGACCCGGGCGGCCGCCGCCCGCGTCCCCGCCCGGTACGCGGCGACGACCCCGGCGCGTGCGGCGGCCTGGATGTCGGGCCCGTCCTGCGGCCGGCCGGGGGTGATGTGGTCGGTGTACCGCGGCCCGGTGTCGTATCCGGGGGCCACGAGCGGCGCGTACCCGCCGTCGTCCGGCGCGCCGGACCCGCGGGCCGGGGGAACCGGAGGAGCCGGAACCGGAGGAGCCGGAACCGGAGGAGCCGGAACCGGAGGAGCGGGAACCGCAGGGTCCGGTACCGGAGCCGGTAACGGGGCCGGGGCGGCTGCGGAGGCGGGGCTCGCGCCCCAGCGCTCGTCGGGACCGGAGTCGTCGGTGCGGGGGACGGGGTCGTACCCGCAGAGGGCCTCCTCCGCGGCGCCGGCCGCCAGGCCCGTCAGCACGACCCGGCCGTCCTCGCACACCAACACCGTGCGGACGGTGATGTTCCGGTGGGTCCAGCCGTGCGCGTGCAGCACCCGCAGCGCGGTCAGCACGTCCGACGCCACCTCAGCCGCGCGGTAGGGGCTGAGCGGTTCGTCGGCGATCAGCGCGGCCAGTGGTCTGGCCGGGACGAGTTCGCTCACTATCCACAGCGACTCGCCCTCGGCGAACACGTCGAAGACCTGGTCCAGCCGGGGGTGGTCGGGAATCGAGGCCGCGGCCTGCGCCGCCTCGATCGCGCGCCGCACGGCCGGCAGGTCGGCGGGAGCGCGGCGTGCCGCCGGGACGGCCAGGGGCCCGTCCACCAGTTCGGCGTCCACGACCTCCGGCAACGGCAGCTGCCGTACCAGGACTTCCTGTCCGCTGCGCGTGTCGAAGGCCCGGGTCTCGACCAGTTCGTACGCGTCGGACGGCGGCAGCGGCAGGCGGTAGCGGCCGGCCAGGATCCGGCCCGCGTACTCCTCCACATCGCCTCCCCCGAGTGCGGCAGGCCCCCAGGGCCCCGCTGACACGATACGTCGACGGGGGCGTCTGCGTCCTGGGGTCAGCCGAGAGGCCGGAAGGTCTCGAAGGCGACGTTGCGCATCTGGGTGCACTCGGCGCCGTCCCACTGGTCGGCGGGGCAGCTGATCATGATGGCGTAGCCGTGGGTGGCGTCGACCTTGAAGCCGCGGTTGAGCACCCGGACCCTCATCCCGCTCTGTTCCCGCTCGAACTCCCAGTCCGCGACGGTCGGGTAGCCCCGGTACTCCGCCTTGTCTATGCGGATCTGGCGGTAGCCCTTGCTGCTGCCGCTCACGGCGGGGGCCAGCTTGCCCCAGGCGAGGGCCGCGTCGTCGCCCGGCTTGCCGGTGAAGTCGACCTGGATCCGAGGGAATCCGCCGTCGCGGCTGAATATCGCGCCGGAGTTGTCGCCCGCGGTGGCCGTCCGCTTGAACCCCTCGGGCATCGCCATCGAGAAGTGGAACCCGGGCTCCGTCACCATCGCGTACCCGGCGGGGAGCGCGCCGCCCGCTCCGCCGGTCGTGGCGCCCTGGCCCTGTCCCTGGCCCTGCTGCTCTTGGCCCTGGCCCTGGCCGGCGGTCTGCTGGCCCTGGCCCTGGCCGCCGGCGCCCGCGTCGGTACCGGTGCCGGCACCGGCGGTGCCGTCCGTACCACCCGACTCGCCGGTGTTCCCCGACGGCTTCGGGGAGCCCTGGTCGGCGCCGCCCGAGGTCTGCGGGGCGGAGGCGGCCGGGGTGGCCTGGCCGCCCTTGCCCTGGTCCTTCTTGTCCTTGTCGTCGCCGCTGATCGCCCAGGCGATCAGCGAGCCGACCACCGCGAGCACGGCGACCACGGCGACCACGGCCAGCGCGATGGTGCGGCGCGGCATGACGTCGGTGAGCGGCGCGATGACGGAGGTGGGGCGGCCCTTGGGCGCTTCGGCGGCCGAAGCCGCCTTCGCGGCCGCGGCGGCCGGGGCGGCGGTCTGCGCCTTGCGGGCGGCCTTCAGCGCGGCGCGGGCGCGCTCGCGCTGCTCCCGCTCGCGGCGCTCCCGTTCCTTCTTGGCGGCCTTCTCTGCGGCCTTCTCGGCGGTGGCCTGCTCCGCGGCCTGCCGGGCGTCCGCCAGCGAGATCTGCCGGGTCTCCTCGGCGGCGGCGGGCACGGGGGCCGGTGCCGGTTCGGGCGCGGCGAGGACGGCGGTGAGCATCGCCCGGGCGCGTCCCTCGTCGAGGCGGCGGGCCGGGTCCTTGGCGAGCAGGCCGTAGATGACCTCGGCGAGCGGGCCGGCGTTCTTCGGCGGGTCCACGGGCTCGGTCATCACCGCGGTGAGCGTGGCGAGCGCGGACCCCTTGTCGTACGGGGGGACGCCCTCGACGGAGGCGTACAGGAGGCCGCCGAGCGACCACATGTCGGCCGGCGGGCCGGGCTTCTGACCGCGGGCGCGCTCGGGCGAGATGTAGGAGGGAGCGCCCACGAGCATGCCGGTGGAGGTGACGGAGGGGTCGCCCTCGACCTGCGCGATGCCGAAGTCGGTCAGGACGACACGGCCGTTGCCGGCGATGAGCACGTTGGAGGGCTTGACGTCGCGGTGCAGGATGCCCTGGCCGTGCGCGGCACGCAGGACGTCGAGCACGGCGAGGCCGACCTCGGCGGCGCGGTGCGGGGTGAGGGGGCCGTTCTCCCGGATGAACTCGGCGAGCGAGGGCCCCTCGATGAGCTCCATGACGATCCACGGGCGGGCGTCCTCGTCGACGACGTCGTAGACGGTGACGGCGCCGCCGCTGCGGATCCGGGCGATGGCCTTGGCCTCGCGGAGGGTGCGGGTGATGAGGCGGCGCTTCTCGTCCTCGTCGACGCCGCTGCTGAAGCGGAGTTCCTTGACGGCGACGGTGCGGCCCAGGGTCTCGTCCTGGGCCCGCCAGACGGTGCCCATACCGCCCTTGCCGAGCACCGAACTGAGCCGGTACCGACCAGCCAGCAGCCGGCCTTCGTCCTGCGCGCCCCCGGCCGCCTTGGCGGCGGCGGCCTTCACGGCGGCGGCCATGGCATCGGCCTTCTCGACGACGGGATTCGCACCGGTCGCCCCCACGGCCGCCTTCGAAGCCGCCGGCTGCGCAGCGGACGCGGAATCACCCTCGGACGCGGCCTTGCCCAGGCGCGGCTTCGAAGCCGCGGGGGCGGGCTTCACGTCAGCGTCCGCCGCTGCCGCTGCCGCGGCCTTGCCCAGGCGCGGCTTCGAAGCCACAGGCTTCACGTCAGCGTCCGGCTCCGCCGCAGCAGCAGACGCACCGCCAGGCTCCGCCGCAGGGGCGGGCTTCGCGTCAGCGGCAGCCCGCGCTGCAGGCACGGCCTTGCCCAGACCCGCCTCCGCAACCGCAGGCTTCACGTCACCGTCCCGCTCCGACTCCGCCGCAGCCGCACCGCCAGGCTCCGCCGCAGGCGCAGGCACGGCCTTGCCCGGACCCGCCTCCGCAGCCACAGGCTTCACGTCACCGTCCGGCTCCGCCGCAGGCGCAGGCACGGCCTTGCCCGGACCCGCCTCCGCAGCCACAGGCTTCACGTCACCGTCCCGCTCCGACTCCGCCGCAGCCGCACCGTCAGGCTTCGCCGCAGGCGCCGAGGCGGCCTTCGGCCCATCAGGCTCCGCGTCAGCGGCAGTCCTTGCCGCAGGCACGGAAACATCCTCGGGCTTCGCCGCAGGCGCTCCGGCAGGGGCGCCATCGTCACGCTTCGCCGCAGGCGCCCCGGCAGGTGACTCGGTGTGCTCCGGCTTCGACATGCGTCCCCTCTGCGATCGTGCCGCTGCTCCGCCCGTCCCAGCGGCTGAGCGACCCGGCGGCCGGGGCCCACGGTAACCCGCCCCGGCAGAGCCATCATTGTTCCTCACTCCGCAACGGACGGACCCCCCGGGTCTGCGGTTCCGCCTTCCGCATCCCGGACTTACAACGGAACGATGTCGGGTGCCCCCAGCCGTGCCGCGTCCGCCGTCTGGTCGTCCGGCTGCCGCTGCGATTCCCGTTCCGCCTGGACCCGCTTCTCGTAGTGCTCCACTTCCTTCTCGATCTGCTGCTTGTCCCATCCCAGCACCGGTGCCATCAACTCCGCGCACTCCCGCGCCGACCGCGTCCCGCGGTCGAAGGTCTCGATCGAGATCCGCGTCCGCCGCGTCAGCACGTCGTCCAGGTGCCGCGCTCCCTCGTGCGAGGCGGCGTACACCACCTCCGCCCGCAGGTAGTCGTCCGCCCCGGTCACCGCCTTGCCCAGTTCCGGATCGGCGGCGACCAGTTCCAGCAGTTCCTCCGTCAGCGTCCCGTACCGGTTCAACAGGTGCTCCACCCGCACCACATGAAGCCCCGTCCGGGCCGCGATCCTCGCCCGCGCGTTCCACAGGGCCTGGTACCCCTCGGCCCCCACCAGCGGCACGTCCTCCGTCACGCACGGCGCCACCCGCTGGTCCAGCCCGTGCACCGCCTCGTCGACCGCGTCCTTCGCCATGACCCGGTACGTCGTGTACTTGCCGCCCGCGACCACCACCAGCCCCGGCACCGGATGCGCCACCGTGTGCTCGCGCGACAGCTTGCTCGTTGCGTCCGACTCGCCGGCCAGCAGCGGCCGCAGGCCCGCGTACACGCCCTGGACGTCGTCCCGGGTCAGCGGCACCGCCAGCACCGAGTTCACGTGTTCCAGCAGGTAGTCGATGTCCGCGCTGGACGCCGCCGGGTGCGCCTTGTCCAGGTCCCAGTCGGTGTCCGTGGTCCCCACGATCCAGTGCCGGCCCCACGGGATGACGAACAGCACGGACTTCTCGGTCCGCAGGATCAGTCCGGTGGTCGAGTGGATGCGGTCCTTCGGCACCACCAGGTGGATGCCCTTGGAGGCCCGCACGTGGAACTGCCCGCGCTCCCCGATCAGCGCCTGGGTGTCGTCCGTCCACACTCCCGTGGCGTTGACGACCTGCTTCGCGCGGATCTCGTACTCGACGCCGCCCTCGACGTCCCGCACGCGCGCGCCGACCACCCGTTCGCCCTCGCGCAGGAAGCCGACGACCCTCGCCCGATTGGCGCAGTGCGCCCCGTACGCCGCGGCCGTCCGCACGAGCGTGGTGACGTACCGCGCGTCGTCCATCTGGGCGTCGTAGTACTGGAGGGCGCCCACCAGGACGTCCTTGCGCAGCGCCGGAGCCACCCGCAGCGCCTGGGTGCGCGACAGGTGCCGGTGCACCGGCAGTCCCCGTCCGTGGCCGCTGGAGACCGACATCGCGTCGTACATCGCGACGCCGGCTCCGGCGTAGAACCGCTCCCACCCCTTGCGCTGCAAGGGGTACAGGAAGGGCACGGGCTTCACCAGGTGCGGCGCGAGGCGCCCCAGCAGCAGGCCGCGCTCCTTCAGCGCCTCCCGTACGAGGGCGAAGTCGAGCATCTCCAGGTACCGCAGGCCGCCGTGGATGAGCTTGCTGGAGCGGCTGGACGTGCCCGAGGCCCAGTCCCGCGCCTCCACCAGCCCGGTCGACAGGCCGCGCGTCACGGCGTCCAGCGCGGTGCCGGCACCGACCACGCCCGCGCCCACGACCAGCACGTCCAGTTCCCGCTCGGCCATCCGGGTGAAGGCCACGGCTCGCTGCTCCGGCCCCAGTGTCGCTGTCCTCACGGCTGCCTCCCGTTGGTGCGGGTGAGATCCCGCTCACATGCCCCCGTTTCCCGATTCTGACGTCCCGCATCCACATCAGCCACCGCCTGTGGACAACACAACGGCGGCGTTCACCCCAGAATGCGACATATCGGTCATATATAAGCCTAGTCTGACATTGCGCCAGCTCCCCTGTCCTCGGTGGACTCGCGCGGCACCACCTCACGCCAGGGAAGGGACGGCATCCCCATGCCCGCAGACCTCGCCGTCATCGGACTGGGCCATCTCGGCCTCCCGCTCGCGCAGGCGGCCGTCGCCGCCGGAATCGAGACGGTCGGCTACGACAGCGGTCCGGTCACGGACTCCACTCTCTCCGCCGCCGAGATCCGCCGCATGTCGGCGGCCGGCTTCCGGGTCACCACCAACCCGGCCGAGCTCGGCCGGGTCCGCACGGCCGTCATCTGCGCCCCCACCCGGCTCGGCGCCGACCGCGCGCTGGACCTCTCCGCCGTGGGCGGCGCGGGCCGCGCGCTCGCCGCGCGGCTGCGCCCGCACACCACGGTGATCCTCGAATCCGCCGTCCACCCCGGCGTCACCGAGGACTACCTGCGGCCGATCCTGGAGGAGGGATCCGGACTCCGCGCCGGCCGGGACTTCCACCTGGCCTACTCCCCCAGCCGCCTCGACCCCGGCAACCGGACGCACGGCGTCTCCAACACCCCCAAGGTGATCGGCGGCCTCACCCCGGCCTGCACCGAGTCCGCGCACGCCTTCTACGCCCGCCTCACCGAGAAGGTCGTCCGCGCCCGAGGCCTGCGCGAGGCCGAGACCGTCCAGCTCCTCGAAACCAACTACCGCCACGTCAACATCGCCCTGATGAACGAGATGGCCGTGCTCTGCCACGACCTCGGCGTCGATCTGTGGGACGTCATCCGCTGCGCCGAAACCAAGCCGTACGGCTACCAGGCCTTCCGCCCCGGCCCCGGCGTCGGCGGCCACGGAGTCCCCCTCGACCCGAACTACCTCCCCCACACCACCCGCACCCCCGGGCACCCGCTGCGCATGGTCGGCCTGGCGCAGGAGATCAACGACCGGATGCCCCAGTACGTCATCCAGCGCTCCGCCACCCTGCTGAACGAGCACGGCAAGTCCGCCCGCGGAGCCCGCGTCCTGCTGCTCGGGGTCACCTACAAGCCCGACCTCGCCGACCAGGAGGGCTCCCCCGCCGGCGAGATCGCCAGCCGCCTCATCGACCTCGGGGCACTGATCAGCTACCACGACCCGTACATCACGGGCTGGCGCGTCCGGGACCAGCCGGTCCCCCGCGCCGAGTCCCTGTACGAGGCCGCGGCCAACGCCGACCTGACGATCCTCCTCCAGCACCACCGCACCTACGACATGCAGGCCCTGGCGGTGAAGGCGCAGCTGCTCCTGGACACCCGCGGCGCCAGCCCGGTGGGCGCGGCCCACCGCCTCTGAGCGCGAGTGCGCCGTCGGGCCGCCGCAGCCCGCTGACGCCACCCGGCCGTGTGTGCAACATTCGTTGCACAGATCGCCGGAAAGGCCGCTCGGCTGCTGGTCGACCAGATCCGCACGATCGACGTGTCGTTCGTCCACGGCGAGCCGGTGCACTGTCTGGACCGGTACGAGCTCGCCCAAATCGAACACGCCGTGACGCTGTACCTCGGGCTCTGACACACGGCGGAGGGCCGGCACCCCGAGCGGGGTGCCGGCCCTCCGGCGTACGTGCGTGGAACGGGTCAGCGGCTGTGCTGCGAGTCCGCGACCGTGACCTCGACCCGTTGGAACTCCTTGAGCTCGCTGTAGCCGGTGGTGGCCATCGAGCGGCGCAGCGCGCCGAAGATGTTCATCGAGCCGTCCGGGCTGTGCGAGGGACCGGTGAGGATCTCCTCGGTGGTGCCGACGGTGCCCAGGTCGACCTTCTTGCCACGCGGCACGTCCTCGTGGACGGCCTCCATGCCCCAGTGGTTGCCCTTGCCGGGCGCGTCGGTGGCACGGGCCAGCGGGGAGCCCATCATCACGGCGTCCGCGCCGCAGGCGACGGCCTTCGGGATGTCGCCGGACCAGCCCACGCCGCCGTCGGCGATGACGTGCACGTAGCGGCCGCCGGACTCGTCCATGTAGTCGCGGCGGGCCGCGGCCACGTCCGCGACGGCGGTCGCCATCGGGACCTGGATGCCGAGCACGTTGCGCGTCGTGTGCGCCGCGCCGCCGCCGAAGCCGACCAGCACGCCCGCGGCGCCGGTGCGCATCAGGTGCAGGGCCGCCGTGTAGGTGGCGCAGCCGCCGACGATGACCGGGACGTCCAGCTCGTAGATGAACTGCTTGAGGTTCAGCGGCTCGGCGGCGCCCGAGACGTGCTCGGCGGAGACGGTGGTGCCGCGGATCACGAAGATGTCCACGCCCGCGTCGACGACGGCCTTGGAGAACTCGGCCGTGCGCTGCGGGGAGAGGGCGGCGGCGGTGACGACACCGGAGTCGCGCACCTCCTTGATCCGCTGCCGGATCAGGTCCGCCTGGATCGGCGCGGAGTAGATCTCCTGGAGCCGGCGGGTGGCGGCCTCCTCGTCCAGCTCCGTGATCTCGTCGAGCAGCGGCTGCGGGTCCTCGTAACGGGTCCACAGGCCTTCGAGGTTCAGCACGCCGAGGCCGCCGAGCTCGCCGATGCGGATCGCGGTCTGCGGGGAGACGACCGAGTCCATGGGGGCGGCCAGGAAGGGGAGCTCGAAGCGGTACGCGTCGATCTGCCAGGCGATCGAGACCTCCTTCGGGTCCCGGGTACGCCGACTCGGGACGATGGCGATGTCGTCGAACGCGTACGCCCTGCGGCCGCGCTTGCCGCGCCCGATCTCGATCTCAGTCACGTGTGGTGGCCTTTCCTCTGGGTCTGCCCGTCCAGTATCCCCGAACCCCGGCGGGCCGCGTTCCGGTGACCGCCGTACGGACGTGACGTGGCGTACGGACGCCATGCGAGAGGGGCGGACCCGGTGTGACCCGGGTCCGCCCCTCTCGCATGGCGCCTGCTCAGCCCTGGCGGCTGTAGTTCGGGGCCTCGACGGTCATCTGGATGTCGTGCGGGTGGCTCTCCTTGAGGCCCGCCGACGTGATGCGTACGAAGCGGCCGTTCTCCTGGAGCTCCGGCACGGTGCGCCCGCCCACGTAGAACATCGACTGGCGCAGGCCGCCGACGAGCTGGTGGACGACCGCGGACAGCGGACCGCGGTAGGGCACCTGGCCCTCGATGCCCTCGGGGATGAGCTTGTCGTCGCCGCCCACGCCCTCCTGGAAGTAGCGGTCCTTGGAGAAGGAACGCTGGTCGCCACGGGACTGCATCGCGCCGAGCGAGCCCATGCCGCGGTAGGACTTGAACTGCTTGCCGTTGATGAAGAGCAGCTCGCCCGGGGACTCCTCGCAGCCCGCGAGCAGCGAGCCGAGCATCACCGTGTCGGCGCCCGCGACGAGAGCCTTCGCGATGTCGCCGGAGTACTGCAGGCCGCCGTCGCCGATGACCGGGACGCCGGCCGCCTTGGCGGCGAGCGCGGCCTCGTAGATCGCGGTGACCTGCGGGACGCCGATGCCGGCGACGACGCGGGTGGTGCAGATGGAGCCGGGGCCGACGCCGACCTTGATGCCGTCGCAGCCGGCGTCGATCAGCGCCTGGGCGCCGTCGCGGGTGGCCACGTTGCCACCGATGACGTCGACGGTGGCGTTCGACTTGATCTTGGCGACCATGTCGCCGACCAGGCGGGAGTGGCCGTGGGCGGTGTCGACGACGATGAAGTCGGCGCCCGCCTCGATCAGGGCCTGGGCGCGCTCGTACGCGTCACCGGCGACGCCGACCGCGGCACCGACCAGCAGGCGGCCTTCCTCGTCCTTGGCGGCGTTCGGGTACTTCTCGGCCTTGACGAAGTCCTTGACCGTGATGAGGCCCTTGAGGACGCCCGCGTCGTCGACCAGCGGAAGCTTCTCGATCTTGTGGCGGCGCAGCAGCTCCATGGCGTCCACGCCGGAGATGCCGACCTTGCCCGTGACCAGCGGCATCGGCGTCATGACCTCGCGCACCTGGCGGCTGCGGTCCGACTCGAAGGCCATGTCGCGGTTGGTGACGATGCCGAGGAGCTTGCCCGCCGGGTCGGTGACCGGGACGCCGGAGATGCGGAACTTCGCGCAGAGCTCGTCGGCCTCGCGCAGCGTCGCGTCCGGGTGCACCGTGATCGGGTCGGTGACCATGCCGGACTCGGAGCGCTTGACGAGGTCGACCTGGTTGGCCTGGTCGGCGATCGAAAGATTGCGGTGCAGCACGCCGACGCCGCCCTGGCGGGCCATCGCGATGGCCATGCGGGCCTCGGTGACCTTGTCCATGGCCGCGGACAGCAGCGGGATGTTCACGCGCACGTTGCGGGAGATGAGGGAGGAGGTGTCGATGTCGTTCGGCGCCATGTCCGACGCGCCCGGCAGCAGCAGCACGTCGTCGTAGGTCAGTCCGAGCGTGGCGAATTTGTCGGGCACTCCAGTCGAACCGCTGTCAGTCATGACACCTTCCCAAATGGTCTTGCTCAGCGCGGATGTCCATGCTAACGGGATCCCGACGCGTCTCATTCCACGACCAAGGTCAACCGAAAGTTTCGTAGTTTCCTACGGGTAGGCCTACTGCTCGGCGAGCGCGCGGAGCCTGCTGAGCGCCCGGTGCTGGGCCACGCGCACGGCTCCGGGGGACATCCCGAGCATCTGACCGGTCTCCTCCGCGGTCAGCCCGACGGCCACCCGCAGTACGAGGAGTTCGCGCTGGTTCTCCGGAAGGTTCGCCAGCAGCTTCTTGGCCCACGCGGCGTCGCTGCTGAGCAGCGCGCGCTCCTCCGGGCCCAGCGAGTCGTCCGGCCGCTCGGGCATCTCGTCCGACGGCACGGCCGTGCTGCCCGGGTGCCTCATGGCGGCCCGCTGCAGGTCGGCGACCTTGTGCGCGGCGATGGCGAAGACGAATGCCTCGAAGGGCCGACCGGTGTCCCGGTAGCGCGGCAGCGCCATCAGGACGGCGACGCAGACCTCCTGCGCCAGGTCCTCCACGAAGTGGCGAGCATCACCCGGGAGCCGTGACAGCCGGGTGCGGCAGTAGCGGATCGCGAGGGGGTGCACGAAGGCGAGCAGGTCGTGAGTGGCCTGTTCGTCGCCCTCCACCGCCCGGCGGACGAGCGCGCTGACGCCCCCGGCACTGCCGCCTCCGGCGGCGCCGGTGGGGCCTGTGGCCGCAGGGGACCCCAGGGCCTCGTCGTCGCGCATCCGTCCATGGTGCCTTGGCGCCGGAGCATCCGCGGCACCGTGGCCCTTGTTGTGCGTCGAAGCGTTATGAGCGGGTGCGCCGGAACTCTGCATCTGCGCCCTCCCCTCCCGCTCGGCCGAATAGTCCCCGAGAGACTCCACACCCTCAAGGATGCGGCATCGCGCACGAAGCGAGACGTCCCCCGGATTGTGCCCCGCCAACCCCCGGGTGCGCACCGGGTACGGCGGGACGGGGCTACCGCGACGAGAAGAGGCGCCGGGAGGCGCCGGGCGACGGCAAGAGCGGCGCGCCGCCCCGTCCACCGGTGGCGGACGGGACCGCTCTCGACGATCCGCGGTGTGCGGCGGACCGGGCGGGGCCCGGCCGCGGCCGGGTCAGCGGACGAGACCCCAGCGGAAGCCGAGTGCGACGGCGTGCGCGCGGTCCGAGGCACCGAGCTTCTTGAAGAGCCGGCGGGCGTGGGTCTTGACCGTGTCCTCCGAGAGGAAGAGCTCGCGCCCGATCTCCGCGTTGGACCGGCCGTGGCTCATGCCCTCCAGCACCTGGATCTCGCGCGCGGTGAGGGTGGGCGCGGCGCCCATCTCGGCGGAGCGGAGCCGGCGCGGGGCCAGCCGCCAGGTCGGGTCGGCGAGTGCCTGGGTGACCGTGGCCCGCAGTTCGGCGCGCGAGGCGTCCTTGTGCAGGTAGCCGCGGGCGCCGGCGGCGACCGCGAGGGCCACGCCGTCCAGGTCCTCGGCGACCGTCAGCATGATGATGCGGGCGCCGGGGTCGGCCGAGAGGAGGCGGCGTACCGTCTCCACACCGCCGAGCCCGGGCATCCGTACATCCATCAGGATCAGGTCGGAGCGGTCGGCGCCCCAGCGGCGGAGGACTTCCTCGCCGTTGGCCGCCGTCGTCACACGCTCGACGCCGGGCACGGTGGCAACCGCGCGACGGAGCGCCTCTCGGGCAAGCGGGGAGTCGTCGCAGACGAGGACGGATGTCATGACCGCCCTCCGCAGCTGCTGATGCGCGTCACCTTGAGCCTCCAGGCTGGTACGTATCGTCACCTGTGCGGTCGATGCTCCCGGACACCTGTCCGAGAACTTGTGGGTTCAACCGCCTTCGCACTCTCAACGATGGTCACTCGAAAGAGTTACGGGTCGGACGGACACCTTCGGCACTCTACGTGAGGAAGCGATCACGGCGGCGGAGGCGCAACCCGCCTGTCCTCCATCTGGAGCTATGCCCTATTTGGCGGCTTTCCTTCCGTTTGGCACGTGTCTGAGGCTAGATTCCCAATGAGTCATATTTACATCTACTCCGACAGTAGGTGTGGAGACCCTTGGAGACATGGACCTATCCGCCTCAGTACCGGCACCAAGAGGACTACCAATGGCAGATTTCTCCCGCCTCCCCGGACCGAACGCCGACCTCTGGGACTGGCAGCTGCTAGCCGCCTGCCGCGGGGTCGACAGCTCCCTCTTCTTCCACCCGGAAGGCGAGCGGGGCGCGGCCAGGAGCGCGCGTGAGGCCTCGGCTAAAGAGGTCTGCATGCGATGCCCGGTTCGTTCGGAATGCGCCGCGCACGCACTCGCCGTCCGGGAGCCCTACGGGGTGTGGGGCGGCCTCACGGAGGACGAGCGCGAGGAACTGATGGGCCGCGCCCGGCACCGACTGATCCCCGCGTCGAGTGCGATCGGACCGATCGCGCCGCACTGAGAGCCGACGAAACGACGGAAGGAACGTTTCCTCCGCACCATCCGCACGCCCGGGCGTGTCGCCGCCCGGTCCCGGTTTCACGCGTTCGGCCGTACGCGCCCCCGTGCGTGCGGTCGGCGCCTCCGGCCGCACCCAGCCGGTCGGCGCGTCCGGGCCGGGCGTGCGGTCAGGGCCGTCCGGGCCGAGCGTGTTCTCAGGGCCGTCCGGCCCGGGCGTACGGTCAGCGCGTCGCCGCCCGCTCCAGCTCGGCCAGGGTCGCCGCCACGGCCGGAACCCGGGCCAGGTCGGGCAGCGTCAGCGCCACGACCTCCCGCTCGACCGCCGGCTCCACGACGAGCGTGCTGACGCCCTTGGCCCGTACGGATTCCACCGCGAGCTCCGGCAGCACGGCCACGCCCAGCCCCGCGCCGACCAGGCCGACCACGGCCGGATAGTCGTCGGTGGCGAAGTCGATGCGCGGGGTGAAGCCCGCGTCCTCGCACACCTCCACCAGATGGCGGCGGCAGCGCGGGCAGCCCGCGATCCAGGGCTCGTCGGCCAGCTCCGCCATGCCCACGCGCTCCGCGCCGGCCAGTGCGTGCCCCTCGGGGACCAGTCCCACGAGCCGGTCGGTCAGCAGCGGCCGCACCACGAGGTCCTCCCACTCGGCGGCGGACCCGGCGGAGCCTCCGTAGCGGAAGGCCAGCGCCAGGTCGCAGTCGCCCTCGCGCAGCATCTCCACCGACCGCGGCGGCTCGGCCTCGACGAGGGAGATGCGGGTGCCCGGGTGCTCGGCGCGCATCGCCGCGAGCGCGGTCGGCACCAGGGTGGAGCTGCCGCTGGGGAAGGACACGAGCCGCACCCGGCCCGCGCGCAGCCCGGCGATGGCCGCGACCTCCTCCTCGGCGGCGGTCAGCCCCGCCAGGATGCCGGCGGCGTGCCGGACCAGGGCCTCGCCCGCCTGGGTCAGCCGCATCTCGCGACCGGTGCGGATGAGCAGCGGGGTGCCGGCCGACTGCTCCAGCGCCTTCATCTGCTGGGAGACGGCGGGCTGGGTGCAGCCGAGCTCGCGCGCGGCGGCGGAGAATGATCCGGTCCCGGCGACGGCGCGCAGTACCCGGAGATGACGTGCCTCGATCACCCTGTGAGCATAAGGCCCGCTTTGACGCTTGCGCGAATACCTCTGTGCCGCTTTGGGGTTGCGCGGTTAGCCTGTGCCCATGGGTCCCATGCATCTGATCTCCGTGAACCTCGGCGCCGCCACCCCTTCCGAGCACACCGACGCGGAGAGCGGGGTGACGGGCATCGGCAAGCGCCCCGTCCCCGGCCCGGTCCGCGTCGTCGCCCCCGGCGCCAAGGCCACCGGCCTCGGCAGCGGCCTTGAGGGCGACACGGTGTGCGACCGGCGCCACCACGGCGGCGACCACCAGGCCGTCTACGCGTACGCCCGCGAGGACCTGGACCTGTGGGAGCGCGAGCTGGGTCGCGAACTGCCCGCAGGCCTCTTCGGCGAGAACTTCACGACCTCCGGCGTCGACCTGAACACCGCGCGGCTCGGCGACCGCTGGCGGGTCGGCGCGGACCTCGTCCTCGAAGTGGCCTCCGCCCGCATCCCGTGCCGCACCTTCCAGGGGGTGCTGGGCGAGGCCGGCTGGGTCAGGCGGTTCACCCGGGAGGCTCGGCCGGGTGCGTACCTGCGGGTGATCCAGGAGGGTTCGGTCTCCCCCGGCGACCCCATCGAGATCATCCACCGGCCGGACCACGACGTGACGGTCCAGCTGTGGTTCCGCGCCTTCACCACGGAGCGCGCCCTGCTGCCGCGCACCCGGGCCGCGGGGACGGCGATGGAGCCGGAGGCGCACGAGAAGGTGCGCCAGTACGTGGAGAAGTACGGGGCCGGGGCCGGGGCGCGATAACGCTGTCATCCGAGGCGGCTAGGTTGCGCCTATGACGACTGCGTTGATTACGGGATCCACGGCGGGCATCGGCGCCGCCTTCGCCCGGCGGCTGGCCGCCCAGGGGCACAACCTCGTGCTGGTGGCGCGCGACACCAAGCGGCTCGGCGAGCAGGCCACGGAGCTGCACGACCTGCACGGCATCGAGGCCGACGTACTGGCCGCCGACCTCTCCACGGACGCGGGCATCGCTGCGGTGGAGAAGCGCCTCGGCGACCGTACGCACCCGGTCGACCTGCTGGTCAACAACGCCGGCTTCGGCAACAAGGGCCGCTACCTCGAGGTCTCCATGGCCGACGAGCTGACCATGCTCAAGGTCCACGTCGAGGCGGTGCTGCGGCTGACCTCGGCGGCTGCGGAGTCGATGCGCTCGCGCGGCCGCGGTGGCGTGATCAACGTGGCCTCGGTGGCCGCCTTCGTACCCCGCGGTACGTACGGGGCCAGCAAGGCCTGGGTCGTGCAGTTCACCCAGGGAGCGGCGCGGGACATGGCGGGGTCGGGGGTCCGGCTGATGGCGCTGTGCCCCGGCTTCGTGCGGACGGAGTTCCACCAGCGCGCCGGCATGGTCACGGACAGCATCCCCGGCTGGATGTGGCTGGACGCCGACAAGCTGGTGGCTGCGGCGCTGGCGGACCTGGCGCGCGGGAAGACGGTGTCGATCCCGGACCCGCGGTACAAGGCGCTGATGGGCGTGGTGAAACTGGCGCCGCGCGGGCTGCTGGGCGGGGTGTCCTCGCGGACGGGCCGCAAGTACGGGCCCCAGTAGCGCTCGTGACCCGTCGGTAAGCCTCCGTCGGGGTCCCACTGAAACCGCCAAACTGCCTAAGCCTCCCTAAACTGGACATGTCCCATCTCCAGCGGGAGGCGACGCGATGACATTCGTACAGGTGATCGATTATGAGACCACGCGGTTCGATGAGATGAACGCGCTCATCGACCGCTGGGCGGAACAGAGCAGCGGGAGGCGCACCGCCACGCACACGATGATCGGCCAGGACCGCGAGGCCAAGAACCACTTCGTGGACATGGTGGAGTTCGACTCGTACGAGGAGGCGATGAAGAACTCTCAGCTCCCTGAGACGGACCGGATGTTCCAGGAGATGGTGGCCCTCTGCGAGGGAATGCCGAAGTTCATGAACCTCGACGTGGTCCGCGACGAACACCTCAACAAGCAGCTCTGCAACCGGGTGTTCCAGGACGTCGCCACGGCCGGCGACATGAGCGTCCTCGACAAGTGCTTCGCGACGAACTACATCGACCACGACGCCAGCAAGGAGGAGCCCACCGTCATCGGACGCGAGGGCATGCGCTCCGACATGGAGACGTGGCGCGCCGCCTTCGACATGACCTTCGAACCGATCGCCCAGGTGGCCGAGGGCGACATGGTCACGACCGTGTGGAACTGGCGCGGCACCCACAAGGGAGAGTTCATGGGGGTCGCACCGACCGGGAAGACGTACGAGATGTCCGGAACCACGACCTTCCGATGCCAGGGCGGAGAGATCATCGAGGGCTGGTGGCACTACAACCCCGGCGCCCTGCAGCGCCAGATGGGTGGAACCGCATCGCCCCACGCGGCCTAGGGAGCGCCCGCACACGGGGAAGGCCCCGCTCCGCACGGCTGCGGAACGGGGCCTTCGACGTCGAGCGGGTCAGTGGCTGTGGCCGTGACCGTGGCCGTGACCGGCGTCGCCCTCGTCCTCCGCCGGCTTCTCGACGACCAGGGTCTCGGTCGTGAGCAGCAGGGAGGCGATGGAAGCGGCGTTCTCCAGCGCGGAACGGGTGACCTTCACCGGGTCGATGACGCCGGCCTTGACCAGGTCGCCGTACTCGCCGGTGGCGGCGTTGAAGCCCTGGCCCTTGTCGAGCTCGGAGACCTTCGAGGTGATGACGTAGCCCTCAAGGCCCGCGTTCTCGGCGATCCAGCGCAGCGGCTCGACGGCGGCGCGGCGCACGACCGCGACACCGGTGGCCTCGTCGCCCGACAGGCCGAGGTTGCCCTCAAGGACCTTGACGGCGTGGACGAGCGCGGAGCCACCGCCGGAGACGATGCCCTCCTCGACCGCGGCGCGGGTCGCGGAGATGGCGTCCTCAAGACGGTGCTTCTTCTCCTTGAGCTCCACCTCGGTGGCGGCGCCGACCTTGATGACGCAGACGCCGCCGGCGAGCTTCGCCAGGCGCTCCTGCAGCTTCTCGCGGTCCCAGTCGGAGTCCGTGGACTCGATCTCGGCCTTGATCTGGTTGACGCGACCGAGGACTTCCTCGTGGCTGCCGCCACCGTCGACGATGGTCGTGTCGTCCTTGGAGATGGTGACGCGGCGGGCGGAGCCCAGTACGTCCAGACCGGCCTGGTCGAGCTTGAGGCCGACCTCCTCGGCGATGACGGTGGCACCGGTGAGGGTGGCCATGTCCTGCAGCATCGCCTTGCGGCGGTCACCGAAGCCCGGGGCCTTGACGGCCACCGCGTTGAAGGTGCCGCGGATCTTGTTGACGACGAGGGTGGAGAGCGCCTCGCCCTCGACGTCCTCGGCGATGATCAGCAGCGGCTTGGAGCCACCCGCCTGGATGACCTTCTCCAGCAGCGGCAGGAGGTCCTGGATGGAGGAGATCTTGCCCTGGTTGATCAGGATGTACGGGTCGTCGAGGACGGCCTCCATACGCTCCTGGTCGGAGACCATGTACGGGGAGAGGTAGCCCTTGTCGAAGGCCATGCCCTCGGTGAACTCCAGCTCCAGGCCGAAGGTGTTGGACTCCTCGACGGTGATGACACCGTCCTTGCCGACCTTGTCCATCGCCTCGGCGATGAGCTCGCCGACCTGGGCGTCCTGCGCGGAGAGCGCGGCCACGGCAGCGATGTCGGACTTGTCCTCGATCGGGCGGGCGGTCGCGAGGAGCTCCTCGGAGACGGCCTTGACCGCGGCGTCGATGCCCTTCTTCAGGGCGGCCGGGGAAGCACCCGCGGCGACGTTGCGCAGACCCTCGCGGACCAGCGCCTGGGCCAGCACGGTGGCGGTGGTGGTGCCGTCACCCGCGATGTCGTTGGTCTTGGTCGCCACCTCCTTCACGAGCTGCGCGCCCAGGTTCTCGTACGGGTCGTCCAGCTCGACCTCGCGGGCGATGGTGACACCGTCGTTGGTGATGGTGGGGGCGCCGAACTTCTTGTCGATGACGACGTTGCGGCCCTTGGGGCCGATCGTCACCTTGACCGTGTCGGCAAGCTTGTTGACGCCGCGCTCGAGGGCGCGACGGGCGTCCTCGTCGAACTTCAGGATCTTCGCCATGGGAGCGGTTCAGCCCTCTCGAAAACTCGGTTTAACGGGCTGCGCCCCTCGCCGCCCGGCAATCAGCGGGGTGACCAGGGGCGCAGCTCAAAGCAGTGCTGTGAAGCGAAATTACTTCTCGACGATCGCGAGCACGTCGCGAGCCGAGAGGACGAGGTACTCCTCGCCGCTGTACTTCACTTCGGTGCCGCCGTACTTGCTGTACAGCACGATGTCGCCGACGCTGACGTCCAGCGGGAGACGCTGGCCGTCCTCGAAGCGACCCGGGCCAACCGCGAGGACGACGCCCTCCTGGGGCTTCTCCTTCGCGGTGTCCGGGATGACCAGGCCGGAGGCCGTGGTCTGCTCGGCGTCGAGCGGCTGGACCACAATGCGGTCCTCAAGCGGCTTGATGGCAACCTTGGAGCTGGCGGTCGTCACGATCCGACCTCCCCCTTCGGAGATCCGGGGTTAACTGTCTGAGGTGGCGACCAGGTCGATCCGTCGTCGCGGGTGCCGGACCTGCCTGTCGCTGTGTTGGCACTCACCGGGGGCGAGTGCCAGGTGCGAGACTATTCCGGTGATTAGCACTCGGTCAAGCGGAGTGCCAATTCCCGCGGTCCGGGCGTTGCGCGGATCCCCTGCGGGGCGCCTCGCAGGCAGCTCGGCCGACCGGCTTCCCTGACGCATCGACGGCACCCGGCCGGCACCGCTCCCGCGCGGGTCGCGCGGGTGATCGGGGGCGTGCGGGTGTGCCTGTCCGGCGGCCGGGTGCGGTTCACGACACTCCCGTCGGAGGTTCGGAAGGAACCTTGGGGAGGACATCAACGTCGTAGACGATATGAAGATAAAGCGCCTCATTGCCGAGCAGATCGGACCCAAAGCTTCCGCCAGCCCCGGCGAACCAGGCGCCTCCACGGGCACGAGACCCCGTCCGCGCTCCGCGCTCGCGACGCCTTCCCCGTACGCCCCGTCCGCCCCCAAGGACGTCGGCGGCATCCCGTGCGCGGACTGAGGCCCCTGGCGGCGGCGGGCGTCCGCCGCCGCACCGAGGCGCTGCTCCTCGTCTTCGTCATCGCCATCGCCGTCTTCGGGCACGCGGCCGCGGGCCTCGCGATGAACGGCGAGCTCCCGCCCAACCTCGCCGGCTTCACCATCAGCATGACGCTGCTGTCGCTGGTGGGGCACTTGGGCGTACGCCGCTTCGCGGCCTACGCGGACCCGCTGG
This sequence comes from Streptomyces sp. NPDC060232, assembly GCF_042726555.1. Lineage (NCBI taxonomy): Bacteria > Bacillati > Actinomycetota > Actinomycetes > Kitasatosporales > Streptomycetaceae > Streptomyces > Streptomyces sp. NPDC060232. The sequence goes on along the minus strand of NZ_JBHXAG010000003.1, from coordinate 255,457 downwards.
TCTTCCCGCTCGCCATGCTGCTGACCGGGCTGGGGCTGGTGCTGATCCACCGGCTCGACCAGGGCTACATCGAGCGGTGGAACTCGGACGCCAACGCCCCGGGCCAGCTCCTGTGGACGGTGGTCGGCGTCGCCGCCTGCATCGCGGTGCTGGCCCTGCTGCGCGACCACCGGCTGCTCCAGCGGTTCATCTACATCACGATGGCGGTCGCGCTGGTGCTGCTGATCGCGCCGGCGTTCTTCGGCGCGGACACGTACGGCGCCAAGCGGTGGATCATCCTCTTCGGCTTCTCGGTCCAGCCCGGCGAGTTCGTGAAGATCATGATCGCGATCTTCTTCGCCGGCTACCTGGTCATCCACCGCGACTCCCTCGCCCTGACGGGCCGCAGGTTCCTCGGCATGCGACTGCCCCCGATGCGCCAGCTCGGACCCATCGTCACGGTGTGGATCCTCTCGATGCTGGTGCTGGTCTTCGAGCGGGACCTGGGTACGTCGCTGATCTTCTTCGGCGTCTTCGTGGTGATGCTGTACGTCGCCACCGAGCGCACCGGCTGGATCGTGTGCGGCGTGCTCATGGCCTCGGTCGGGGCCTTCGTGGTCGGCTCGACGGAGCCGCACGTCAAGGCGCGCGTGGCGGCCTGGCTGAACCCGCTCTCCGTCTACTGGGACACCCCTCCCCCGGGCGTCACCTCGGACCAGTCGGCGCAGGCGCTGTTCAGCTTCGGCACCGGCGGCATCTCGGGGACCGGCCTCGGCATGGGCCACCCCGAGCTGATCAAGTTCGCCGGCCGCAGCGACTTCATCCTCACGACGGTGGGTGAGGAACTCGGCCTGGCCGGGGTCATGGCCGTACTGATCCTCTACGCGCTCCTCGTGCAGCGCGGGCTGCGGATGGCACTCGGCGCCCGCGACCCCTTCGGCAAGCTGCTGGCGGTGGGCCTGGCCTCGGCGCTGGCGCTCCAGGTCTTCGTGGTCGCCGGAGGCGTCACGGGCCTGATCCCCCTCACGGGCAAGGCCCTGCCCTTCCTGGCCAAGGGCGGCTCGTCCCTCCTGGCCAACTGGGTCATGGTCGCCCTCCTCCTCCGCATCAGCGACAGCGCGGAACGCCAACGCGAGGCCGACGCCCGAGGCCCGGCGGAAACCACGATCACCCCGGTGATGGGGGTGTAGGGGCGGAGGCGGGGAGGAGGCGGAGAGGAGACGAAGAGGCACGGGGTGGCTTCGGGAGCGGTGTCCGTGCTGGGCGGTATCAGAGACGTCCTGGGGGTTTCCCGTCAGTCCCATCGTCTGTCCGTGTCGGGCCGGCCCCTCAAGGGCGCTCGTTCCTCGCACCCCCGCCGCGCCTTCCGGTCCCTCCCCAGCAGCTCCCGCCCCCGGAGCCCCCGCGTCCCTACAGGTAGTCCTCCAGGCGCCCTATGCGGTAGCCCTGTTCCTGGATGCGCTGGAGCATGCGGGCCGTCATCTGGGTTTCCGTCGCGCCCTTGAGTTCGGACGGGCCGCGGAAGTGGGCCAGGATGATGTCGCCGGGCTGGAGGGCGGAGCCCTGGGCGTACTGGAAGTTGTTGATCTGCATCGACACCCGCCACAGCAGGACCGACGAGACACCGCACTCCGAGGCTGCCCGGAGGGTGTCGTCGTTGTAGTTGCCGAAGGGCGGACGGAAGAGCGGCGGGCGTTGGCCGAAGCGCTTTTCCAGCCGGTCCTGCTGGCCGCATATCTCCTTCTTCTGCGCCTCGAAGGAGAGGGTCCTCAGGTTCGGGTGGGTCAGCGTGTGGTTGTTCACCGTGCTCGCCGAGCCGTTGTCGCGGAGCTTCTCGAAGTGCCCGTAGTCCGACGAGGCCACGCTGTCCGTGAGGAACATGCTGATCGGCAGCTTGAGGTCGGCCGCCATCTTGAGGAACTCGGGGTCCTTCTCGGCGCCGTCGTCGAAGGTCAGGAAGACCACCTTCTCCCCGGCCGGCATGGGTATTCGGTCTATCACCGGGACCTTGCCGGGGGCCGCCTTGGGGATCTGCGGCTTCTGGGCGGGCTTGGGTGCGTACTGGACGGGGGCCGTCAGGCCCCACTTCCTGTACGCCTCGTCGGAAGCGCCTCCCTGCGCGCCCCCGGAGGCCGGCACCGGAGCCGACGCCGACGCGGACGGCGTCTGCGACGGCTCCTGTGTGGCCTTGCGGCCCAGCCGTTCGGTGGGGACCACGCGCTCCCCGCACCCCGTCAGCGAGAGCGCGAGCGCGCCGGCCGCCAGCGTTCCGGCTACCAACCGGCGCGCATACCTCACAAGTAGTCCTCCAGGCGAGCCACGGCATAGCCCTTGTCCGTGACGGTCTTCATGACATGACGGATCATGTCAGGCATCGTGCCCTTCCAGTCCTCCTTGCCCCGGAAGTGCGTGAGGATGATGTCACCGGGGTGCAGGTCGCGGTCCCACTCTCGGTAGTCCATGCGGTTCGTGAACGCCTCGGCGTTCCACAGCGGGACGGCCTTGATGCCGCAGGACTTCGCCGCCTTGAGGGTGTCGTCGTTGTAGTTGCCGTACGGCGGCCGGAAGAGGGTAGGCCGCTTGCCGAACGTCTTCTGGATGGTGTCCTGCTGGCCGCAGATCTCCTGGCGCTGCTGCTCGTACGACAGCCCGGGCATGTAGCGGTGGTTGAGGGTGTGGTTGTTCAGGGTGACGCCCGCGGCCTGCATCTGCTTGAAGTACGGGTAGTTGTCCTTCACCAGGTAGTCGCTGAGGAAGGCCGTGTACGGGATCTTCAGCTCCTGCATCATCTTCAGGAACTCGGGGTCCTTCTCCGAGCCGTCGTCGATGGTCAGGAAGACGACCTTGTCCTCGGTGGGCACGGTGGTGAAGACCGGGGGCAGTTCGTCCTCTTCGTGGTTCCACACCTCGAAGCCGTCGCGCGTCTCGATGTCGGGCTTCTCCTTCGGCGCCGCGGGTGCGGCGAGCGGCACCTTGCGCAGCCCCCACTTCTTCGCCGCGGCGACGCGCGCCTGCTGCAGCGCCTTGGCCTTCTCGGCGGCGCTGAGCGCACCCGCGGCGCCCGCCTCCGAACCCTTGGCCGCCTTCGCCTTCTCGGCCTTGTCCGGCCCGCCCGACTCCCCGGAGCCGCAGGCCGTGCCGAGGGCTGCCACCAGCAGGGCGGCCACGGCCACCCCGAACCGGCCGCGCGGACCCGCCGCGTACCGGTGACCCAGTTGCGTCTTATCTTCCCTTTGTCCGACTAGCTGCATAGCTGCGCATCCTGGCACCCGACACGCGGGCTTCCGGGACGACACCGCGCACCGGGCTGCGACGTTCCTCCGACCGGCCCACACACCCCGTCGCCGACAATGGACCCGTGACCCCCGAAGACTTCGCCGCCCTCCTCACCCCCGAGGGCCGCGCCCTCCTCGACTCGCTCCGCGACCACGACCCCGCCCAGGAGCTGGCCGTGGCCACCCGGCTGCGCCGCGAGCACCCCGCGGGGCTGGTCTCCGCGGCCCTCGGGCAGGCCCGGCTGCGACAGCGCGCGGTGGCGAAGTTCGGGGCCGAGGACGCCTTCCGGATGTACTTCACCCCCGGCGGCGGCGAGATGGCCACGCGCGCGTCGGTGGCCTCGTACCGGGCCGAGCGGCTCGCGGCCCTCGGCGTACGCAGCCTCGCGGACCTGTGCTGCGGCATCGGCGGGGACGCCCTCGCCCTGGCCCGCCTGGGCATCCGGGTCCTCGCGGTGGACCGCGACCCGCTGACGGCCGCCGTCGCGCGCGCCAACGCCGAGGCGCTGGGCCTGGCGGACCTGATCGAGGTCCGGGAGGCCGACGTGACGGAGGTGGACACCTCGGGCTACGACGCGGTCTTCATCGACCCGGCCCGGCGCGGGGGCCGGGGGCGGATCTTCGATCCGGAGTCCTACTCGCCGCCGCTGTCGTGGGCCGTGGAGACGGCCCGCGCGGCGAAGTACGCCGCCGTCAAGATCGCCCCCGGGATCCCGCACGAGGCGGTCCCCGCGGAGGCCGAGGCCGAGTGGATCTCCGACCAGGGGGACGTCAAGGAGGCCGTGCTCTGGTTCGGCACCGCCCCCGGGACGGTGCGCGCCACCCTGCTCCCCGGGCCCCGCGAGCTGCACACCGCCGATCCGCTGCCCGATCCGGAGGCCGGGCCGGTGGGCCGCTGGCTCTACGAGCCCGACGGCGCCGTGATCCGCGCCCACCTGGTCGCCGAGGTCGCCGAGCAGCTGGACGGTCGGCTCATCGACCCGACCATCGCCTACATCACCGCGGACGAGCTGCGCGCGACGCCGTACGCGACGGCGTACGAGATCACCGACGTGCTGCCCTTCGGCCTGAAGAAGCTGAAGGCCCTGCTGCGTGAGCGCGGGATCGGGATCCTGACCGTGAAGAAGCGCGGTTCGGCGATCGAGCCCGAGGAGCTGCGCAAGAAGGTCAAGCCGCAGGGCCCGAACTCGGCGACCGTCTTCCTGACCCGGGTGGCGGGCGCCCCCTCGATGCTGATCGGCGCCCCGGCCGTGCCGCCTGCGGCGACGCCCGGGCGGTGACATGCCGGGCCGGGCCGGGCGGCGGGAGGCCGCCCGTCCGGCTGACCGCCCCGTGCGGCTCGGCCGGCTACGCCCCGTCGACCTCCACCGACTCGAAGCGCCAGCGGTGGACCGCGCGCGCGATCAGGTCGGCGGCCGGCTCGGGCAGTTCGGGCAGGTCCGTCGCGAGGCCCTCGGCCGCCTCCCACCAGGTCATCACGAGCACCCGGTCCTGCGGTGCCCGGAACACCTCGCGGCGCACCGGTTCCCGGGCCAGGATCTGCGCCCGGGCCCACTCCAGCAGCTCGTTGCCCCGGCCGTCCGCGGCCCGGGCCTCCCACATCAGGACGACGGTGCTCACGAGTACAGGTTGTCCTTGCTCAGCTCGTGCACGTGGTCGTGGCCGTGGCCGTGCGAGTGCCCGTTCGGGTGCTCGTGGCCCTGCGTGTGGGACGTCCCCGGCACGTGCGGGTCCGTCACCGGCAGCGAGGAGTCCGCCGAGAGGTCCCAGTCCGAGGCCGGCCGGTTCCGCCTGACCATCTCCGCGCCCAGCGCGGCCACCATCGCGCCGTTGTCCGTGCACAGCTTGGGCCGCGGCACGCGCAGGATGATCCCGGCGGCGTCGCAGCGCTCCTGGGCGAGCGAGCGGAGCCGGGAGTTGGCCGCCACACCGCCGCCGATCATCAGGTGGTCGACGCCCTCGTCCTTGCACGCCCGGATCGCCTTGCGCGTCAGGACGTCCACCACGGCTTCCTGGAAGGACGCCGCCACATCGCGCACCGGCACCTCCTCGCCCGCGTTCCGCTTCGCCTCGATCCAGCGGGCGACGGCCGTCTTCAGGCCGGAGAAGGAGAAGTCGTAGGCGGGGTCGCGCGAGCCCGTCAGGCCGCGCGGGAAGTTGATCGCCTTCGGGTCGCCCTCCTTGGCGAGCCGGTCGATGACCGGGCCGCCGGGGAAGCCGAGCTGCAGCACGCGCGCGATCTTGTCGAAGGCCTCGCCCGCGGCGTCGTCGATGGTCGCGCCGAGCGGCCGTACGTCGGAGGTGATGTCGGGTGCCAGGAGCAGCGAGGAGTGTCCGCCGGACACCAGGAGCGCCATCGTCGGCTCCGGCAGCGGGCCGTGCTCCAGCTGGTCCACGCAGATGTGCGAGGCCAGGTGGTTGACGCCGTACAGGGGTTTGCCCAGGGCGTACGCGTAGGCCTTGGCGGCCGAGGTGCCCACCAGCAGCGCCCCGGCGAGGCCGGGTCCGGCCGTGACCGCGATGCCGTCGAGGTCGCGGGCGCTGACGCCGGCCTCCTTCAGGGCGCGCTCGATGGTGGGGACCATCGCCTCCAGGTGGGCCCGCGAGGCCACCTCGGGCACGACTCCGCCGAAGCGGGCGTGCTCGTCGACGCTCGACGCGACAGCGTCCGCGAGGAGGGTGGTGCCGCGGACGACGCCGACGCCGGTCTCGTCGCAGGACGTCTCGATGCCGAGGACGAGCGGTTCGTCAGCCATTGCTCTCACTGCTCTCAGTTCGTGCTTGTGCGGGGTCGGTCAGTCGCATGACGAGCGCGTCGACGTTGCCCGGCTGGTAGTAGCCGCGCCGGAAGCCGATGGGCTCGAACCCGAAGCGCTCGTAGAGCTTCTGGGCGCGGGTGTTGTCCACGCGCACTTCCAGCAGCACCTCGGCGCACTCGAACGCGGTGGCGGCGCGCAGCAGTTCGGTCAGGAGCCGGGCGCCGAGCCCGGTCCCCCACTGGTCGCGGGCGGCCGCGATGGTCTGTACGTCGGCCAGGTCGCCGGCGGCGGCCAGTCCGGCGTAGCCGGCGAGGCGACCGTCGGCCGTCTCGGCGACGACGTAGCGGCGGGTGGCCCGGGGGCCGCGCGCGTGGGCCAGTTCGGACCAGAACATCCCGGCGGACCAGGCGTCCTCGGGGAAGAGGTCGTGCTCGAGTTCCAGCACCGGTGCGATGTCCCACCAGCGCATCTCGCGCAGAACCGTCTGGTCCGTGGTCACTGCGGGGTGACCACCTTGTAGTTCTTGGGCACCTGTGCGTCGGGGCGGCGCAGGTAGAGCGGGGTCGGAGGGAGGAACTCCGCTCCCGCCGCGAGTCGTTCCGCCGCGAGGGAGGCCAGAGCGGCGGCCGACTGGTGCTCGGGGCCGCGCGCGTCCGGGAACACCTCGGGGTACAGGAGCGCGCCCTGCCCGACCGCGGGCATGCCCGCGACCTGCTCGGCGATCTCCGCCGGGCGGTCCACGGCGGGCTCGCCGACGCGCGTGCGCGGGTCCTCGTAGCGTGCCCAGTAGACCTCCTTGCGCCGCGCGTCGGTGGCGACGGTGAAGGGGCCCTCGATCCCCGCGGTGCCCGCGGCGTAGGCGAGTCCGTCGAGCGTGCACAGTCCGTGGACGGGCACGCCCAGTACGGCGGCGAAGGTGGTGGCGGTGACGAGGCCGACGCGCAGTCCGGTGTAGGGGCCGGGTCCGACGCCGACCACGATGCCGGTGACGGCGTCGAGCTTCAGCCCGGCCTCGGCGAGGATCCGGTCCACGGAGGGGATGAGCAGCTCCCCGTGGCGGCGGGCGTCGACCTGGCTGGACTCGGCGACGACGGACTCGCCGTCGTGCAGGGCGACGGTGACGGCGGGCGTGGCGGTATCTACTGCGAGCAAGAGCACGCGAACAGCCTACGACTCCGGCGGCCGCGCCCCTTGCGCCCGGTCGTCGAGCGGGGCGGCTGCTACCTTTCGACCGAGGGATCACAAGCGATCACAGGGATCACGTCAGCGCGGAGAGGTGGAGCAAGGTGGCACGCAGCAGCTCGGGAATCGTGGCCGGGCTCACCGCCGCGGCGATCGCCGCCGTCGGCTTCCTCGGCTACCAGGCCTCCGCCACGGCGCCGGCGCACCCCCCGACGGCGGCCGCGCAGGAGCCGGCGCCCTCCGCGAGCCCCGCGGCCGCGGGCAAGCAGGATCCGGCGAAGCCGGTGCCCGTGCCGGAAGGTTCCGGCACCGGTGTGCGCGTCGTGTACTCCCTGGGCCAGAAGCGGGTGTGGCTGGTGGGGGACGCCGCGCAGCCGCCGAAGTCGTTCGTGGTGATGCCGAGCACGGTGCACCCGAAGCCGGGCACCTACATCGTCGGTTCGCGTTCGGGCTCGGTCACGGGCTCGGACGGTGTGCCGATCGAGCACGTCGTCCGGTTCGCCACCGCCGAGGGCGTGGCGGTCGGTTTCAGCGCCCGCGTGGACGGTACGACCCCGGAGCCCGACGCGAACAAGAAGACCGGCGGCATCCGGATGGCGCGCGCCGACGGTGACGCGATGTGGGCCTTCGCGACGATCAATTCCAAGGTCGTCGTCATTCCCTGACGGGCCGCCCTCACTTCACCCGTACGGGCGACCCGCCAGGGCCTGTTCGTGCGGTATGAGCCCCCGCACGCGCCTTCGGGCTCCTCAGACCCCTTCAGGCCGCTTCGGATTCCGGAGCGGCCTGTTCGCGTACGCCGCCCTCGGGCCCGTCCTCGCGCGGTAGGCGTTCCTCGGGCGCCGGCGGCGTCGAGACGGCGGTGGCGGCCACGCCGGCGGCCAGCAGCGCGTGCATGGAGACGGCGGACGGGCGGGGGTGGCGCTGTGCTCCTGCTGGTGCCGACATGGCTGCCTCCTGGACCCCGGGACACCGTACTTAGGCATACCTAAGAAACTCTCGGTACCATGTCACCACGAGCGCCGCCGCCGGCGCAATATCTTGCCGACGAGTTGTCGGTACGTTTACTCCGAGAGCACTCCGGCCAGGGCGTCCAGCCCCGCTCCGGCGCCCCAGCGCGCTCCGACCCCGCGCACGGACACCTCGCGCACGTCGTCCAGGACCTCCTCGTGGCCGACGGCCCGCGCGATCACCACGTGCAGCCTGTCGTCGGAGAGCTCCTCGACCTTGCCGTCGCCCCACTCGACCACGACCACGGATTCGGGCAGCGAGACGTCGAGGTCCAGGTCCTCCATCTCGTCCAGCCCGCCGCCCAGCCGGTACGCGTCCACGTGCACCAGCGCCGGCCCGCCGGTCAGCGAGGGGTGCACCCGGGCGATCACGAAGGTAGGCGAGGTCACCGCCCCGCGCACGCCCAGGCCCTCGCCCAGGCCGCGGGTCAGCGTGGTCTTGCCGGCGCCCAGCTCGCCGGTCAGCAGCACGAGGTCGCCGGGGCGCAGCAGGCCGGCGATACGGCGGCCCAGCTCCTGCATCGCGTGGGGGGAGTCGACGGTGATCCGGGTCTGTGGGCCGTGCCCGGACTCAGCTGCCGGTGCCTGGCTGCGCTGTGCTTCCAGCGGTACTTCTTCCATGCACGCCAACGTTAGTCGGTACCGGGACCGGCACCGCCCCGGTGCGGGCCAGCAGCTCGGTGAGCAGCCGTGTCACCGTCTCGGGGCGCTCCAGCATCATCAGGTGCCCGGTGGACTCCAGGACGACGAGCTCGGCGGCGGGCAGCACGTCCTTGATGGCCACGCTGTGCCCCGGCGGGGTGATCATGTCCTTGTCCCCGGCGACGACGGTGACCGGGATGCCGGCGAACTGCTGGAGCGCGGCGGTCTTGTCGTGGGTCTGGAATGCCGGGTAGAACTCCGCGACGACGTCGATCGGCGTGCCCTCGATGAGCCGCTCCGCGAAGCGCGCGACGCCCGGGTCCACGTCCCGGGAGCCGAACGAGTACATCTTGATCATGCCGGCGAAGAGGTCCGCGGTGGCCCGGCGGCCCTTCTCGACCAGTTCCACCTGCGATCCCAGTGCCTTCAGCACGCCCGGCAGGATCCTGCGCACGGCGCCCATGCCGGCGGCGGGGAGCCCGTAGGTCACCTCGTCGAGGCGGCCGCTGGAGGTGCCGACCAGGGCCACACCGACGAGGCGCTCGCGCACGAGGTCGGGGTACTGCTCGGCGAATCCCATGATGGTCATTCCGCCCATCGAGTGACCCACCAGGATCAACGGGCCCTCGGGAGCGGTGGCGTCGATGACGGCCTTCAGGTCCCGGCCGAGCTGCTCCATGGTCAGCGGCTCTCCGTCGGCCTGGGCCAGGCCGCGTGCGCTGCGCCCGTGGCTGCGCTGGTCCCAGTAGACGGAGCGGACCACTCCGCGCAGGGCGGCCCGCTGGAAGTGCCAGGAGTCCTGGGCGAGGCAGTAGCCGTGGCAGAAGACGACGGTGGCCGGGGGTTCGGCCTTGCGCCGCAGCCGGCGCCGCTTGCCGTCCTCGGGGAGTTCGTCGACCTCGTAGTACAGCTCGGTGGCGTCCTCGGCCCGGCAGGTGCCCTCGGTGCCGCGCAGGGAGCCGTAGTCCCCCGCGGCGTCGAGGGCCAGGCGGGCCTTGCGGCGCATGCCGCGTCCGACGGTGATCCGCTCGACCGCGACACCGGCCGCCGCGCCTGCGGCTATCACGCCGATGGCGGCGCCGGCCCAGCCGGCCCTGCGCCAGTTCTCGCTCACGCCGCCGCCCTCACTCCGCTCAGCCGCCCAGGTACACCCGGGGCACGCGTCCACCGATACGGGTGACGATCTCATACGCGATCGTGTGCGCCGCTCGTGCCCAGTCCTCGGCGCTGGGCTCACCGCGTTCCGCGTCCCCGAAGATGACGACCTCGTCACCGGCGCGGGCCCGGTCTCCGTCCAGGTCGACCACGAACTGGTCCATCGCGACGCGTCCGGCGACGTGGCGGATCCTGCCGCCGACGAGCACCGGGCCGGCCCCCGACGCATGGCGCGGGATGCCGTCGGCGTAGCCGGCCGGGACCAGCGCGAGGGTCGTCTCGCCGCTGGTGACGTAGTGGTGGCCGTAGCTGACCCCGTGGCCGGCGGGGACCGTCTTGACCAGGGCGAGGGAGGCCTTGAGGGTCATGGCGGGCCGCAGGCCGAGCTGGGCGGGGGTCCCGATCTCGGGTGCGGGCGAGACCCCGTAGACGGCGAGGCCGGGGCGCACCAGGTCGAAGTGCGACTCGGGGAGGGTGAGGGTGGCGGGCGAGTTGGCCATGTGCCGGACCTCGGGGTCGATGCCTTCCTTCTCCGCGTACGCGAGCATCTCGCGGAAGGCGTCGAGCTGGAGCTTGATCGAGGGGTGGCCGGGCTCGTCGGCGCAGGCGAAGTGCGACCAGACCCCGGTGACCTTGACGGTGCCCTCGGCCTCGGCGGCGACGGCCGCGCCGACCAGGGCCTCCCAGTCGGCGGGCTGGCAGCCGTTGCGGCCGAGGCCGGTGTCGGCCTTGAGCTGGACGCGTGCGGTGCGGCCGGCCGCGCGGGCGGCCTCGCGCGCCTCGTCGAGGGCCCACATTCCGCTGACGGAGACGTCCAGGTCGGCCTCGACGGCCTCGCGCCAGGGCCCGCCGGGGGTCCAGAGCCAGCACATGACCGGGCCTTCGAGCCCGGCGGCGCGCAGTGCGAGAGCCTCGTCGGGGGTGGCGGTCCCGAGCCAGGTGGCGCCGGCCTGCCGGGCGGCCCTGGCGCACTCCACCGCCCCGTGTCCATAGGCGTTCGCCTTGACGACGGCCATCAACTCGGACCGGGGCGCCCGCTCGCGCAGTGCGCGCACGTTGTCCCGTACGGCGTCAAGATCGATCTCGGCGTACACGCGCGTCGGTGTCTCGTTCATCGCCCACAGTCTCTCAGAATCCCCGCCGGGCCCTGGGGCGAGTGCCTGAAGAGCCGCCGCCCGGGTCCTGCGGGTCAGGGGCGGGTCGCGTCCTGCCAGGCGGCGGGGAGGGCTTCGGCCAGCTGGTGGGCCATGAGGGGGCCGCCGGTGCGGCGGGCCGCCAGGCCGTGGAGGTACGCCGCCACCGAGCCGGCGTCCGCCCCGGACAGGCCGGCCGCCAGGAGGGAGCCGGCCAGTCCGGACAGCACGTCCCCGCTGCCCGCGGTGGCCAGCCACGGCGTGCCCGTCGGGTTGACCCGGACCGGCCGGCCGCCGGCGGAGGCGACCAGCGTCGTGGACCCCTTCAGCAGGACGGTCGCCCCGTACCGCTCCGCCAGCCGCCGTACCGCCGCCAGCCGGCCCGCCTCCACCGACTCCCGCGCCACCCCGAGCAGCGCCGCGGCCTCCCCCGCGTGCGGGGTCAGCAGGGTGGGGGCCGTCCGCGCGCGCAGCACCGCCGGGTCCAGACCGCGCAGTCCGTCCGCGTCGACGAGTACCGCCGCGTCGCCCGCGAGCAGGTCCGCGACCTCACCGGCGCGTCCCTCCCCCAGGCCCGGGCCGATCACCCACGCCTGTACCCGCCCGGGCCCGATCAGCGTCTCGGGGTAACGCGCCAGCACGGCGTCCGCCGCCGGGCCGACGTAGCGCACCGCGCCCGCGCCGCCGCGGAGGGCTCCCGCCACGGCCAGCACCGCCGCTCCCGGGTACTGCGCCGATCCGGCGACGATCCCGACGACGCCGCGCCGGTACTTGTCGCTCGACGCCGTCGGCTCCGGCAGCAGCCGCGCCACGTCGGCGTGCTGGAGGGCCTCCAGTTCCGGCTCCGGGAGCTCCAGCCCGATGTCCACGAGGTGCAGGGCGCCGGCCCGGGAGGCGCCGGGGTCGATCAGCAGTCCTGGTTTGTACGCCCCGAACGTCACGGTCACGTCGGCGGTGACGGCGGGCCCCGCCACCTCCCCGGTGTCGGCGTCCACCCCGCTGGGCAGGTCCACGGCGGCCAAGGGGACCCCGGGCGGGATCCGCTCCGCCAGCGCGGCGCCCGCGGAGCGCAGCCCGCCCCGGCCGCCGATCCCGAGCAGCCCGTCCACCACCAGGTCCGCCCGCTGCGGTACGGCCTGCTCCACCCGCCCGCCGGCGGCGCGCAGTGCGGCCAGCCCGCCGGTGTGCATCCGTTCGGGGTCCATCGGCACGGCCGTCACCCCGGCGCCGCGCCGAGCCAGCCGCGCGCCGGCGTACAGTGCGTCGCCGCCGTTGTCGCCGGGGCCGACGAGCAGCACGACCCGGGCCCCGTAGACCCGGCCGCGCCGCCGTGTCAGCAGTCCCGCGCAGGCGGCGGCCAGCCCGGCCGCCGCCCGCTGCATCAGGGAGCCCTCCGGGAGCCGGGCCATCAGCTCCCGCTCGGCGGCCCGTACGGTCTCCACGCTGTAAGCAGTACGCATGGCTCAACCCTCCGCGATCACCACCGCGGAGGCCACACCGGCGTCGTGGCTCAGCGAGATGTGCCAGGACTTCACGCCCATCGCCAACGCCCGCGCCTGCACCGTCCCCGACACCCGCAGCCGGGGCTGCCCGGTGTCCTCCACGTAGACCTCGGCGTCGGTCCACAGCAGCCCGGCCGGCGCGCCGAGCGCCTTGGCCAGCGCTTCCTTGGCGGCGAACCGGGCGGCGAGCGAGGCGGTCCCGCGCCGCTCGCCGCTCGGCAACGTCAGCTCGGCGTCGACGAACAGCCGCCCGGCCAGGCCGGGAGTGCGCTCCAGCGCCGCCCCGAACCGTTCGATCTCCGCCACATCGATCCCGACGCCGACAATCACGAGGCCTACCCCACTACCCGACTACTCCACGGTCACGGACTTTGCGAGGTTACGCGGCTGGTCCACCTCGTTGCCGCGGGCCGTGGCCAGTTCGCAGGCGAACACCTGCAGCGGCACCGTCGCCACCAGCGGCTGGAGCAGCGTGGGCGTCGCCGGGATGCGGATCAGGTGGTCCGCGTACGGGACGACCGCCTCGTCGCCCTCCTCCGCGATCACGATCGTCCGCGCCCCGCGCGCCCGGATCTCCTGGATGTTCGACACGATCTTGTCGTGGAGCACCGACCGGCCGCGCGGCGAGGGGACGACTACGACCACCGGCAGGTCCTTCTCGATGAGCGCGATCGGCCCGTGCTTGAGCTCGCCCGCCGCGAAGCCCTCGGCGTGCATGTACGCCAGCTCCTTGAGCTTGAGCGCGCCTTCCAGCGCCACCGGGTAGCCCACGTGGCGTCCGAGGAAGAGGACGGTGTTCTTGTCGGCGAGGGAGCGCGCGAGTTCGCGTACCGGCTGCATGGTCTCCAGGACGGTGTCCACGGCCGCGGCGATGTCCGACAGCTCGCGGATCACCGCCTGGATCTCGTCGCCCCACTTGGTGCCGCGGACCTGCCCGAGATACAGCGCGACCAGATAGCAGGCCACCAGCTGTGTCAGGAAGGCCTTGGTGGAGGCGACGGCGACCTCCGGACCGGCGTGCGTGTAGAGCACGGCATCCGATTCGCGCGGGATCGTCGACCCGTTCGTATTGCAGATGGCCAGCACCTTGGCGCCCTGCTCGCGTGCGTGGCGCAGCGCCATCAGGGTGTCCATGGTCTCGCCGGACTGCGAGATCGCGACCACCAGCGTCCGCTGGTCCAGGATCGGGTCGCGGTAGCGGAACTCGCTCGCCAGCTCCGTCTCGCACGGGATGCGGGTCCAGTGCTCGATGGCCAGCTTCGCGATCATGCCCGCGTGGTAGGCCGTACCGCACGCCACGATCACGACCTTGTCGACCTCCCTGAGCACCGAGACGGGGATGCGCACCTCGTCCAGGGTCAGCGAGCCGCTCGCGTCGATCCTGCCCAGGAGGGTGTCGGCGACAGCCTTCGGCTGCTCGGCGATCTCCTTGAGCATGAAGTAGTCATATCCCCCCTTCTCGGCCGCCGAGGCGTCCCAGTCCACGTGGTACGCCCGCACGGAGGCGGGCGTACCGTCGAAGTTGGTCACCGTGACCCCTTCGCGGCGGAGTTCGACGACCTGGTCCTGCCCCAGCTCGATCGCGGACCGCGTGTGGGCGATGAACGCGGCCACGTCCGAGGCGAGGAAGTTCTCTCCCTCTCCAACGCCCACCACGAGAGGCGAGTTCCGGCGGGCGCCGACCGCCACGTCCGGTTCGTCGGCGTGCACGGCCACCAGGGTGAAGGCGCCTTCGAGGCGGCGGCACACCTGCCGCATCGCCTCGGCGAGGTCGCCGGTGGCCGAGAACTGCTCGGCCAGCAGGTGCGCCACGACCTCGGTGTCGGTCTCGGACTCCAGCCGGTGCCCGCGCTCGGCGAGCTCCTCCCGCAGCGCGGCGAAGTTCTCGATGATGCCGTTGTGCACGACGGCCACGCGCCCCGAATTGTCGAGGTGCGGGTGGGCGTTGACGTCGGTGGGCCCGCCGTGGGTCGCCCACCGGGTGTGCCCGAGTCCCGTGGAACCGGCCGGCAGCGGGTGCGCGACCAGTTCCTTCTCCAGATTGACGAGCTTGCCGGCTTTCTTGGCGGCTGCCATGCTGCCGTCGGCGAGTACGGCGACCCCTGCCGAGTCGTAGCCGCGGTACTCCAGTCGCTTGAGTCCGGCGATGACCACATCGAGCGCAGACTGCGCTCCCACGTAACCCACAATTCCGCACATAGGCCGCAGCGTACGCCGTGGTCGGCCGTCTGCCCCGTAGCCGAACAAGACGAAAACCCCGCCCCGGCGCATGGGCCGGAGCGGGGTTGACGGGGCGTCGGACGGTGCCTCAGCCGAGCTTCTTCACCTGGGTGTCGACGACGTCCTTGGGCTGCTCCGCGGCACCGGTGAGGCTCAGGGGCTCGGCGGCGGTGAGGGCCTTGGCCTCGGGCGTGGGCGAGGGGGACGGGGCGGCCGCGGACGGCTTGGCGTCCTGCTCGGCGCCGGCCCCGCCCGAGGGGCCGCAGGCGCTGGCCAGCAGGACCAGGGACGCGCCGGAGGCGGTCAGGAGGGCACGACGGACGAGGGCGGTACGCACGGAGGACTCCCGGGAACAACGAGGTGGCGTCGGAGCAGCACGAACGGCCCCCGGTCGGGGGGACGATCAAATGGAGTGCGGCGCTCCGCACTCTACGGCCGGTCCGCCCGCCCGCCGGCGGCGCAGGTGGTCCGCACGCGGATCGTGATCAGGGCGCAACCGCGATCGTCTCGAATCGAGATGGGAAGACCCGCTCCGCCCTTTGGCCACGTGACCGACCCCACCACCCACAAGCGCCCCCCAGCCCCGACAATGGCGGTGTGATCACTTCGCCGCCACGAAGCAACACGCCCGAGGGTGCAACGGAGCACACCGGCCGGGACGGGCAGCCCCCGCGGACCGCGCACCGCCGCGGCCCCGAGGCCTCGCCGTACGTCGACCTCACCCGGGCCGAGTGGAGCGCCCTGCGCGAGCGGACGCCGCTGCCGCTGACCGCCGACGAGGTGGAGCGCCTGCGCGGCCTCGGCGACGTCATCGACCTCGACGAGGTCCGCGACGTCTACCTGCCGCTGTCACGCCTGCTGAACCTCTACGTCGGCGCCACCAGCAACCTCCGCGGCACCCTCAACACCTTCCTGGGCGACGCCGGCAACGGCCACGGCGCGCAAGCGGGCACCCCCTTCGTCATAGGGGTCGCCGGCTCGGTCGCCGTCGGCAAGTCCACGGTGGCACGCCTGCTCCAGGCCCTGCTCGCCCGGTGGCCCGAGCACCCCCGCGTGGAGCTGGTCACCACCGACGGCTTCCTGTACCCGATGAAGGAGCTCCAGCGGCGCGGGCTCACCTCCCGCAAGGGCTTCCCCGAGTCCTACGACCGCCGCGCGCTCACGCGGTTCGTCGCCGACATCAAGGCCGGCAAGGACGAGGTACGGGCCCCGGTCTACTCACACCTGATCTACGACATCGTGCCGGGCGAGGAGCTCGTCGTACGGCGTCCGGACATCCTCATCGTCGAGGGGCTCAACGTGCTCCAGCCGGCCCTCCCCGGCACCGACGGCCGGACCCGCGTCGCCCTCGCCGACTACTTCGACTTCAGCGTGTACGTGGACGCCCGGCCGGAGGACATCGAGCGCTGGTACCTCAACCGCTTCCGCAAGCTGCGCGAGACCGCCTTCCAGAACCCCTTCTCGTACTTCCGCAAGTACACGCAGGTCTCCGAGGAGGAGGCCATGGAGTACGCGCAGACGATGTGGCGGACGATCAACCGGCCCAACCTGCTGGAGAACGTCGCCCCCACCCGGGGCCGGGCCACCCTCGTCGTGCGCAAGGGACCGGACCACAAGGTCCAGAAGCTGAGCCTGCGCAAGCTGTAGTGGCTAGGGTGCGGGCATGCTGCATCTGCGGATGATCACCCCGCACCACCTCACCGAGCAGGTGGTGGAGCTGATCGACCGGACGGTCGGCACCACCCACCTGGTCGTCCTGACCGGTGCCGCCCGCGACCCGGAGGGCGACCTCGTGCTGTGCGACGTCGCTCGCGAGTCCGTCGACGAACTGCTCCAGGAGATGCGCGCGCTCGGCATCGACAAGACCGGCTCGATCGCCGTCGAGAACATCGACCTGTCGATCTCCACGCGCGCGGACGAGGCGGAGGAGGAGGCGCCGGGCGAGGCCGCCGACGCGGTGGTGTGGGAACAGCTCACCGAGTCGACTCACGAGGAGTCCACCCTCACCATCACCTACACCGCCTTCATAATCCTGGCGACGATGATCGCGGCGTGCGGTGTCGTGCTCGACAACGCCGTGCTGATCGTGGGTGCGATGGCGGTCGGCCCCGAGTTCGGCCCGCTCGCCGGCATCTGCACCGGTCTGGTGCAGCGCAGGCCCGGACTCGCCTGGCGCTCCTTCATCGCCCTGGCGGTCGGCTTCACGGCAGCGATCGCGGCGACGACGGCCTTCAGTCTGGGCATGGACGCGCTGGGCCTCTTCCATGAGCACCTGCTCGAGAACGAACGGCCGAACACCAGCTTCATCTGGCAGCCCGACCCGTTCTCCTTCGTCGTGGCGCTGCTCGCCGGCGTGGCCGGCATGCTCTCGCTGACCTCCGCGAAGGCTGGTGCGCTCGTCGGCGTGGCGATCTCCGTCACCACGGTCCCGGCGGCCGCCAACGCCGCCGTGGCACTCGCTTACGGCGACCTCGGCCAGATGTGGGGCTCCGGCATCCAGCTGGCGCTCAACCTAGGCGGCATCATCCTCTCGGGCACGCTCACCCTCATGGCCTGGAAACTGCTGCGGCGCACCCCGCAGAACCGGATGATCCGGAAGCCGGGTGCGCCACGCAGACCTGGTGCAGGCGCCTTCTAGGCGATGGCCCGCTAGCCGAGCGCCGACTTCACGGCGTCCGCGAGCCGGCCGGCGACCGCGCGGGCCTGCTCGATGTCGGCGGCCTCGACCATCACCCGCACGAGCGGCTCCGTACCGGACGAACGCAGCAGCACCCGGCCGGTGGTGCCGAGCTCGCGCTCGGCGTCGGTCACCGCCACCGCCAGCTCGGCCGAGGTCGTCACCCGGGACTTGTCGACGTCGGGGACGTTGATCAGGACCTGCGGCAGCCGCTGCATGACGCCCGCCAGCTCGGCCAGGGACCTGCCGGTGGCCGCGACCCGCGCCGCCAGCAGCAGGCCGGTCAGCGTGCCGTCGCCGGTGGTCGCGTGGTCGAGGATGATCACGTGGCCGGACTGCTCGCCGCCGAGCGCGTAGCCGTGCTCCTTCATGGACTCCAGCACGTACCGGTCGCCGACGCCGGTCTGCACGACCTGGATGCCTTCGCCCTCCATGGCCAGCTTGAAGCCCAGGTTGGACATGACGGTCCCGACCACGGTGTTCTCGCGCAGCTGGCCGGCCTCGCGCATGGCCAGCGCCAGCACCGCGAGGATCTGGTCTCCGTCGACCTCGGCGCCGCTGCCGTCCACGGCCAGGCAGCGGTCCGCGTCACCGTCGTGCGCGATGCCGAAGTCGGCGCCGTGCTCGACCACGGCCGCCTTCAGCAGGCCGAGGTGGGTGGAGCCGCAGCCGTCGTTGATGTTCAGGCCGTCCGGCTCGGCGCCGATCGTGACGATCTCCGCGCCGGCCCGGGCGAACGCCTCGGGCGAGACGTAGGCGGCAGCGCCGTGCGCCTCGTCGAGGACGATCTTCAGGCCGTCGAGGCGGTTGGGGAGGACACCGATGAGGTGGGAGACGTACTTCTCGAAGCCCTCGGTGTAGTCCGAGACGCGGCCGACGCCGGAGCCGGTGGGCCGGTCCCAGGGGGCGCCGGTGCGGTGCTCCTCGTAGGTCGACTCGATGCGGTCCTCCAGCTCGTCGGCGAGCTTGTGGCCGCCGCGGGCGAAGAACTTGATGCCGTTGTCGGGCATGGCGTTGTGGCTGGCGGAGAGCATCACGCCGAGGTCGGCACCCAGCGCACCGGTGAGATACGCCACCGCCGGGGTGGGCAGCACACCGACGCGCAGGACGTCCACGCCCGCGCTCGCGAGGCCGGCCACGACCGCGGCCTCAAGGAATTCACCGGAGGCCCGGGGGTCCCGGCCGACCACGGCGGTCGCCCGGTGGCCTTCGAAAGTGCCCGCCTCGGCGAGTACGTGGGCAGCCGCCACGGAGAGGCCGAGCGCGAGCTCCGCCGTCAGATCCGCGTTGGCGACGCCGCGTACACCGTCCGTCCCGAAGAGTCGTCCCACTGTTGTCCTCCCGAGTTTGCGCTTCGCGTATGACCGCTTGTGTCAGGTATGTGCCGCTTGTGGCGGTAAACGAACCGCCCCGGCAGCACAGAGAGTGCTGCCGGGGCGGTTTCGTTGCAGAACAGCAGGCGCAGATTAACGCTTGCTGTACTGCGGAGCCTTACGGGCCTTCTTGAGACCGGCCTTCTTGCGCTCGACCGCACGGTCGTCGCGGGAGAGGAAGCCGGCCTTCTTCAGCGCCGGGCGGTTGTTGTCCACGTCCGCCTCGTTCAGCGCGCGGGCCACACCGAGGCGCAGGGCGCCGGCCTGGCCGGAGACGCCGCCACCCGAGATGCGGGCGATGACGTCGTAACGGCCGTCGAGCTCCAGGAGCTTGAAGGGCTCGTTGACTTCCTGCTGGTGCACCTTGTTGGGGAAGTAGTCCTCAAGGGTGCGCCCGTTGATCTTCCACTTGCCGGTGCCCGGAACGATCCGGACGCGGGCGATGGCGTTCTTGCGACGGCCCAGGCCGGCGGCCGGCTGGGGGTCGCCGAAGCGACCGGCAAGGGACTCGGAGGTGTAGTCGCCCTCGACGACGACCTCGGACTCGCTGGTGTACTCCTCGACGTTGCCCTCGAACTCGTCGACGGGGGTCGTCTCGGCGGTGGTCTCGGCCACGATGCTCCTCAGAATTTTCTACGTCTTAGGGGGTGGCCGGAACTACTGCGCGACCTGGGTGATCTCGAACGGCACCGGCTGCTGGGCAGCGTGGGGGTGCTGGTCGCCCGAGTAGACCTTCAGCTTCGAGAGCATCTGACGGCCCAGGGTGTTCTTGGGGAGCATGCCCTTGACGGCCTTCTCGACGGCCTTCTCCGGGTTGTTCGCCAGGAGGTCGTCGTAACGCACGGAGCGCAGACCGCCCGGGAAACCGGAGTGGCGGTACGCCATCTTCTGGGAGGCCTTGTTGCCGGACAGGTGAACCTTGTCGGCGTTGATGATGACGACGAAGTCGCCCATGTCCATGTGGGGCGCATAGGTCGGCTTGTGCTTGCCCTTGAGGAGGGCAGCGGCCTGGGTCGCCAGACGGCCGAGGACGACGTCCTGGGCGTCGATGACGAGCCACTGGCGCGAGATGTCGCCGGGCTTGGGGCTGTACGTACGCACGCGTATGCCTTCGCTTCTTCAGTGGTGGGTCATCCCATAGGGCGCGAAGCCCCGCGGGAAGGGTCCTGACAGGGTCACCACGGACGATCACGACAGCCCTCGTTCACCTCGGGGACGCAACCCGTGTGAACGGCCAACTGCTGGTCATCGGTCCGGTGGACCGGCGTAAGGCCCTTTCACGTGAGAATGAGAAAGCCAATACGCATAACAAACCAGCAGGATACCCAAGCAGACCCGTACGGGTCAAAACGCGGTCCGCGATGCCGATTCTGCTGGCGTCGCGGCGCACTCCGGTTCGGTCCTGGGTGGGGACCCCGCAGTTGTTACGGGCTCCAGAATAACCCGACCTGAGCGCAGTGCACGACGCCCCAGCACGATCGCGAGCCCGCACAGGGTGGCGCAGTCCTTGAAGGCGCGCCGTTTGCGGTCCAGCTCCGAGGGCCACGGGACCAGTGCCAGCTGCGGTGTCAGGGCCAGCCAGAACCAGGGGGAACGGGCCGTCGAGCCCGGTCGCACCACCGAGGCCAGCAGCAGCGGAAGCACCACGAGCAGGTAGTGGTCGAAGGACGGCCGGGACACCAGGAATGCGGCGAGCATCACCATGCAGGCGGTCTCCACCAGACGCAGCTCGCCCCCGTCGCCGTCCTGATCCGTGCGCCGCCACCGCACCCAGGCCGCCCACAGACCGGCCGCGGCCCCCGCGAAGGCCACCAGCACCGCCACCGGCTGCGGCACCCCCAGCCGCGGCAGCACCGCTATCGGCGAGGCGTCCCAGGGCAGTGCGTACGCGTCCTGCCCCTGGAGCAGGAACGGCAGGGTCTTGGTGAAGAACAGCGACGGGCTCGGCATCATCAGCGCCCCGGCCAGCGAGATCCCCAGCGGCACCAGCACCGCCGCGGCCAGCCCCCTCCACCGGCGGGCCAGCAGGAAGAGCAGACCCATCGGCACCAGCATCGGCTTGCAGGCGATGGCCAGCCCGACCACCAGCCCGGCCCTCCCCCACGACCGCCGGTGCGCGAGCAGCAGCGCCACGGGCAGCGCGGCCGCCGAGATGGCCGTCCAGTTGCCGATCAGCACCAGGTTCACGTACGGCTTGTAGGCGAGGGCGAAGGCGGCGAGACCACCGACCGCGAAACGCGAGCGCGGCGGCACCGAGAACAGCCGCAGGGCGGCCAGCCAGCCGATGCCCAGCAGCCCCGACACCCCGAGCGGCAGGATCCAGCGCAGCACCCCCCGCGGCACCAGCGCCTCCGGTACCGCCATGACCACGGCACTGGGCAGGTAGAGGAAGCGCTTGTCCTCGTACGGCGACCCGCCCTCCAGCAGCGTCTGCGCCGCCTTGACGACGAAGGCGTTGTCCGAGCCCCAGTTCGCCCGCAGGCTCGTGGAGACGCAGATCCCGAGCAGCACCGCGAGGGAGACCACCTGCCAGGACCGGGGGGCCGGCCGGAGCAGCCAGCGGACGAGCCGGTCGCCGGACCTCGGCGCCTCCCACCTCATGAGCCAGATGCCAGGCCTCAGGCCCACGACGCCCCTCCCTCACCGTCAGCGCTTGCGTTCGACCCTGCGTTCGTCCCAGACGGGCTCCTGAGTCTCCCGCACGACACCGTCCGAACCGAAGACCAGGTAACGGTCAAATGTGCGCGCGAACCAGCGGTCGTGGGTGACGCACAGCACGGTCCCGTCGTAGGACTCCAGGCCGTCCTGGAGGGCCTCCGCGGACTCCAGGTCCAGGTTGTCCGTGGGCTCGTCCAGCAGCAGCGCCGTGGTGCCCGCCAGCTCCAGCAGCAGGATCTGGAAACGCGCCTGCTGGCCGCCCGAGAGCTTCTCGAAGGGCTGCTCGGCCTGGCGCTCCAGCTCGTAGCGGCGCAGGGCCCCCATCGCCTGTCCCAGGGGCTTGGCGGCCTCCGTCCACAGGATCTCGACGAGGGTGCGGCCGAACAGCTCCGGATGGGCGTGGGTCTGCGCGAAATGGCCGGGAACCACCCGGGCGCCCAGCTTCCAGCCACCGGTGTGCTTGACGTCCTCGCCGGCCAGCAGCCGCAGGAAGTGCGACTTGCCGGAGCCGTTCGAGCCGAGCACCGCGACCCGCTCCCCGTAGAAGACCTCCAGGGAGAAGGGCTTCATCAGCCCGGTGAGCTCCAGGTTCTCCACGGTCAGCGCGCGCACGCCGGTCCGGCCGCCCTTGAGCCGCATCCTGATGTCCTGCTCGCGCGGCGGCTCCGGCGGCGGACCGGCCTCCTCGAACTTCTGGAAGCGGGTCTGCATCGCCCGGTAGCGCGAGGCCATGTCGGGGCTGCTCGCGGCCTGGTTGCGCAGCCGCAGCACCAGGGCCTTGAGCCGGGCGTGCTCCTCGTCCCAGCGCCTCTTGAGCTCCTCGAAGCGGGCGAAGCGCTCCTTGCGGGCCTCGTGGTAGGTGCCGAAGCCCGCGCCGTGCACCCAGACGTCGGAGCCGGTCGGGCTCGCCTCCAGGCTGATGATCTTCTCGGCGGCCTGGGTCAGCAGCTCCCGGTCGTGGGAGACGAAGAGGACCGTCTTGCGGGTCGCCTTCAGCTGCTCCTCCAGCCACCGCTTGCCGGGGACGTCGAGGTAGTTGTCCGGCTCGTCGAGCAGCAGCACCTCGTCCGGCCCGCGCAGCAGCGCCTCCAGCACGAGCCGCTTCTGCTCACCGCCGGAGAGCGTGCGCACCTCGCGGAACTGCGCGGAGTCGTACGGGATGGCCAGCGCGGCCATCGTGCAGACGTCCCACAGGGTCTCCGCCTCGTAGCCCTGTACGTCGGCCCAGTCGCTGAGGGCCTGGGCGTAGGCCATCTGGGCGGCCTCGTCGTCCACCGTCATGATCAGGTGCTCGGCGCGGTCGACGGCCTTCGCGGCCTCCCTGATCCGCGGCTGGGCCACCGAGACCAGCAGGTCCCGTACGGTCGTCTCGTCGCGTACGGAGCCCACGAACTGGGACATCACGCCGAGGCCGCCGCTGATGCTGACGCCGCCGCCGTGCGGCTGGAGCTCCCCGGAGATCAGCTTCAGCAGGGTGGTCTTGCCGGCGCCGTTCGCCCCGACCAGGGCGGCCACCGCCCCCTCCCCCACGCGGAAGGAGACGTCGGGGAGCAGTACCCGCCCGTCGGGAAGGTAGTACTCCAGATGGCTGGCTTCGAGATGTCCCATGCCGGGCATTGTCCAGGTCGGCGCGCGATACGCCCAAACGATTTGGCGGCGGCTCAGCAGCAGCCGGCGCCCGGCAGGGTCCGCATGTTGCGGGCTTCCCGGCTGCGCGCGGCCAGCAGCTCGTCGGCCGGGTAGCCGACCTCCTCCAGGGTCAGCCCGTGCGGCTTGACCACGTGCACCGAGGAGTCCCGTACGCCGGCCGCCAGCACCTTGCCGGGCCAGTCGACGGGCCGGTGGCCGTCGCCGACGTGCAGCAGGGCGCCCACGAGGGAGCGGACCATGTTGTGGCAGAAGGCGTCGGCGCGGACCGTCGCGGTGACGATGCCGTCCTCGGCTCTCTCCCAGCTGAGCTGCTGGAGCGTGCGGATGGTCGTGGCGCCCTCGCGCCTCTTGCAGTAGGCGGCGAAGTCGTGCTCGCCCAGCAGCGCGGTGGCCGCCTCGTTCATGGCGTCCACGTCGAGGGGCCACTGGTGCCAGAGCACATGGCCGCGGCGCAGCGGGTCCACGCCGCCCTGGTGGTCGCCGACGCGGTAGGCGTAGCGGCGCCAGATGGCGGAGAAGCGCGCGTTGAAGCCCTCGGGGGCCTCGGCGACCTTCCACACCCGTACGTCGTGCGGGAGGCGGCCGGCGAGGCGGCGCAGCAGCACGGCGCCGTGCTCGGCCCAGACCTCCTCGGCGAGGTCGAACTGCGCGACCTGCCCGCGGGCGTGGACGCCCGCGTCCGTACGCCCGGCCACGGTCAGCTCGACCGGCTCCTTCAGCCGCATCACGGTCTGCAGGGCGCTCTCCAGCTCACCCTGGACGGTCCGCAGCGTGCGCTGCTTCGCCCAGCCGGAGAAGTCCTTGCCGTCGTAGCTCAGGTCCAGCCGTACCCGGACGTGCCCGGGCTCCACCTCGTCACTCACGTGACCGATCCTCTCAGAATCACCCATATGCAGAACGGGCCCGCCCCGGGAAGGGGCGGGCCCGTTCAGAGCCGGTCAAGCAAGCTCGATCCCGTAGCGGGATCAGGCCTCCTTGGTCTCCTCGACGGCCTCGGTCTCGGTGGCGTCGGCCTTGGCCTCCGCCTCCTTGACCGCGCGCTTCGTGGCGGCCTCGGCCTCACCGGTGGCCTGCTGGGCGACCGTAAGGGCCTCGACCAGCTCGATCACGGCCATCGGGGCGTTGTCGCCACGACGGTTGCCGATCTTGGTGATGCGCGTGTAACCACCGGGGCGGTTCTCGTAGCGCGGGGCGATCTCGGTGAACAGCGTGTGCACGATGCTCTTGTCCGTGATCGTCTGCAGCACCAGGCGACGGTTGTGGATGTCGCCCTTCTTGGCCTTGGTGACCAGACGCTCGGCGTAGGGACGCAGGCGGCGGGCCTTGGCCTCGGTGGTGGTGATGCGGCCGTGCTCGAAGAGCGCCTTCGCGAGGTTCGCGAGCAGGTGCTTCTCGTGTGCGGCGGAGCCGCCCAGGCGGGCACCCTTTGCGGGACGCGGCATTGTTACTCCTTCATATCTGCACCGGCCGTGTCAGGTACCGGTGTCAGTTCCCTCAGGCGGTCGCGAGAGGGGGTGCGGGGGGCGTGAGCCCCCCGCAAGCTTTCTCAGTACTGCTCGGTCTCGACGAAGCCGGCGTCCGCGTCGTCGTCGGCGCCGAAGGCGTCGGCGGCGGCGGTCGGGTCGAATCCGGGCGGGCTGTCCTTGAGGGCCAGGCCCATGCCGGCCAGCTTCGCCTTGACCTCGTCGATCGACTTCGCACCGAAGTTGCGGATGTCGAGCAGGTCGGCCTCGGAGCGGGCGACGAGCTCACCCACGGAGTGGATGCCCTCGCGCTTGAGGCAGTTGTACGACCGAACGGTGAGCTCCAGCTCTTCGATCGGCAGCGCCAGGTCGGCGGCCAGGGCGGCGTCCGTCGGGGACGGGCCCATGTCGATGCCCTCGGCGTCGATGTTGAGCTCGCGGGCCAGACCGAACAGCTCGACCAGGGTCTTGCCGGCGGACGCCATGGCGTCGCGCGGGCGCATGGCCTGCTTGGTCTCGACGTCGACGATCAGCTTGTCGAAGTCGGTGCGCTGCTCGACTCGGGTCGCCTCGACCTTGTAGGTGACCTTGAGGACCGGGCTGTAGATGGAGTCGACCGGGATGCGGCCGATCTCCTGGCCCAGCTGCTTGTTCTGGACGGCGGAGACGTAGCCGCGACCGCGCTCGACGGTCAGCTCCATCTCCAGCTTGCCCTTGCCGTTGAGCGTGGCGAGGACGAGGTCCGGGTTGTGCACCTCGACACCGGCCGGGGGCGCGATGTCGGCAGCGGTGACCAGGCCGGGACCCTGCTTGCGCAGGTACATCACGACCGGCTCGTCGTGCTCCGAGGAGACGACCAGCTGCTTGATGTTGAGGATGATGTCCGTGACGTCTTCCTTGACGCCCGGCACGGTGGTGAACTCGTGCAGGACGCCGTCCACGCGGATGCTGGTGACAGCGGCACCCGGGATGGACGACAGGAGGGTACGGCGCAGGGAGTTGCCGAGGGTGTAACCGAAGCCCGGCTCCAGCGGCTCGATCACGAAGCGCGAGCGGTACTCGTCTACGACCTCTTCGGTCAGCGACGGACGCTGAGCGATAAGCATGTCTGTGTTCCTTCATTCGTGGACGCCCACTATTTGACGCCCGACGGGGGCCGTACCGGGGCTACCCGGGTACGGCTACTGCAAGGGTACGGGCGGCACGTCCCCCGAAGGGGTCGTACCGCCCGGACACTCAAGAACGCACAGGTGCGTCCACTGCACAGACGCGGCGGCGCGGATCATCCCCGCGGAAGCGGGGTCGAGCGCCGCCCCGGATCAGACGCGGCGGCGCTTCGGCGGGCGGCAGCCGTTGTGCGGGGTGGGGGTGACGTCCTGGATCGAGCCGACCTCGAGGCCGGTGGCCTGGAGGGAGCGGATCGCGGTCTCACGGCCGGAGCCGGGACCCTTGACGAAGACGTCGACCTTGCGCATGCCGTGCTCCTGCGCGCGGCGGGCGGCCGACTCGGCGGCCATCTGCGCGGCGAAGGGGGTGGACTTGCGCGAGCCCTTGAAGCCGACGTGGCCGGCGGAGGCCCAGGAGATCACGTTGCCGGACGGGTCCGTGATCGAAACGATGGTGTTGTTGAACGTGCTCTTGATGTGGGCGTGCCCGTGAGCGACGTTCTTCTTTTCCTTGCGGCGCACCTTCTTGGCAGCGCCCTGACGACCCTTGGGGGGCATCTAAATCTCCTACGGGAGGTGGTCGGTCCTACAGCGCAAGACCGCTGAACAGGACTACTTCTTGCCCGGCTTCTTCTTACCGGCGATCGCGCGACGCGGGCCCTTGCGGGTACGCGCGTTCGTGCTGGTGCGCTGACCGTGCACCGGGAGGCCGCGACGGTGGCGGATGCCCTGGTAGCACTGGATCTCGATCTTGCGACGGATGTCGCCCTGGATCTCGCGGCGGAGGTCACCCTCGGTACGGAGGTTGGCGTCCACGTACTCGCGGATCTTGACGAGGTCCTCTTCGGCCAGGTCACGAACGCGGGTGTTCGGGTTCACGCCGGTGGAGGCGAGGATCTCCTTGGACCGGGTGCGCCCGATACCGAAGACGTAGGTGAGTGCGATCTCCACACGCTTTTCGCGCGGGATGTCGACACCGGAAACGCGTGCCATTCAATGGCTCCTGTGTGTTCGGGGGTCTTCCACAGAACCGATCCCGACCGCCGACCACCCGTGTCGGGTGATGGTACGTCCGGGTCCCCGGCCCCCGCCGGAGGTGCCGCCGGCCCTTGGCGGGGCTGGGCGGGTTCTGCGTATGTACGTTTTCTTACGTCGCGCGAAGAACTGCGTTAAGGCAGGTCGGTCGGCGTGCGTCAGCCCTGGCGCTGCTTGTGGCGCAGGTTGTCGCAGATGACCATGACCCGGCCGTGACGGCGGATCACCTTGCACTTGTCGCAGATCTTCTTGACGCTCGGCTTGACCTTCATGTTGGTGAGGTTCTCCGGGTCAGTGCCACCACCCGCACCGGGACGGACGCCCAGGCAGGAGTGAGAGCAAGATCTACTTGTATCGGTAGACGATCCGGCCACGCGTCAGGTCGTAGGGAGAGAGCTCCACCACGACCCGGTCATCAGGCAGGATGCGGATGTAGTGCATGCGCATCTTCCCGCTGATGTGCGCGAGGACCTTGTGACCGTTCTGGAGTTCCACCTTGAACATGGCGTTCGGGAGGGACTCGATCACGGTGCCCTCGATTTCGATGGCACCTTGCTTCTTGGCCACGCTTCGCCTTTCGAATCGGCTACCTTGATCGGCCCCGTGCGCCATGGAGACATGGAAGTGCACGAGAGCCGACGAGTCAGTCTACGTCAGGGCACCCAGAAAGACGAATCCGGAAAGTTTGCCCCAGAGTCTAGATCATTAACCGAGGGGGTCCGGGGCCGTGCTGACCCCGTACTCCGCCAGCTTCGCCTTGCCGCAGTCCGGGCTGGTCAGGACGATCGGACCGGCCTCCGTCAGCGCGATGGAGTGCTCCCAGTGCGAGGACCAGGTGCCGTCCGTCGTGATGACCGTCCAGTCGTCCGAAAGGACCTCCGTCTGGGCGGTACCCAGGGAGACCATCGGCTCGATCGCCAGGCAGACGCCCGGAACGAGCTTGATCCCCTTGCCCCGCTTGCGCGAGACGTAGTTCAGCAGGTGGGGGTCCATGTGCATCTCGGACCCGATGCCGTGGCCGCCGTAGTCCTCGATGATCCCGAACCTGCCGAGGCTGTGCTCACCGGTGGAGGGGCGGGGCTGGCGCTTGATGTACGTCTCGATCGCCTTGGAGATGTCCACGAGGCGGTTGCCCAGCTTCATCGCGGCGATGCCGGCCCACATCGACTCCTCCGTCACCCGGGAGAGCTCCACCAGCTCGGGCGCGTGACCGGTGCCGACGAAGGCGGTGTACGCCGCGTCGCCGTGCCAGCCGTCCACGATCGCGCCGGCGTCGATGGAAATGATGTCGCCGTCCTTGAGGACGGTCTTGTCGTCCGGGATGCCGTGGACGACGACCTCGTTGACCGAGGTGCAGATCGTCGCGGGGAAGCCGCCGTAGCCGAGGAAGTTCGACTTCGCCCCGGCGTCCGCGATGACCTTGCGGGCCACCATGTCCAGATCCCGCGTCGTGGCGCCCGGTACGGCCGCCTCACGGGTCGCCGCATGGATCGCGGCGACGACCAGCCCCGCCTCGCGCATCTTCGCGATCTGCTCGGGGGTCTTGATCTGCACCATGTGGGCGTGCCTTCCGTTTTTTGCGGCTAAACCGCCGCCGCTCGCGCGGACGTGGTCGCTGTCCGCTGTGGTTGCTCAATTATTGGCTGATGTCGTGCCACGGCGCGTCATGCAGACGGCCGCGGTGCCCCGAGGGGACACCGCGGCCGTACCTGCACAGCAAGGGGATGACTACTTCTTGAGAGCGTCCATGGCGCGCTTGGTGACGTCCGACACCTCACCGAGGGCCGGGATCGTCACCAGCAGGCCCTGGGCCTTGTAGTAGTCGATGATCGGCTCGGTCTGCGTGTGGTAGACCTCAAGCCGGTTGCGGACCGTCGCCTCCGAGTCGTCACCGCGCTGGTACAGCTCGCCGCCGCAGGTGTCGCAGACACCCTCGGCCTTCGGCGGGGCGTACGTCACGTGGAAGACGTGGGCGGAGTCGTTGCGGCAGATCCGGCGGCCGGCGATGCGCTTGACGACCTCGTCCTCCTCGACCTCCAGGTCGAGGACGGCGTCGAGCTTCATGCCCTCGGCCTGGAGCATCACGTCGAGCGCCTCGGCCTGGGAGACGTTGCGCGGGAAGCCGTCGAGCAGGAAGCCGCCCACGGCGTCGGGCTGCTCCATCCGGTCCTTCGCCATGCCGATGGTCACCTCGTCGGGGACCAGGTCGCCGGCGTCCATGAACGCCTTCGCCTGCTTGCCCAGCTCGGTGCCCTGGCTGATGTTGGCCCGGAACAGGTCGCCCGTGGAGATGTGCGGGATCGACAGGTTCTTGGCAAGGAACGCGGCCTGCGTTCCCTTGCCCGCACCGGGCGGTCCGACGAGGACGATTCGCATCAGCGGAGGAACCCTTCGTAATTACGCTGCTGGAGCTGGCTCTCGATCTGCTTCACGGTTTCCAGACCCACACCCACGATGATCAGGATGCTCGTCCCGCCGAACGGGAAGTTCTGGTTCGCTCCGAAGCCGGCCAACGCCATCGTCGGCACAAGAGCGATGAGACCCAGGTACAGCGACCCCGGCCAGGTGATCCGGTTGAGCACGTAGCTCAGGTACTCGGCGGTGGGTCGACCGGCGCGGATACCCGGGATGAACCCACCATACTTCTTCATGTTGTCTGCAACTTCCTCGGGGTTGAACGAGATCGCCACGTAGAAGAACGCGAAGAAGACGATCAGGAGGAAGTAGACCGCGATGTAGTACGGGTGGTCGCCCTTGACGAAGTGCTTCTGGATCCAGGTGGCCCAGCCCGCGGTGGACCCGCTGAACTGCACGACCAGCGCCGGGATGTAGAGCAGCGACGAGGCGAAGATGACGGGGATGATGCCCGCCTGGTTCACCTTGAGCGGGATGTAGGTGGAGGTACCGCCGTAGGCGCGGCGGCCGATCATGCGCTTCGCGTACTGGACCGGGATCCGGCGCTGCGCCTGCTCGACGAAGACCACCAGGCCGACCATCGCGAGGCCGACCAGCATGACCACGCCGAACTCGACCCAGCCGTCCGCGATCTTGCCCTGGAGCTTGATCTGCCAGAGGGCGCCGATGAAGCCGGCGGCGATCGAGATGAACATGAGGATCGACATGCCGTTGCCGATGCCGCGGTCGGTGATGAGCTCACCGAGCCACATCACGACGCAGGTACCGGCGGTCATGGTGACCACCATGACGACCGTGGTGAAGATCGACCGGTCGGGAACGATCTGGCTGGCGACCTGGCAGCCCTGGAACAGGGCGCCGGTACGGGCGGTGGCGACGAGGCCGGTGCCCTGGAGGATCGCGAGCGCGACCGTCAGATAGCGCGTGTACTGAGTGATCTTCGCCGTGCCGGACTGGCCCTCTTTCTTGAGGGTCTCCAGCTTCGGGATGACCACGGTCAGCAGCTGCAGGATGATGCTCGCCGTGATGTACGGCATGATGCCGAGCGCAAAGATCGTGATCTGCAGCAGCGCGCCGCCGCTGAACATGTTGACGAGGCCGAACAGACCATTGCTGCTTCCGGCCTGTTCCACGCAGATCTGTACGTTCTTGTAGCTCACGCCGGGGACGGGGACATGGGACCCGAGCCGGAACAGCACGATGATGCCGAGCGTGAAGAGCAGCTTCTTGCGCAGGTCGGGCGTCTTGAACGCCCGGGCGAACGCGGTGAGCACGGTGCCTCCTGCGACCCCCGCGCTACTGCGTCAGAGGTGACGGTCTGAGGGATCGACGAATACGACAAAGCAATGGTGCACGCCACCTTACCGGCGAGTGTGCCCCCCGTGGAACGACCAACCGGGGATGCCCCATATGTGAGGCATCCCCGGTCGGGTTTTGAGCTATTCAGCCACTGAAATCGTCTTAGACGAGCTCGGTGACGGTACCGCCGGCAGCGGTGATCTTCTCCTTGGCGGAGGCGGAAACGGCGTCAACCGAAACCTGCAGCGCCACGGAGAGCTCGCCCTGGCCCAGGACCTTGACGAGGCTGTTCTTGCGAACCGCGCCCTTGGCGACCAGGTCGGCCACCGTGACTTCTCCACCCTCGGGGTAGAGAGCGCCGAGCTTGTCCAGGTTGACGACCTGGAACTCGGTGCGGAACGGGTTCTTGAAGCCCTTGAGCTTCGGCAGGCGCATGTGGAGGGGCATCTGCCCACCCTCGAAGCGCTGCGGGATCTGGTAGCGGGCCTTCTGGCCCTTCGTACCACGACCGGCCGTCTTACCCTTCGACGCCTCACCGCGACCCACACGGGTCTTCGCGGTCTTGGCGCCGGGGGCGGGACGGAGGTTGTGGGCCTTCAGCGGGCTGTTCTCAGCCATGATTAGTCAACCTCCTCAACCGTCACGAGGTGGCGGACGGTGTGCACCATTCCGCGGAACTCGGGGCGGTCCTCCTTGACGACGACGTCGTTCAGGCGCTTGAGCCCGAGCGAACGCAGCGTGTCGCGGTGGTTCTGCTTGCTGCCGATGTACGACTTCGTCTGCGTGATCTTGAGGCGAGCCATTACGCACCCGCCCCAGCACGCGCACGAAGCAGAGCCGCGGGGGCGACGTCCTCGAGGGGCAGACCACGGCGAGCCGCGATCTCCTCGGGACGCTGCAGGCCCTTGAGGGCCGCCACGGTCGCGTGCACGATGTTGATCGCGTTGTCGGAGCCCAGGGACTTCGACAGGATGTCGTGAACGCCGGCGCACTCCAGAACGGCGCGCACCGGGCCACCGGCGATAACACCGGTACCGGGGGAAGCAGGCTTCAGCAGGACAACGCCGGCCGCCTTCTCGCCCTGGATCGGGTGCGGGATGGTGCCCTGGATACGGGGAACCTTGAAGAAGTTCTTCTTGGCTTCCTCGACGCCCTTGGCGATGGCCGCGGGAACTTCCTTGGCCTTGCCGTAACCGACACCTACGGTGCCGTCACCGTCGCCCACCACGACCAGCGCGGTGAAGCTGAAGCGGCGACCACCCTTGACAACCTTGGCGACGCGGTTGATCGCGACAACGCGCTCAACGTAAGCGGTCTTCTCGGCGGCAGCGCCACCGTCGCGACCCTTCCGGTCCCGCCGCTCGCCGCCACCGGCACCGCTTCCGCGGCGCTGGGGTCCAGCCATTGGATTACCTCTCTCTGTTACGTCCGTGAGTCCCGGAACCGGGGCTTAGAACTTCAGCCCGGCTTCGCGGGCGGCGTCAGCCAGAGCGGCAATGCGCCCGGCGTATCGGTTGCCACCGCGGTCAAAGACGACGGTCTCGACACCCGCGGCCTTGGCACGCTCGGCGACGAGCGCGCCGACGGCCTGGGCCTGGGAGCTCTTGTCGCCTTCGCCACCGCGGATCGAAGCGTCCAGGGTCGACGCCGACGCCAGGGTGTGGCCCTGGAGGTCGTCGATGACCTGAGCAACGATGTTGCGGTTGGAACGCGTCACGACGAGGCGCGGACGCTCCGCCGTACCCGAGACGTTCTTGCGGATGCGGATGTGGCGGCGAGCCTTGGCAGCGCGCTTGTACGCGTCGCCCTTGGCGATCTTCACACCGTATGCCATGGCTACTTACCAGCCTTTCCGACCTTGCGGCGGATGACCTCGCCGGCGTACTTGACACCCTTGGCCTTGTACGGGTCGGGCTTCCGCAGCTTGCGGATGTTGGCGGCGACCTCGCCGACCTTCTGCTTGTCGATGCCCTCGACCGAGAACTTGGTCGGCGACTCGACCTTGAAGGAGATGCCCTCGGGCGCCTCCACCAGGATCGGGTGGCTGTAGCCGAGCTGGAACTCCAGGTTGGAGCCCTTCGCGGCCACGCGGTAACCGACACCGCTGATCTCGAGAGCCTTGACGTATCCCGTGGTCACACCGGTGATCATGTTCGCCACCAGCGTGCGGGACAGGCCGTGCAGGGCCTTGTTCTGACGCTCGTCGTTCGGACGGGTGACGTTCAGAACGCCGTCCTCGTCCTTGACAACTGCGATGGGCGCCTTAACGGTGTGCGCGAGGGAACCCTTGGGGCCCTTCACGTTGACCGTCTGGCCATCGATGGTGACGTCCACACCGGCGG
This sequence comes from Streptomyces sp. NPDC060232, assembly GCF_042726555.1. Taxonomy (NCBI): domain Bacteria; kingdom Bacillati; phylum Actinomycetota; class Actinomycetes; order Kitasatosporales; family Streptomycetaceae; genus Streptomyces; species Streptomyces sp. NPDC060232. The sequence goes on along the minus strand of NZ_JBHXAG010000003.1, from coordinate 222,522 downwards.
GAACCTGGATGGGGAGCTTGCCGATTCGCGACATTGCTTTTCCTCCGTTCCCGACTACCAGACGTAGGCGAGGACTTCCCCACCTACGCCCTTCTTGCCTGCCTGCTGGCCGGTCAGGAGACCGTGGGACGTGGAGATGATCGCCACGCCCAGGCCGCCGAGGACCTTCGGCAGGTTGGTGGACTTCGCGTACACGCGCAGACCGGGCTTCGAGATCCGCTTGATGCCCGCGATGGAGCGCTCACGGTTCGGCCCGAACTTCAGCTCGAGGACGAGGTTCTTGCCGACCTCGGCGTCCTCGACCTTCCAGCCGGTGATGAAACCCTCCTGCTTGAGGATCTCCGCGATGTGCGACTTGATCTTGCTGTGCGGCATCACGACGGTGTCGTGGTACGCCGAGTTAGCGTTACGCAGACGCGTGAGCATGTCTGCGATGGGGTCAGTCATGGTCATGAAGTGGCCTTCGGCCTCTCTCGCCGGGGTTTCCTGTATGCGCCATCCCTCTCCCCACTCAGTGGCGGGACGGGTGCGGCACGGGGACCTACGGCGTAGTAAGTCGATAGGGCGGCGGACGCCCAACCCCACAAGCCTACGGCATGCGGGCAGGGCGGTCCGCCGACCTGATGCTTACCGAGAGCGTCTGGAAAACCTCAACACCCAAAGGGCGTGGGGATTACCAGGAGCTCTTGGTCACGCCCGGCAGCTCGCCACGGTGAGCCATCTCACGGAGGCACACGCGGCACAGGCCGAACTTGCGGTACACGGAGTGGGGGCGACCGCAGCGCTGGCAGCGGGTGTACGCACGCACACCGAACTTGGGCTTACGGGCAGCCTTCGCGATGAGAGCCTTCTTCGCCATCTCGCTTACGCCTCCTTGAAGGGGAAGCCGAGGTGACGAAGGAGCGCGCGGCCCTCAGCGTCGTTGGTCGCCGTGGTGACCACGGTGATGTCCATACCCCGGGTACGGTCGATCTTGTCCTGGTCGATCTCGTGGAACATGACCTGCTCCGTGAGACCGAAGGTGTAGTTGCCACGGCCGTCGAACTGCTTCGGCGACAGACCACGGAAGTCACGGATACGCGGCAGCGCGAGCGACAGCGTACGGTCCAGGAACTCCCACATACGGTCACCGCGGAGGGTGACGTGGCAGCCGATCGGCTGACCCTCGCGCAGCTTGAACTGCGCGATGGACTTGCGGGCCTTGGTGACGGCCGGCTTCTGACCGGTGATCGTCGTCAGGTCGCGGATGGCACCGTCGATCAGCTTCGAGTCACGGGCGGCGTCGCCGACGCCCATGTTCACGACGATCTTGACGAGGCCGGGGATCTGCATGACGTTCTCGTAGGAGAACTCCTCACGCAGCTTGCCCGCGATCTCCTCGCGGTACTTCGTCTTCAGACGCGGAGTGGTAGCCATCAGATGTCCTCACCCGTGCGCTTGGCAACGCGGATCTTGTTGCCCTCGTCGTCGAAGCGGTAACCGACGCGGGTGACGACCTTCTTGCCGTCCTTCTCCACGACCAGCTGGACGTTGGACACGTGGACCGGGGCCTCGGTGATCACGATGCCACCGGCCTGGTTCTGGCCAGCCTTGGTGTGCTTCTTGACCCGGTTGACACCCTCGACCAGGACGCGGTTCTCGGCGGGGAAGGCGACGATGACCTTGCCCTGCTTGCCCTTGTCCTTACCGGTGATGACCTGGACCAGGTCGCCCTTCTTGATCTTCATGCTTACAGCACCTCCGGCGCGAGCGAGATGATCTTCATGAACTTCTTCTCGCGCAGCTCACGGCCGACGGGGCCGAAGATACGGGTGCCGCGAGGGTCGCCGTCGTTCTTCAGAATGACGGCGGCGTTCTCGTCGAAGCGGATGTACGAGCCGTCCTGGCGGCGGCGCTCCTTGACGGTGCGAACGATGACCGCCTTGACGACGTCACCCTTCTTCACGTTGCCACCGGGGATCGCGTCCTTGACGGTGGCGACGATGACGTCACCGATGCCCGCGTAGCGGCGACCGGAGCCACCGAGAACACGGATGCAAAGGATCTCCTTGGCACCAGTGTTGTCGGCGACACGCAGTCGCGACTCCTGCTGGATCACGTCTATCTCCTGTTTGTCTGCCGGTTCCCGGCGGGGGCTTCACTCTGGAAGCGGAGCCCCCACCGAGCCTGGCGGAACGAACCTAAGGGAAACCCCTCAGGTGCTTACTTGGCCTTCTCGAGGATCTCGACGATGCGCCAGCGCTTGCTCGCCGACAGCGGACGCGTCTCCATGATGAGGACGCGGTCGCCGACGCCGGCAGCGTTCTGCTCGTCGTGCGCCTTGAGCTTGTTCGTACGGCGGATGACCTTGCCGTACAGGGCGTGCTTGACGCGGTCCTCGACGGCGACGACGACGGTCTTGTCCATCTTGTCGCTGACGACGAGACCCTCACGGGTCTTGCGGAAACCGCGCTCGTTCGTCTCAGTCACGTTCTTCTCGCTCATCAGGCGCTCTCCACCGTCTCGATACCGAGCTCACGCTCGTGCATCAGGGTGTAGATGCGAGCGATGTCCTTACGGACGGACTTGAGCCGGCCGTTGTTCTCCAGCTGACCCGTGGCCGCCTGGAAGCGGAGCTTGAACAGCTCCTCCTTGGCCTCGCGCAGCTTGCCAACGAGCTCCTCGTTGCCGAGCTCACGCAGCTCGGACGCCTTGGTTCCCGTCGCCATCACGACTCACCTGCCTCGCGCCGAACAATCCGGCACTTCATCGGAAGCTTGTGAGCAGCGCGGGTGAGCGCCTCACGAGCAATCTTCTCGTTCGGGTAGGACAGCTCGAACATGACCCGACCCGGGTGCACGTTGGCGATCCACCACTCGGGAGAACCCTTACCGGAACCCATGCGGGTCTCGGCGGGCTTCTTCGTGAGCGGGCGGTCCGGGTAGATGTTGATCCAGACCTTGCCGCCACGCTTGATGTGGCGGGTCATCGCGATACGAGCCGCCTCGATCTGGCGGTTCGTCACGTACGCCGGGGTCAGCGCCTGGATGCCGTACTCGCCGAACGAGACCTCAGTACCGCCCTTGGCCATACCGCGGCGCTTCGGGTGGTGCTGCTTGCGGTGCTTGACCCTACGAGGGATCAGCATGTCGGTCAGGCCTCCGTTCCGGTGCTCTCAGCCGGAGCGGCGGCGGGGGCGTCGGCCTTGGGGGCCTCGGCACCAGCAGCCTGCTGCGGCTTGCGGCCACCACGGCCGCCGCGCTCGCCACCACGGCCACCACGGCCGGCGGGACGGTCGCCAGCGCCGGCACCACGGGCCGGGCGGTTACCCGCACGGGCCGCAGCGTTCTCGGCGCGAACCTCGGCGATGTTCTTGACGTCGCCCTTGTAGATCCAGACCTTCACGCCGATACGGCCGAAGGTGGTCTTGGCCTCGAAGAAGCCGTAGTCCACGTTCGCGCGCAGCGTGTGCAGCGGCACACGACCCTCGCGGTAGAACTCGGAGCGGGACATCTCGGCGCCGCCGAGACGGCCGCCGCACTGGATCTTGATGCCCTTGGCGCCGGCCTTCATCGTGCCCTGCATGCTCTTGCGCATGGCACGACGGAAGGAGACGCGGGAGGAGAGCTGCTCGGCAACGGCCTGGGCAACCAGCTGAGCGTCGAGCTCGGGGTTCTTGACCTCGAGGATGTTCAGCTGGACCTGCTTGCCCGTGAGCTTCTCGAGGTCGCCGCGGATGCGGTCGGCCTCGGCGCCACGGCGGCCGATGACGATGCCCGGACGAGCGGTGTGGATGTCCACACGCACGCGGTCACGGGTGCGCTCGATCTCAACCTTCGAGATGCCGGCGCGCTCCATGCCGGACGTCATCATCCGACGGATGGCGACGTCTTCCTTGACGTAGTCCTTGTACAGCTTGTCGGCGTACCAACGGGACTTGAAGTCCGTGGTGATGCCGAGCCGGAACCCGTGCGGGTTTACCTTCTGGCCCATTACCGGGAACCTTCCTTGCTGCTGACGACCACGGTGATGTGGCTGGTCCGCTTGCGGATCCGGTAGGCACGGCCCTGGGCACGCGGACGGAACCGCTTCAGGGTCGGGCCCTCGTCCACGTACGCCTCGCTGATGACCAGCGTGGAGGCGTCCGGGTGGTTGTAGTTGTGTGCGGCGTTGGCGATGGCGCTGTCCAGCACCTTGCCGACCGGCACGCTCGCGGCCTGCGGGGCGAAACGCAGGACCGCCTGAGCCTCCGTGGCATCCATGCCACGGATAAGGTCCACCACGCGGCGGGCCTTCATGGGCGTGACGCGGATGTACCGCGCCTGGGCCCTGGCTTCCATGGTTGTCCCTTCGGTGTAAGTCATAGTCGTAACCACCCCGCCTTTAGCGGCGCTTCGACTTCCGGTCGTCCTTGACGTGGCCGCGGAAGGTGCGAGTCGGCGAGAACTCGCCGAGCTTGTGGCCGACCATCGACTCGGTGACGAACACCGGGACGTGGGTCTTGCCGTTGTGCACCGCGATGGTGTGACCCAGCATGCTGGGGATGATCATCGAGCGACGGGACCAGGTCTTGATGACGTTCTTGGTGCCGGCTTCGTTCTGGGCGTCCACCTTCTTTACGAGGTGGTCGTCGACGAAGGGCCCCTTCTTGAGACTGCGCGGCATCTAAACCCGCTCCTAGCGCTTCTTGTTCGTCTTGCGGCGGCGGACGATGTACTTGTTCGAAGCCTTCTTCGGCGAACGAGTACGACCCTCCTTCTGACCCCACGGGGAGACCGGGTGGCGGCCACCACTGGTCTTGCCCTCACCACCACCGTGCGGGTGGTCAACCGGGTTCATCGCGACACCGCGGACGGAGGGGCGAACGCCCTTCCAGCGCATGCGGCCGGCCTTGCCCCAGTTGATGTTCGACTGCTCGGCGTTGCCGACCTCGCCGACCGTGGCGCGGCAGCGCGCGTCGACGAGACGGATCTCACCGGACGGCATACGAAGGTGGGCCATCACGCCCTCCTTCGCCAGCAGCTGCACGGAGGCACCAGCGGAACGCGCGAACTTGGCGCCGCCACCGGGGCGGAGCTCGATCGCGTGGATCGTGGTACCGACCGGGATGTTGCGGAGCGCGAGGTTGTTGCCCGGCTTGATGTCGGCCGTGGGGCCGTTCTCGATCCGGTCACCCTGCTGCAGGCCGCGCGGCGCGATGATGTAGCGCTTCTCGCCGTCGGCGTAGTGCAGCAGCGCGATGCGCGCGGTGCGGTTGGGGTCGTACTCGATGTGCGCGACCTTGGCCGGCACGCCGTCCTTGTCGTGACGACGGAAGTCGATCACGCGGTAGGCGCGCTTGTGTCCACCACCCTGGTGGCGAACGGTCACACGACCGGTGTTGTTACGGCCGCCCTTGCTGTGCAGGGGGCGGACCAGCGACTTCTCCGGCGTGGACCGCGTGATCTCGACAAAGTCGGCGACGCTGGAGCCACGACGGCCCGGGGTCGTCGGCTTGTACTTGCGGATACCCATTTCTCAGTCCTCGTCCGATTCCGGACGACTAGACCTCCGTTAGGAGGCCTGGCCGCCGAAGATGTCGATACGGTTGCCCTCGGCAAGGGTCACGATGGCGCGCTTGGTGTTGGCGCGCTTGCCGAAACCGGTCTTGGTGCGCTTGCGCTTACCCTGACGGTTGATCGTGTTGACCCCGGTGACCTTGACCGAGAAGACCGCCTCGACGGCCTGCTTGATCTGGGTCTTGTTGGCGCCGGGCGCGACGATGAACGTGTACTTGTTCTCGTCCAGCAGCGCGTAGCTCTTCTCCGAGACGACCGGCTTGATCAGCAGGTCGCGCGGGTCGGTGAAGGTCTTGCTGGTAACGGTCGCCTCAGACATCAGGCGTCGCTCCCTTCGGTCTCATCGGCCTTGGGGCCAGACACGAAGGACTCGAGCGCGGCCTGGGTGAAGACCACGTCGTCAGAGACGATCACGTCGTACGTGTTCAGCTGGCCCGGCTCCAGGATGTGAACCTGGGGCAGGTTGCGGGCGGACAGCCACGCGGCCTCGTCGGCACGCTCGACGACCAGGAGCAGGTTCTTGCGCTCCGAGATCTTGCCGAACAGCGTCTTGGCGGCCTTCGTGGAGACGGCACCCTCGACCACGCCGGTGACGACGTGGATGCGGGAGTGACGCGCACGGTCCGAGAGGGCACCGCGGAGGGCGGCGACCTTCATCTTCTTGGGGGTCCGCTGCGAGTAGTCACGCGGCTGCGGGCCGTGGACGACGCCACCGCCGGCGAACTGCGGAGCGCGGGTCGAACCCTGACGGGCGCGGCCGGTGCCCTTCTGGCGGTACGGCTTGCGGCCACCACCACGGACTTCGCCACGGGTCTTGGTCTTGTGCGTGCCCTGACGGGCAGCAGCCAGCTGGGCGACGACGACCTGGTGGATCAGCGGAACGCTGGTCTTCGCGTCGAAGATCTCCGCGGGGAGCTCGACGGTACCGGCCTTGTCGCCTGCCGGCGAAAGGATGTCAATGGTGCTCATTAACCTCAAGCCCCCTTGGCCGCGGTACGGACCAGGACGAGGCCGCCGTTCGGACCGGGGACTGCGCCCTTGATGAGGAGCAGACCCTTCTCCGCGTCTACCGCGTGGATGGTCAGGTTCTGGGTGGTGACGCGCTCGTTACCCATGCGACCGGCCATGCGCATGCCCTTGAAGACACGCCCAGGGGTGGCACAGCCACCGATCGAACCGGGGGAGCGGTGCTTGCGCTGCACACCGTGACCGGCGCCGAGGCCCCGGAAGTTGTGCCGCTTCATGACACCGGCGAAGCCCTTGCCCTTGCTGTTGCCCGTGACGTCAACCTTGACGCCGGACTCGAACACCTCAGCAGTGATCTCCTGGCCGAGCGTGTACTCGCTGGCGTCGGAGGTGCGGAGCTCCACCAGGTGGCGGCGGGGGGTCACGTCGGCCTTGGCGAAGTGGCCCTTGAGGGGCTTGTTCACCTTGCGCGGGTCGATCTCGCCGAAGGCGATCTGGACCGACTCGTAGCCGTCGATGTCGTTCGTACGGACCTGGGTAACGACGCAGGGCCCGGCCTTGACGACGGTCACCGGGACGACACGGTTGTTCTCGTCCCAGACCTGGGTCATGCCGAGCTTCTCGCCCAGGACGCCCTTGATCTGCTTTGCCATCTTCTCGACGCCTCTCAGAGCTTGATCTCGATGTCAACGCCGGCCGGAAGGTCCAGGCGCATCAGCGAGTCAACGGTCTTGGGCGTCGGGTCGAGGATGTCGATCAGGCGCTTGTGCGTGCGCATCTCGAAGTGCTCGCGCGAGTCCTTGTACTTGTGCGGCGACTTGATGACGCAGTACACGTTCTTCTCAGTGGGCAGCGGCACCGGGCCCGCGACCGACGCACCAGTGCGCGTCACCGTCTCGACGATCTTCTTCGCCGAGGAGTCGATGACCTCGTGGTCGTAGGCCTTGAGCCGGATGCGGATCTTCTGTCCCGCCATGGCTACTCCGTAGTCCTGTCTCTGTGTGGAAACGCTCTGGCTCCCGGTCGGCTGCGGGACGGGGTCCCGCTGCCTCTCCTCCGACCCACGCGGTCGGGCGTGTCGCACTCCCTCTACAGAAAATTCCCATACGGAAATTCCCTCGTCCAAGGGGGTGCGGTCCCATGACCGCGATTCGGGGGAGAAACACCCACCGAGTGCCTGGTGGGCACCGTGCTGACACTTCCCAGAAGATTCCCGTACGTCCGTCCCCATTGCTGCCCCGAGAGGCAGATTAAGGACGACGAGTACTGTGGGACTCGCTTCCGGTCCTCCCGGCGGGAGGCGCGCAGCATCGGCACTCAGCCGAGCAACTTGAGTAGTCTGCCATACGAGACACGCACCTGGCCAATCGGGTCGAAGAGAATACCCCGCCACGCTGAGTGGTCAAACCGCGCCGCGCCCTTCGCCCGGCGGGGCCTCTCCCCGGCGGCGTCAGGTCCGCGAGGCCGTCCCGCAGCCCTCCTGCTCGGGCTGTTGCAGGGCCTCGCTGCGGTCGTACGGGTCCCTGGGCTTCCCTGACGGCTCGGGACCGTCGGCGGGCGCGTCCCGGAACATCGGATGCAGGTACCCGTCGTAGACGAAGCACTCCGAGTTCGCGATGTCGTACAGGTAGGGCCCGACCTGCATCATCCCCGCCTCGACCCGCCATTTCCGGGGATCGGCGAAGGTGAACTCCATCTGTCGGCGCACGACGGTGCGGCTGACCTCCTCGGCGCCGCTCTTCGCCTGCACCAGGGGGTAGACGAAGGTGTAGTCGGTCATGATGTCGACCTGGCCCGGGCTCTCGCCGGGCTCGACCGTCATCCGGCCGCGCACCTTCACCACCTCACCGGCGAGGCGCACCTGCGCGGGGTCGGCACGGGTGAACACCTGAAGCGGGTCCGCATCGCGGCCCGGACGGGCCAGGGCGCCTTCCAGCAGCTCGACCATCTGCCGCTGCCCGGGGTCGATCATCTGCAGTGCCGCGGTGGGGCGCTCCCCGCGGAGCGTCGCCGGGTCGAGGTTGGCCAGCACCAGGAACTGCTTCGTCCGCTCCAGCCCCTGGGCGACCAGCTCTCGGCTGACACCGTTCACGGCGGTGGCCTCGGGCAGCTCGATGCCGGCGGCGCCGTCCGCCCACTGCAGGGCAGGGGAGCCGCGGAAGGGTTCCCGCAGGGTCGGCTGGTCCGGCGGCAGGGACGGCGGCGGTGCGGTCGGGCGTACGGACTCCGCGGGCAGCGGGCCCGCCTTCGCGGCGTCCTCGCGGGCCTGCGCCTTGCCCGTGATGCGGTCGATCACCAGCTCGGGCCGTACGGCGATCAGCGCGAGCCCGGCGATGGCCACGACGGCCGCGACGGCCTTGAGCCGTCCCGGCCGGCGGCGTTCGCGCCGCGCGGGGCCGGTGCGCCACCCCGGCGGTTCCTGGCCCTGGCTGGCGCGCAGCCGCTCGGTCACCATGCGCGCCCGCGCGGAGGGCTCCTTCGGCGCGTCCCCGGCCCCTTGGGCGGCCTGCTCCATGAAGCGGGCCCACTCCTCGTCGGAGACGCCCGGTGTGCTGTGGTCGTTCTTCCCCATGCCCCGTCCTCGTCCGTTCCCCGCCCGACATGTGCGAGGGGCTCCGCACCTTCCGGTGCGGAGCCCCTCACCTGCGCAAAGACGTTTCTTCGCTAGCGGAAGTACCCCGTGATGTCCGCGATGAGATCCACGGAACCGGAGTTGTTGTAGAAGCTGACCTTGCCGTCCACGACGGGCACGACCACCAGGTTGGGGATCGTGAGGCCCGCGGTGAAGTTCAGGTTCGAGGCGCTCGTGCGGGTCGTACCGCTCGGGAAGACCGACACGTAGCTGGCCTCGGTCGGGTTGGTCGCGGTCACGTTCAGCACCACGGCCTTGATCCCGGTGGCCGGGACTCCCCCGACGCCGGCCACGGGCAGCGTGACGACGCTGCCGCCGGTGACCGGGCCCTGGCGGACGCCCGTGCCCGTACGGGTGTCCATCAGGCGCTTCGGACCGAAGTTCGCGTGCATGGCGCCCGCGTCGCTGTCCGAGAAGTAGCCGGTGATGTCGGCGATCAGGTCGACCGTGCCCTGGTTGTTGAAGAAGCTGACCTTGCCGTCCACGACCGGCACGACCACCAGGTTGGGGATCGTCTGGCCCGGGGTGAAGTTCAGGTTCGACGCACTGGAGCGGGTCGTGCCGCTCGGGTACACCGACACGAAGCTCGGCTGCGTCGGGTTCGTCGCCGTCACGTTCAGCACCACGGCCTTGACGCCGGTGGCCGGGATGCCGTCGACGCCCGCCACGGGCAGGGTGACCACGCCGCCGGTGCCGACCGGGCCGGTCGGGACGCCGATGCCCGTACGGGTGTCCATCAGGCGCTTCGGGCCGAAGTTGGTCTGGGTCGCGCCGTCGGCGGTCGAGGTGAAGTAGCCGGTGATGTCGGCGATCAGGTCGACGGTGCCCTGGTTGTTGTAGAAGCTGACCTTGCCGTCCACGACCGGCACGACCACCAGGTTGGGGATCGTCTTGCCGGGGGTGAAGTTCAGGTTCGACGCGCTGGAGCGGGTCGTGCCGCTCGGGTACACCGACACGAAGCTCGGCTGCGTCGGGTTCGTCGCCGTCACGTTCAGCACCACCGCGGTGGGCGTGCCACCGGTGGCGGCGGCCACCGGCAGGGTGACCACTTCGCCGCTGCCGACGGGGCCCTTGCGCACACCGAGACCCTCACGGGTGTCCATCAGGCGCTTCGGGGCGAGGGGGACGAACTTGGCGCCCTTGACCTCGGCTTCGACGGTGACCGCGAGGCTCGTGGAGACCTTGCCGTTCGCGGCGGTCGCCCGGACCCGGACCTCGTGCTTGCCGTCGGCCACGACGGCCGTCGCCCTGCGGGCCGCTCCGTCGGTGACCGCGGTGGCCTCGCCGTCCACGAGCAGCTCGAACGTGGACAGCCGGCCGGTGGCCGTGCTGGTGGTCCAGTCGACCGTCAGGGCGGCGCCGCTCGGGAGGGTGGCACCCGGCGTGGCCGTCGCCCCGTTCACCGAGGCGATCTTCAGCTGGGCCGCGGGGCCCGTCTGCCGGAGCGCGTCCAGCTGCGGGTAGAGCGAGTTGCCCGGGCACTGGGTGTTGAAGCCGTCGCGGTGTCCCGAGAGGGACTTGAACTCGTACTGCTGGCCGGCGGTGTAGCTCTTGCCGAAGTGGTTCGTCTGGGTGGCGCCCGCGGTCAGCGTCGCGGTGCCGTTCATGTCGCCGTCGTACTGGCCGAGCTTGTAGGCCGCGACCTTGGAGATGGCACCCAGCGCCGCTGCGGAGGCCCCGGCGTTCGTGTAGTCGCCGAGGACGGAGACGCTCGTCGACTCGGCGTTCCAGCCGTAGGTGTGCGCGCCCTGGACGGGCTGGTCCACACCGCCCTGCCGGCCCTCGAAGACCGTTCCGCACTTGTCGACGAGGAAGTTGTAGCCGAGGTCGCGCCAGCCGTTGCCCTGTACGTGGTAGACGTGCAGGCTGCGGACGATGGCGGCGGACTCGGAGCACTCGTACGGGGCGGTGGACGCGGTGTGGTGGACGAAGACCGCCTTGATCTTCCCGCCGGGCAGGTAGACCGGGCCCTCGTCGTTCAGGGACTCGTCGGCGCCCCACTGCACGCGCGAGACCACGTCCGGCCGCGGGGCGGTCGATTCCGGTCCCGGCGTCGTCGGCGCGGGGTCCACCGCGGGGAGGGCGAAGGCGGCCGGCCCGAGGCCCAGGTCGCCCTTCTTCTTCGCCTTCGCGGCGCCGGCGCCCGGGTCCACCAGGTTCAGCTCCATGCCGGCGGGCAGTGTGCCGCCGCCGGTCACCCGTACCTCGGCGCCGTCGGACGGGCCGACCCAGACCGGCTCGGTGGCGCCGCGCAGGCCGGGGCGCTTGCCGTCGAGGCCGGACTCGGCCTGCTCCAGCACGACCCACTTCGACCACTTGCCGCTGTCGGCGTCCCGGGTGCGGGCCTCGATCTTGCCCTTCACCTCGGCCTCGGGGTCGGTCCAGGAGACGCCGAGGAGCCCGAACGGCTCGGTGCCCTGCTGGGAGAGGACGGCCTCGCCCCTGCCCTTGGGCTTGAGGGCGAGCTTGTGCAGCTCCCCCTCGACCGGCCCCTTCTCGCGGGCGCGGGCACTGTAGGGCGACACCTCGCCCTCGTCGGAACCGCCCGTGCCGTTTGCGACGCCCTGTATGCCCAGGACCACGACGACGCCGAGCGCGGCGGCCAGAGCCGTCCCGCGCGCACGACCTATTCTCACGTTGTCCCCAACCCCTATGCGGATCCGGCCAGATGACAGCACTGGCGGACGGGATCCTACTGGCCGCGGCGACGGCCGATCAGGGCGGGATGGGGGCTGCGAAGGTGACGGCCGTCGCAGCCGGTTCGTACGGGGGTGCTATTCCACCGACTTGTCCTTGAACGGCGCCTTGCGGCCGCAGATCGCGGGCCAGTCCTTGGCCACGATGTTGGCGCACCAGATCTCGCCGTCGTCCTTGAACTGCTTCCACAGCTTGACGTCGAGGTCCTCGCAGTCCTTGTTCGGCGCGAAGCGCGGGCACTTGCCGTTGGGCAGCTTGATGTTGTGCGCGCGCCAGGCGTCGAGACCCATGAGGTCGGTGTCCTCGTGCGTCGGCAGGTAGCGGTTGGCCGACCAGGAGGCGCCCATGGTGGCGAACAGCGCGACCGCGCACACCATGCCGGCCGAGAGCTGACGGATCGTCCGGCGGGGGATGACGCGCGCGGACGGGTCGGCGGCGGCAGGCCGCAGGGTCCGCTCGGTCCAGCCGGAGCCCCGCTGGACCGCCGCCATCACGCCGAGGACGGCCAGGATCATCAGCGAGTACATGATGATCCAGGTGGTCCGCGGGAAGAGCTGGACCGCCTTGTCCTGCGCCATGTGCGAGGCGAACCAGAAGCGGGCCAGCCAGGCGCCGGCGAGCACCGCCGCGGCGGTGCGCACCATGACGTTGCGCAGGCCGAGGCCGACTCCGAGGCCCACGCCGAGGATCAGCAGCAGCGCGAACCCGGTCTGGCCGGCCATCTCGCCGGAGACCGGCCACTGGTTGTACTTGATGTAGCCGGTCCGGTCGGAGATCCAGCCCAGGACGTACCCCGGGTCCGCGTACACGCCGAGGTAGGCGTACCGGTCCGGGGTCTGCGAGCCCAGGCGCACCATCTGGTAGAGCAGCGGGGCGCCGATGATCCCGGCCGTGGCCAGGACGGAGGCGACGAACAGCACCGCCCGCTTCACCGCGGGCGCGCCGGCGCGCCACGGGAACAGGAAGAGGAAGAGGACGGCGGCGCCGGGCGCGGCCCAGACGAACCAGCCCGAGTACCAGAGGAAGAGCACGCCGAAGATCGCGCCGAGGCCCGCGCCGCGCAGCACCAGGGACTTCGGGGTGCGGCCGGCGGACCGGCGCAGCTCGCGGAAGCAGTACCCGAGCAGCGGCAGCAGCACGATCATCACGACGTGGCTGTACGGGCGGACCGGGTCGAGGAACAGCACGGCCGACGGGACGGCGATCAGCAGCGCCCAGAAGGGACGCAGCAGCAGCCGCCACGCCAGGTACGCCATCGGGCCGACGAGGGCGCTGCAGACGATCTGGAGGTCGTGCAGGGCGAAGCCCGAACTGCCGAGGCCGTCGTAGCGGACCTTGGCCCACAGGGCGATCAGCGCCGGGAACGCGGGCGGGTAGATGCCGGACATGCCCTCGCCCGACAGGAACGAGTTGGCCATCTCCACCAGGACGCTCGGGTCGCCCTCCTGGCCGCCGAGCGGGTGCGGGGTGCCGCGCAGCGCGACGACGACGCCGCCGGCGACCACGCCGGTGACCAGCCCGGCCAGGGCGGCGCAGACCAGCCGCTTGACGAGCTCGTGACGGCGGACAGAGCCCCGGTAGGCGGTGTAGAGCAGCAGTCCGAGCAGCGGGAGCCCGAGGACGGCCGCGAAGAGCTGGAGCCGGGCGAGTCCGCTGACCTGGCCGATGCGGTTCATCGGGTTGACGCCGATGTGGCGGCTCAGCAGTGTGAACCCGAGGGCCGCCACCACGCTGACCACGACCTCGGCCAGGATCTGCACCCACCGCCGGGACATCCACACCCGGATCCCTGAGGGGGACGGGCGGCTCTTGCCCGGTGCCGGTTCGTCAGGACGCTGGGCCGGGGCGCCGGCGTCGCCGACGGCCTCGGGGGCCAGGTGTGTCATCTCGGTCCGTTTCGTGGTGGGCGGAGTCTGATCAGTTCTGGCCGGAGGTGAAGGCGTGCTTCGCCAGGGTGCGGGCCCCCGCCTTGTTGCCGCTGCGCAGGGCTCCGGGGAGCATCGTCAGCGCGTGCAGCCGCGAGGCGCTGTGGAAGCGGGCCGCGCGGGCGGCCTTCGGCCAGCCGCGGGCGTCCATGCGGGCCGCGACGGCGGAGAAGTACCGCTCGGCCTCGGCGAAGCGGGTGCCGGAGAAGGCCTGGACCGACGACTCGCTGACGGCGTGCCGGCGGTACTGGAAGACGGTCGTCGTGTTGTCGACGACCATCTGCTCACCGTCTTCGAGCAGGTCGACGACGAGCGCGAGGTCCTGGATCACCGAGTAGTCGTCCCGGAAGTTCACCTTGCGCAGCACCTCGCCGCGCCAGGCGATCGACGGGAAGTAGAGCCAGTTGCCGCGCAGCACGCTGGCGGCGAGCTCCTCGCCGCCCATCAGGCGACGGCCCTTCACCTGCGGTGCGTACAGCCGCTTCTTGGTGTTGTCCGCCAGGCCCTGGGTCACCTGGCCGGCACCGTCGATGACCTCGACGCCGGGCTGGACCATGCCAACGCCCGGCTGGGCGTCGATGATCCCGCGGACGGTCTCCAGGTAGTGCGGGTGCAGGAGGTCGTCGCAGCCCATGATGACCACGTAGTCGGCCTCGGACAGCCGCACGCACTTCTGGAAGTTCCTGGTGATGCCGAGGTTCTGCTCGTTGCGCGTGTAGTGCACGCGGTCGTCGCCGAGTCCGGCGAACCAGCCCGGTACGTCGGGCTCCTTGCCGTCGTCGATCACGACGAGGCGGAAGTCCCGGTCCGTCTGTGCCAGGACGCTGCGGACGGCGTCCTGCATCAGCTGGACGTCCCCGTAGTAGGGGAGCATGAAGTCGAAGGTCACCATGGAGCTTCAGGCCTTCACGGAGTCGGAGTCGGCGTCCGCCTCGACGGCTGCGCCGGCGCCGGGCTCGGCACTCAGGCGCTCGTCGTTGTGCCGCATGCCCTCGTTGATGGCCACCGTCCGGGCGAGGTCGGTGATCTTCTTCTCCAGCGAGCGGAACCGCAGGAAGGTGTTGAGCGTGAGGAAGCCCATCGCGAGGACCATCACGTACAGCACCAGGTCGGTGCCGCGGCCGACGCCGAGCTGGTGGGCGAGCCAGGTGACGTCCGTCGGGCGGAGCACGGCGTACACGTTGACGACGACGAACAGGGAGAAGGCGATGCGCTTCCAGGCGCGGTTCTTCGCCTGGCTCCACGTGCGGATGAACACCAGGGCCATCGACACGGAGCCGACGATGAGGACGAGCTGGATCCAGAAGTACTTCATCGACGCCCACGCTCCCGCAGCGAAATGTCAAAGATGATGTTCACGCCGTTGATGAGGGACTGGCCCTTGGAGCGCGAGTATTCGGTGTAGAGGATGTCCACGGGCACCTCGGTCACCCGCAGGTCGGAGCCCGCCAGGAAACCGACGAGCTCGGACGCGTGCGCCATGCCGTTCATCGTGATGTTCAGCTGCTCGGCGGCCTTGCGGCTCAGGACGCGCAGACCGTTGTGCGCGTCGGTGAGCTTGAGCTTGCGGGCGGTGGGGCTGACGGCGGCGGCCGTGCGCAGGACGACCTGCTTGATCCACGGCACCTGGCCGTTCTGCTCGATGAAGCGGGAGCCGAGGACCACGTCGGCCTCGTCCCGCCGCAGCACGCCGACCATCGTCTCGACGTCCTTGGTCTGGTGCTGGCCGTCGGCGTCGAAGGTCGCGAAGTAGCGGGAACCGGGCTGGGCGAGCGCGTACTTCAGACCGGTCTGGAGGGCCGCGCCCTGGCCGAGGTTGACCGGGTGGCGGACCAGGTGGGCGCCCGTGTTCGCTATGTGCTCGGCCGAGTCGTCGGTGCTGCCGTCGTCGACGACGACGATGTTGGGGAACGTCTTGCGGGCCCCCTCGACCACCTCGGCGATCACCTGGCCCTCGTTATAGGCCGGTATGACCAGCCAGACATCGTCGTATTGGGACACGGTAGCTCCAGCGGAAAGTGGCACGTACGAGTGCTCGGTGATCGGTGTGACGTCGTGGGCCGGCATGGTCATCTCCCGACCGCGCCCACGCCCGGGGCGCCGGTGTCTGCGTCGGTCGTCTGCCGGGGTGCTTCACCGGCTGCGGCCGCGGCTGCGGGGAAGCTCAGCCTGAGGGCTGCCAGCATAGCGAGCACGGTGGCCGTCGATCCCAGGGCGTAGGCGACGATCACGCGCACGGACACCTCGCCGGGGATCAGGGTGGTGCCCACCAGGACCGCGGTGCCGAGGGCCCAGCAGAGCAACTGCAGGTTGTGCCGCTTGAATACCATGAGCGCCTGTCCCAGGACCATCGCGAACATGTATGCCACGGTGCCTGCGGACAGCAGGAAGAAGTCGAAGTGCCCCAGCACCGGGTCCTCGATGCCGAAGAGCAGCTCGATGAGCCAGGGGCCGAGGGCTGTCGCGGGCACGCCGCCGAGCAGGCCCAGCGCTCCGACGACCATGGCGATCCGGCGCAGCATCGCCCAGAAGGCCGGGCGGTCGCCGGCGGTGAAGGCGGCGGTCAGACCGCTGAGCAGCGAGGCCTGCAGCGAGCCGAAGACGAAGAGCGGCACCCGCGCCAGGACCAGGGCGCTCAGCAGCGAGGCGATCAGCGCGCTGTCGGACGGGGCCAGCAGCTTGGTGCTCATCACGGCCGCGTTCACGACCAGTTGCGACAGCAGGGTCGCGCAGACGAGCAGGCCGAGGCCGCTGCACAGCTCCCGCCAGGCGATCTGCTCGCCGGGGCCGACCGCGCGCAGCAGTGCGGGCAGCGTCACCAGCGTCGCGACGACGGGTGCGAGGGCCAGGATGAGGCTGAAGGCGAGTGCCGAGTGCAGCCCGAGGAGGGCGCACGCGAAGGCGAGCACGATGCGCAGACCGCCGTCGACGGCGAGCTGGGTGCCGTACGCGCCGAAGCGGCCGAGGCCGGCCAGCACTCCGCGGGTGAGGTAGCAGACGGCCATGCCGGTGAAGGCGCCGCCGAGGGCGGCCACCAGGGCGCGGTCCCCGTGGAAGAGCAGGTCGGCGAGGGGGCCTGCGCCGACGGCGAGGACCAGCAGGGTCGCTGCGAGGATGCCCGCCGTGAGCAGGGTGGCGCGGCGCAGCACCGGGGCGGCGCCGTGGCCCAGGACCACCCGGGCCGAGACGATCCGGGTCAGCTCCTGCTCGATGGGGAAGAAGATGCCGATGCCGATGGACATCACGATCGTCCACAGCACCGAGACGTTCGCCAGGGCTTCCGTCGACAGGCTGTGCCCTGCCACGCCGAGGTGGACGTACGAGGCCGCGCCGAGCACGACGGTGCCGCCGGCCACCGCGACGGTGCCCGGCGGCAGCGCCGCGGTCAGCTTGTTCAGCAGGGTTTTCATCCCGCGCGGCCGTCCCGGGCCGCCTTCGCGAGTGCGGCGAGGCCGGGGGTGGCGAGTGCCTTGGCCAGCTGGTCGCGCCAGTCGGGGAGCGGGTCCAGCCCGGCCTCCTCCTTCCACGCGTCGTGCGCGAGCACGCTGAAGGCGGGGCGGGCGGCGGGGCGGACGAACGCCTCGGAAGTGGTCGGCCGGATCCGCTCGGGGTCCAGGCCGCTCAGCCGGTACGTCTCGCGGGCCAGCCCCATCCAGGTGGTCCGGCCGCTCGCGGTGCCGTGGTAGATCCCGCCCATGGCATGGCCCCTGAGGGCGGCCAGGCCGAGGTCGACCAGGTGGCGGGCGAGCGCGTAGGACCAAGTGGGCTGGCCGTGCTGGTCGTCGACCACGTCGAGGGTGTCGCGCTGAGCGGCGAGCTTCAGCATGGTGGCGACGAAGTTCGGCCCGTGTTCGCCGTAGAGCCAGGCGGTCCGCACGACGTAACCGTCCTGCGGCAGCAGCTCGGTGACGGCCTGCTCGCCGACCAGCTTGGAGCGCCCGTAGGCGTTGACCGGGCCGGTCTCGGCGTCCTCGCGGTACGGCTCCGAGGCGTCGCCGGGGAGCACGTAGTCGGTGGAGACGTGGATCAGGCGCACGTGGGCGGCGGCGCACGCCTCGGCGAGGACGCGCACGGCGGTGCCGTTGACGGCGGTCGCGGCCTCCTCGGCGGTCTCGGCGCCGTCCACGTCCGTCCAGGCGGCGCAGTTCACGACGACGGTGACGCCCTCGACGGCGGCCCGGACGGCGGCCGGATCGGTGATGTCGAGGTCGGCGCGGCGCAGGCCGACGGCCTCGATCCCGGCACGGCCGAGCACGGTCAGGACGTCCTGGCCGAGCATCCCGCCGGCGCCGGTGACGAGCCAGCGCCCGGCCGTCGAGTTGGTCCTCACTTCTGCAGGGCCGCCTTCGCCTTCAGCGGCTCCCACCAGGCGCGGTTCTCGCGGTACCAGTCGATGGTGGCCTTGATGCCGTCCTCGAAGGTGACCTGCGGGGCGTAGCCCAGCTCCGCGCCGATCTTGCTGATGTCGATGGAGTAGCGCAGGTCGTGGCCCTTGCGGTCCTCGACGTGCTCGACCATGTCCCAGCCCAGGCCCGCGGCCTCCAGCAGGACGCCGGTGAGCTCCTTGTTGGTGAGCTCGGTGCCGCCGCCGATGTTGTAGACCTCGCCGGCCCGGCCCTTGCGCATGGCCAGGTCGATGCCGCGGCAGTGGTCGGAGACGTGCAGCCAGTCGCGGACGTTGCCGCCGTTGCCGTACAGCGGGACCTTCTTGCCGTCCATCAGGTTCGAGACGAACAGCGGGATGACCTTCTCCGGGAACTGGTAGTGCCCGTAGTTGTTGGAGCAGCGGGTGACCACCACGTCCATGCCGTGCGTGCGCGCGTAGGCCAGCGCCAGCAGGTCGGAGGACGCCTTGGAGGCGGAGTACGGGGAGTTCGGCACCAGCGGCCACTCCTCGGTCCAGGAGCCCTCGGTGATCGAGCCGTACACCTCGTCGGTGGAGATGTGGACGAAGCGGCCGACGCCGTGCTTGCGGGCGGCGTCCAGCAGCACCTGGGTGCCGACGACGTTCGTCATGACGAAGGGGCCCGCACCGGCGATCGACCGGTCCACGTGGGACTCGGCGGCGAAGTGCACGACCACGTCGTGGCCGGCCATCACCTGGTCGACGGCTTCGGCGTCGCAGATGTCGCCCTTGACGAAGCGGTATCCGCAGTGGTCCGCGACCGGGGCGAGGTTGGCCTCGACCCCCGAGTAGGTCAGCTTGTCGAAGACGGTGATCTGCGCCGTGGCGTCTGCACCGAGCTGCTGGCGGACGAATTCTGAACCGATGAAGCCGGCGCCGCCGGTCACGAGGATGCGCATAATACGAAGAGTCTAGCCGCCTGCCGAACGTCACACGCCGGACGGTCGGACCGCCCCGGCCCTCTCGCATAGGGTTCACCCATGCGTGGAATCCTTTTGGCCGGTGGCACCGGATCGCGACTCTGGCCGCTGACTCGGGCCGTCTCGAAGCAGCTGCTGCCCGTCTTCGACAAGCCGATGATCTACTACCCGCTCTCCACCCTGGTGATGGCGGGCATCAGCGAGATCCTGATCATCACCACCCCTGAAGACCGCGACCAGTTCGAGCGACTGCTCGGCGACGGCTCGCAGTTCGGACTGCGGCTGGAGTACGCCGTCCAGGAGCGCCCCGAGGGCATCGCCCAGGCGTTCGTGCTCGGCGCCGACTTCATCGGTGACGAGTCCGTCGCGCTGATCCTCGGCGACAACATCTTCCACGGCAGCGGCCTCGGCACCCGCCTCGCCCAGCACACCGACGCCAAGGGCGGCCGTGTGTTCGCGTACCCGGTGGCGGACCCGACCGCCTACGGCGTCGTGGAGTTCGACGAGAACGGCCAGGCCATCTCCATCGAGGAGAAGCCGGTCAAGCCCAAGTCCCGCTACGCGGTGCCGGGTCTGTACTTCTACGACAACCAGGTCGTGGAGATAGCCAAGGGGCTCAAGCCCAGCGCCCGCGGCGAGCTGGAGATCACCGCCGTCAACGACGCCTACCTCCAGGCCGGCGAACTGAACGTCACCATCCTCGACCGCGGTACCGCGTGGCTGGACACCGGCACCTTCGTCTCGATGGTCCAGGCCTCCGAGTTCGTCCGCGTGATCGAGGAGCGCCAGGGCTTCAAGATCGGCTGCATCGAGGAGGCGGCCTGGCGGGCCGGCCTCATCGACTCCGCCCAGCTGCGCGCGCTCGCCGAGCCGCTGACCAAGAGCGGCTACGGCACCTACCTCCTGGCCCTGCTCGACGAGGAGGAGGGCAAGTGAAGTTCCGCGAACTCTCCATCGCGGGCGCCTTCGAGGTGACCCCGCAGCTGCACGGCGACCCGCGCGGCCTGTTCACCGAGTGGTACCGCTTCGACCGCCTGGCGGAGGTCGTCGGCCACCCGCTGAACCTGGCGCAGGCCAACCTCTCCGTCTCCGCCGCCGGCGTGGTCCGCGGCATCCACTTCGCCGACGTGCCGCGCGGCCAGGCCAAGTACGTGACCTGTGTGCGCGGCGCCGTCCTCGACGTCATCGTGGACCTGCGGGTGGGCTCCCCCACCTTCGGCACGTGGGAGGGCGTACGCCTCGACGACGTCGACCGCCGCGCCGTCTACATCCCCGAGGGCCTCGGCCACGGCTTCTGCGCCCTGACCGACGACGCGACCCTGTCGTACCTGTGCTCGGAGACGTACAACCCGACCGGCGAGCACTCGGTCCACCCGCTCGACCCGGACCTGGGCATCGAGTGGCCGGCCGAGGTCCCGCAGCTGTCCGCGCGCGACGAGGCCGCCCCGTCGCTGGCCGAGGCCGTCGCGACCGGGCTGCTCCCGGACTTCGCCGCCTGCAACGAGTTCACCGAGTCGCTCCGCGTGAGCTGACCGGCCGCCGCACGCACGTACAGAGGGCCGCACCCCGGACGGGGTGCGGCCCTCTTCCGTACCCGGCCCCGGGGAACGCCGAAGGGCCCCGCCCCACCGCCGAGGCGATGGGCCGGGGCCCTCCGGTGCAACTTGGTGCCCGGTCAACGGGCTACCAGGTCAGAACACGAATTACTTCGTGATCTTGGTGACCTGGCCGGCGCCCACGGTACGACCACCCTCACGGATGGCGAACTTCAGGCCCTCCTCCATGGCGACCGGCTGGATCAGCGCGACCGACATCTCGGTGTTGTCGCCCGGCATGACCATCTCCGTGCCGGCCGGCAGGGTGACGACACCCGTGACGTCCGTGGTACGGAAGTAGAACTGCGGACGGTAGTTGTTGAAGAAGGGGGTGTGACGGCCACCCTCGTCCTTCGACAGGATGTAGGCCTGGGCCTCGAACTCGGTGTGCGGGGTGACCGAACCGGGCTTGATGATGACCTGGCCGCGCTCGACGTCCTCGCGCTTGATGCCACGGAGGAGCAGACCGACGTTCTCGCCCGCCTGGCCCTCGTCGAGGAGCTTGCGGAACATCTCGATACCGGTGACCGTGGTGGTGGTCTTCTCTTCCTTGATACCGATGATGTCGACGGTCTCGTTGACCTTCAGGACACCACGCTCGATACGGCCGGTGACGACCGTACCGCGACCGGTGATCGTGAAGACGTCCTCGACGGGCATGAGGAACGGCTTCTCGGTGTCACGCGGCGGGGTCGGGATGGCCTCGTCGACGGCAGCCATGAGGCCGAGAAGCTTCTCGCCCCACTCCTTGTCGCCCTCGAGCGCCTTCAGCGCGGAGACGCGGACGACCGGCAGGTCGTCGCCCGGGAACTCGTACTCGGAGAGCAGCTCACGGACCTCGAGCTCGACGAGCTCCAGGATCTCCTCGTCGTCCACCATGTCGGCCTTGTTGAGGGCGACGACGATGTAGGGGACGCCGACCTGGCGGGCCAGGAGCACGTGCTCCTTGGTCTGCGGCATCGGGCCGTCGGTGGCGGCGACCACGAGGATCGCGCCGTCCATCTGCGCGGCACCGGTGATCATGTTCTTGATGTAGTCCGCGTGACCCGGGCAGTCGACGTGGGCGTAGTGACGCGCCTCGGTCTGGTACTCGACGTGCGCGATGGAGATGGTGATACCGCGCTGGCGCTCCTCAGGAGCCTTGTCGATCTGGTCGAAGGCCGAGGCCTCGTTCAGGTCCGGGTACGCGTCGTGCAGCACCTTGGTAATGGCGGCCGTGAGGGTCGTCTTACCGTGGTCAATGTGACCGATGGTGCCGATGTTGACGTGCGGCTTAGTCCGCTCGAACTTCGCCTTCGCCACGGGGGTCCTCCTGGAGAGTGGTTCTGTACGCCTTACAGATCGGCGCCAGGTGATCTTTGCTGGGAAGCCGGCCGGTCCCCGGGGCAACGGGAGTGGTTCCTGTTGCCCCAGAGGCTGCCGGTGACAAGCCTAAAGCGTGTACTCCGAAGAGTTACTCGCCCTTGGCCTTCGCGATGATCTCCTCGGCGACGTTCCGGGGAACCTCGGCGTAGGAGTCGAACTGCATCGAGTAGCTGGCGCGACCCGAGGTCTTGCTGCGGAGGTCGCCGACGTAGCCGAACATCTCCGACAGGGGCACGAGGCCCTTGACGATCTTGGCTCCGTGACGGTCCTCCATGGCCTGGATCTGGCCACGGCGGGAGTTGATGTCGCCGATGACGTCACCCATGGACTCCTCCGGCGTGGTGACCTCGACGGCCATCATCGGCTCGAGGAGCACGGGAGAAGCCTTGCGCGCGGCCTCCTTGAAGGCCTGCGAACCGGCGATCTTGAAGGCGAGCTCGGAGGAGTCGACCTCGTGGTAGCCACCGTCGAGAAGCGTGACGCGAACGCCCGTCATCTCGTAGCCGGCCAGGATGCCGAACTGCATGGCCTCCTGCGCACCCGCGTCCACCGAAGGGATGTACTCCTTCGGCACACGACCGCCGGTGACCTTGTTCACGAACTCGTACGCCGGGCCGTCGGCCTCGGTGATGGGCTCGATCGCGATCTGCACCTTGGCGAACTGACCGGTACCACCGGTCTGCTTCTTGTGGGTGTAGTCGTGGCGCTCGACGGCCTTGCGGATCGTCTCGCGGTACGCGACCTGCGGCTTGCCGACGTTGGCCTCGACCTTGAACTCGCGCTTCATACGGTCGACCAGCACCTCAAGGTGCAGCTCGCCCATACCGCCGAGGATGGTCTGGCCCGTCTCCTCGTCCGAGTGAACGTGGAAGGAGGGGTCCTCCTCCGCGAGACGCTGGATGGCGACACCCAGCTTCTCCTGGTCACCCTTGGACTTGGGCTCGATGGCGACCTGGATGACCGGAGCCGGGAAGTCCATGGACTCCAGGATCACGGGCTGCTTGTCGTCGCACAGCGTCTCACCGGTGGTGGTCTGCTTCAGGCCCATCACGGCGACGATGTCGCCGGCGCCCACCGAGTCGATCTCCTCACGCTTGTTCGCGTGCATGCGGTAGATCTTGCCGATGCGCTCCTTCTTGCCCTTGACGGAGTTCAGCACCGCAGTGCCGGCCTCCAGGCGGCCCGAGTAAACCCGGACGAAGGTGAGCTTACCGAGGTGCGGGTCGCTCATGATCTTGAACGCGAGCGCGGCGAGGGGCTCCTCGTCGGACGGCTTGCGCTTCACGACCGTCTCGGCGTCGCGGACGTCGTGACCCTCGATGGCCTCGATGTCCAGCGGCGACGGCAGGTAGCGGACGACAGCGTCGAGCAGGGGCTGAACACCCTTGTTCTTGAACGCCGTGCCACAGAACACCGCGGTGATCGTGGGCTCGCCCTTGCCCTTGCCGGAGCCGAGGATGATGCGACGGACGGCGGCGTGCAGCTGCTCCTCGGTCGGCTCGTCGCCGTTGAGGAAGAGCTCCATGATCTCGTCGTCGTTCTCGGCGACGGTCTCGACCAGCTTGCCGCGCCACTCTTCAGCGGTCTCGGTGTGGCTGGCCGGGATGTCGACGATGTCGTACATCTCGCCCTTGGTCGCCTCGGCGGACCAGACGAGCGCCTTCATGCGGACGAGGTCGACGACACCCTGGAAGTCGGCCTCGGCACCGATGGGGAGCTGCATGACGATCGGGACGGCGCCGAGGCGGTCCTTGATCATGTCGACGCAGCGGTGGAACTCGGCACCGGTACGGTCGAGCTTGTTGACGAAGCAGATGCGCGGGACGCCGTAGCGGTCCGCCTGACGCCAAACGGTCTCGGACTGCGGCTCCACACCGGCGACACCGTCGAACACGGTGACGGCACCGTCGAGGACGCGGAGCGAACGCTCCACCTCGACCGTGAAGTCCACGTGACCCGGGGTGTCGATGATGTTGATGGTGTGGTCGACGTCCTCGAGCGGCCAGTGGCAGGTCGTCGCGGCGGACGTGATCGTGATGCCGCGCTCCTGCTCCTGCTCCATCCAGTCCATCGTGGCAGCGCCGTCGTGGACCTCACCGATCTTGTACGACACACCGGTGTAGAACAGGATGCGCTCGGTGGTGGTCGTCTTGCCCGCGTCGATGTGGGCCATGATCCCGATGTTGCGGACCTTGGCCAGGTCAAGCGAAGTGGTAGCCATAAGGCTTCGGTCTTCTCTCGGTCTCGATGTGGGGTGGGACTACCAGCGGTAGTGCGCGAAGGCCTTGTTGGACTCGGCCATCTTGTGCGTGTCCTCGCGCTTCTTGACGGCAGCGCCAAGACCGTTGGAGGCGTCGAGCAGCTCGTTCATGAGGCGCTCGGTCATGGTCTTCTCACGACGGGCGCGGGAGTAACCCACGAGCCAGCGGAGGGCCAGGGTCGACTGGCGACCCGGCTTGACCTCGACGGGGACCTGGTAGGTCGCGCCACCGACACGGCGGGACTTGACCTCAAGGGACGGCTTGACGTTCTCCAGCGCGCGCTTCAGCGTGATGACCGGGTCGTTGCCGGTCTTCTCGCGGAGGCCTTCCATGGCGCCGTAGACGATGCGCTCGGCGGTGGAGCGCTTGCCGTTCAGGAGGATCTTGTTGATGAGCGAGGTCACCAGAGGAGATGCGTAGACCGGGTCGATGATGACCGGGCGCTTCGGGGCGGGGCCCTTACGAGGCATTCTTACTTCTCCTTCTTGGCGCCGTAGCGGCTGCGGGCCTGCTTGCGGTTCTTGACAGCCTGGGTGTCAAGCGCACCGCGGATGATCTTGTAACGAACACCCGGCAGGTCCTTCACACGGCCACCACGCACGAGCACGATCGAGTGCTCCTGCAGGTTGTGTCCCTCACCCGGAATGTAAGCGGTGACCTCGATGCCGGAGGTCAGACGCACACGCGCGACCTTACGGAGCGCCGAGTTCGGCTTCTTCGGGGTGGTCGTGAACACACGCGTGCAGACGCCGCGACGCTGGGGCGAAGCCTCAAGCGCGGGAGTCTTTGTCTTCTCGACCTTGTCCTGCCGGCCCTTACGGACCAGCTGCTGGATCGTAGGCACTACTTCTCCGGTTTCTGTGTGCCGTGTAGTGAAGCTAACCTGGAACGTTGCCGACCCACGCGGTCGGGTGTGTCGGACCCTGCACACTTCCACCGAGGTGAGAGGGGCACGGATCGCGGTGTGGTCTTCTCGGCTCACCGCGGGTCTCAAGCGCACGCGGGAGCCCAGGGCACACCCCAGGCACAAGGTCAGAGCGTACCTACCTCACAGAGGTAGGTCAAAACAAATGCCCAGCACGAAAACCCGCCGCGCGCAAGCGGGAGGGGGGCCGTTCGGCCCGGCGGCCCGCCCCGGCGCCCTAAACTGACACCTTGCCCGGGCGCTGGGCGCCCGCGAGTCGATCAGCAGGGAGCAGCACATTGGGGACCGTGGCACCCGAGCCGACCACAGTCGACGCCCGGCCCCCCGCCGCGGACAGCCCGTCGGCCGTCCGCCGGTCCGTCCGCCGCTCGGTCCGCGGATCCGCCCGCCTGCGCGGTCCCCTGCTGGCGTTCCTGATGGCCGCCACCGCCTTCTGCGCGGCCTGGGCGGCCCGCGGCACGTTCCCCTTCGGCAACACCGGGCGGGCCCTCAACGACCAGGCCAACCAGTACGTGCCCTTCCACCGGGCGCTGTGGGACCTGGTCCACGGGCAGGCCGCCGGCGACCTGCTCTTCACCTGGCGCGGTGGATTCGGACAGCAGTTCCTCTCCGACTACCACACCTACCTCGGAAACCCGTTCTCCTGGCTGGCCGTGCTGGTCCCGCGCGCCCATGTGGACCTCGCCGTCTTCGCGGTCACCCCGCTCACGATGGGCGCCGCCGCCGCCGTGATGACGGTGTACCTCGGCAAGCTGCACCCGGGCCCGTGGTGGCAGCGGGGCGTGCTGGGGGCGACGTACGGCCTGTGCGGGTGGGCGCTGAGCGACGCCTCGTACATTCCGATGTGGCTCTGGGGCCTGGTCGCGTTCCCGATGCTCGGCATCGCCGTCGAGTGGTGCCTGGAGGGGCGGCGCTGGCCGGGTGCGGCCCTGCTGGTCGCGCTCGCCTGGTTCGGGAACTTCTACACCGCGATGATGGCCACGATGGCCGCCTGCGTGCTGCTGGCGATCCGCCTCGCCACCCGCGACACGACGGCCCGGGAGCGGCTGCTCGCCCTGTGGCGGGCCGCGACGGCCGCCGGGACCGGCATCCTGCTCACGCTCCCGCTGCTCCTGCCGTCGTTCCTGTCCAGCGGAGCCGCGCAGCCCACCAGGGCCGCCGCCTTCGACCCCGTACGGATCGAGGTCTTCTTCGCGGGCATGCTGCCGGCCACGCACCTGTGGGGCGGCCGCCCCCGGCTCTACGTGGCCTCCCTCGGCCTGATCCTGGCCGGCGCCTTCCTCCTCAACACCGCCGTCGCGCGGCGGACCCGCCTGGTGTGGGCGCTCGCCACCGGGCTGGTCCTGGCCTCCTTCCAGTTCCCGCCCACGCAGTACGTGTGGCACGGGCTGGCCGTGCCGAACGGCAACCCCTACCGCGAGACCTTCGTCTTCAGCGGGATGGTGGTGGTCCTGGCCTGGCTGGCACTGGCCAACCGGCCGCGCCCGCGGCACCTGGCCCTGATGGCGGCCGTGCTGGTCACGGCCGCCTTCGTGCTCCGCCGCACCGACGACTTCGGCGGCTGGACCTGGCCGGCGGTCCTCGGCGGCGGGGGCGTCTCGCTGCTGGCCCTGGTCCTGCTGCGGCTCGGCGAGAAGCGCCGCTTCCTGGTCCCGGTGGCCGCCGTACTGATGGTCGGCGTCGTCCTCGCCGAGTCCACCGCCGCCGCGTCCGGCGCCGACGCCCGCCGGGCCCGCGAGCGCTGGGCGAAGCCGATCGCCACCTCGAACCAGTCGATCGCCGGGCACTTCGACGCCGTCCGCGGCGTCGAGGACTGGCCCGCCTACCGCACCGACTCGGGCGCGCCGCAGACCGCGTACAACGACGCCCTGGCGCTCCGCGCGGAGGGGCCGCAGTACTACAGCAGCTACCTCCCGGAGGCCACCTACCGGGCGCTGGAGCCCCTCGGCTACGGCTTCAAGAACGACGGCCGGACCTTCTTCGGCGCCGACAACCCGGTGCTCGACGCGATCTTCTCGATCGGCGCGCGGGTCCGGCCGGGCGCCGCTTCGAACAGCTGGACGGCCCAGAGGTTCCCGGCGCCCCCGCTGGTCACCGTCCGCACCGCACCGTACGCCTCCCCCAACCCGGCGGACAGCGTCTACGCCCGCCAGGAGAGCGTCCTGGGCGCCACGGTCTACGAGGTCCCGCAGGTCACCCGCGGCGGCGGCCCCGAGGTCCAGACGTACGCGGCCCGGTGCCGGCCGGGCTCCGAGGCCTACTGGTACTCCCCCGCCCTCTACGGCACCCTCCACGCCGGGGACACCGAGAAGCCGCTGGAGGACGAGATGACCGGGGTGACCCCGCTCGGCCCCGTCCCCGCCTCCGGCAAGGTCGACGTCACCGTGCGGACCCGTACGAAGGGCGCCGACGCGGGCGCCCACCCGCTGGGCTGCCTGGACCGGGCGGCCCTGGCCTCGGCCGTCGACCGCCTGACGGCCACCGGCGCCACCGCGGTCGAGGTCGGCGGCCACTCCCTCCGGGCCACCTTCCCCGCGGACACCCGGGGCACGGCGGTCGTCGCCACCACCGCGGTCCCCGGCTGGAGCTGCTCGGCCCCCGTCAAGCCCTTCCACGGCCTCCTGGCCGTGGAGCTCCCCCCGGGCAGGACCGGCTTCTCCTGCACCTTCACCCCGAAGGGCTTCACCGCAGGCCTGGGCGGAGGCGCACTGGCCCTCCTGGCCCTCGCCGCCGTCGCGGCGGCGCCACGCCTGCGCCGCCTGCGCCGCCGCTGACCCGCGGTGTTCCCGCGACGGCCGGACGGGCCGGCCGGGGAGAACACCGAACGGCCATCCCCGTGGGAACGAAGAAGCCCCCCGCCACTCCTCTCGGAGCGGCGGGGGGCTTCTTCTTACGAGCTGTTAGCCGTTGTACGGGCCGTAGTCGTAGTCCTCCAGCGGGACAGCCTGGCCGGAGCCGGTGCCGAAGGGCGAGTAGTCGATGTCGTCGTAGCCGACGGCCGAGTACATCGCGGCCTTCGCCTCCTCGGTGGGCTCCACCCGGATGTTGCGGTAGCGGGCGAGGCCCGTACCGGCCGGGATGAGCTTACCGATGATGACGTTCTCCTTGAGGCCGATCAGGGAGTCGGACTTGGCGTTGATCGCCGCGTCCGTCAGGACCCTGGTCGTCTCCTGGAAGGACGCCGCCGACAGCCACGACTCGGTCGCGAGCGAGGCCTTGGTGATACCCATCAGCTGCGGACGGCCGGAGGCGGGGTGACCGCCCTCGGTGACCACACGACGGTTCTCGGTCTCGAACTTCGACCGCTCGACCAGCTCGCCCGGCAGGAGCTCCGCGTCGCCGGACTCGATGATCGTCACGCGGCGCAGCATCTGCCGGATGATGATCTCGATGTGCTTGTCGTGGATCGACACGCCCTGCGAGTTGTAGACCTTCTGGACCTCGCCGACCAGGTGGACCTGGACGGCACGCTGGCCGAGAATGCGCAGCACGTCGTGCGGGTTGGTGGCACCCATGGTGAGCTTCTGGCCCACCTCGACGTGGTCGCCCTCGTGCACGATGACCTTGGCGCGCTTCGAGATCGGGAACGCCGTCTCGTCGCTGCCGTCGTCGGGCGTGATGACGATCTTCTTCGTCTTCTCGGTCTCCTCGATCCGCACGCGGCCGGCGGCCTCGGAGATCGGGGCGACACCCTTCGGGGTACGGGCCTCGAAGAGTTCGACGACACGCGGCAGACCCTGCGTGATGTCGTCACCGGCCACACCACCGGTGTGGAAGGTACGCATCGTCAGCTGGGTACCGGGCTCACCGATGGACTGGGCGGCGATGATGCCGACCGCCTCACCGATGTCGACCAGCTTGCCGGTGGCCAGGGAGCGTCCGTAGCAGAAGGCACAGGTGCCGACCGCGGACTCACAGGTCAGGACCGAGCGGGTCTTGACCTCCTCGACGCCGTTGGCGACCAGCGCGTCGATGAGCACGTCACCGAGGTCGACGTTGGCCGGCGCGATGACCTTGCCGTCGATGACGACGTCCTCGGCCAGCATGCGGGCGTAGATCGAGGTCTCGACGTCGTCGGCCTTGCGCAGCACGCCGTCCTCGCCGCGCACGGCGATCTTCAGCTTCAGACCGCGCTCGGTGCCGCAGTCCTCCTCGCGGATGATCACGTCCTGCGAGACGTCCACCAGACGACGGGTCAGGTAACCCGAGTCGGCGGTACGCAGGGCGGTGTCCGCCAGACCCTTACGGGCACCGTGCGTGGAGATGAAGTACTCCAGAACGGTGAGGCCCTCACGGAAGGACGCCTTGATCGGACGCGGGATGGTCTCGTTCTTCGCGTTCGACACCAGACCACGCATACCGGCGATCTGTCGCATCTGCATCATGTTTCCTCGGGCACCCGAGTCAACCATCATGAAGATGGGGTTCGTCTTGGGGAAGTTCGCGTTCATCGCCTCGGCGACCTCGTTGGTCGCCTTGGTCCAGATCGCGATGAGCTCCTGCGTGCGCTCGTCCTTGGTGATCAGACCGCGCTCGTACTGCTTCTGGACCTTCTCGTCCTGCGCCTCGTAGCCCGCGACGATGGCCTTCTTGGCCTCGGGCACGACGACGTCGGAGATGGCCACGGTGACGCCCGAACGGGTCGCCCAGTGGAAGCCGGCCGCCTTCAGGTTGTCGAGCGTCGCCGCCACGATGACCTTGGGGTAGCGCTCCGCCAGGTCGTTGACGATCTCGGAGAGCTGCTTCTTGCCCACCGAGTAGTCGACGAACGGGTAGTCCTCGGGCAGCAGCTCGTTGAAGAGCGCGCGGCCCAGGGTGGTGCGCAGGCGGAAGCTGTCGCCCGGCTGGAACTCTCGCTCCCCGACGCCGTCGTCACTTCCCTCGGAGACCGGCGGCACCCAGCCGCGCGGCGGGATGGTGCCCACCGGGAAGCGGATGTCGACGGACGACTGCAGCGCGAGCTCGCCGGCGTCGAACGCCATGGTCGCCTCGGCCGTGGAGCCGAACGCGCGGCCCTCGCCCTTGGTGTCACGGAGCTCACCGTCGGTGGTCAGGAAGAACAGACCGAGGACCATGTCCTGGGTCGGCATCGTGACCGGACGGCCGTCGGCCGGCTTGAGGATGTTGTTCGAGGACAGCATCAGGATGCGGGCCTCGGCCTGCGCCTCCGCGGAGAGCGGCAGGTGCACGGCCATCTGGTCACCGTCGAAGTCCGCGTTGAACGCGGTGCAGACGAGCGGGTGGATCTGGATGGCCTTGCCTTCGACCAGCTGGGGCTCGAAGGCCTGGATGCCGAGGCGGTGCAGCGTGGGCGCACGGTTCAGCAGGACCGGGTGCTCGGCGATGACCTCTTCGAGCACGTCGTACACGACCGTGCGGCCGCGCTCGACCATGCGCTTGGCCGACTTGATGTTCTGCGCGTGGTTCAGGTCGACCAGGCGCTTCATCACGAACGGCTTGAAGAGCTCCAGCGCCATGGCCTTGGGCAGACCGCACTGGTGCAGCTTCAGCTGCGGACCGACGACGATCACGGAACGCGCGGAGTAGTCCACACGCTTACCGAGAAGGTTCTGACGGAATCGACCCTGCTTGCCCTTCAGCATGTCGCTGAGGGACTTCAGCGGACGGTTGCCGGGGCCCGTCACCGGGCGGCCGCGACGACCGTTGTCGAAGAGGGCGTCCACGGCCTCCTGGAGCATGCGCTTCTCGTTGTTCACGATGATCTCGGGGGCACCGAGGTCGAGAAGGCGCTTCAGGCGGTTGTTGCGGTTGATCACGCGGCGGTACAGGTCGTTCAGGTCGGAGGTCGCGAAGCGGCCACCGTCCAGCTGCACCATCGGACGCAGGTCCGGCGGGATGACCGGCACGCAGTCCAGAACCATGCCCTTGGGCTTGTTGCTGGTCTGCAGGAACGCGGAGACGACCTTGAGGCGCTTGAGCGCACGGGTCTTCTTCTGGCCCTTGCCGGTACGGATGATCTCGCGGAGGCGCTCGGCCTCCTCGTCGAGGTCGAAGGACTCCAGGCGCTTCTGCAGCGCTGCGGCGCCCATGCAGCCGTCGAAGTACGTGCCGAAGCGGTCACGCAGCTCGCGGTAGAGCAGCTCGTCGCCCTCAAGGTCCTGGACCTTGAGGTTCTTGAAGCGGGCCCACACCTCGTCGAGGCGGTCGATCTCGCGCTGGGCGCGGTCACGGAGCTGCTTCATCTCGCGCTCGGCACCCTCGCGCACCTTGCGGCGCACGTCGGCCTTCGCACCCTCGGCCTCAAGCTCGGCCAGGTCGGACTCAAGCTTCTTGGCACGGCCTTCGAGGTCCGCGTCACGGCGGTTCTCGATCTGCTGGCGCTCGACGGAGACGTGCGCCTCCAGCGACGGCAGGTCGCGCTGGCGACGCTCGTCGTCGACGAACGTGATCATGTACGCGGCGAAGTAGATGACCTTTTCGAGGTCCTTCGGCGCGAGGTCCAGCAGGTAGCCCAGGCGCGACGGGACGCCCTTGAAGTACCAGATGTGGGTGACGGGAGCGGCAAGCTCGATGTGGCCCATCCGCTCACGGCGCACCTTGGCGCGCGTGACCTCGACGCCACAGCGCTCACAGATGATGCCCTTGAAGCGGACACGCTTGTACTTGCCGCAGTAGCACTCCCAGTCCCGGGTCGGACCGAAGATCTTCTCGCAGAAGAGTCCGTCCTTCTCGGGCTTCAGGGTGCGGTAGTTGATGGTCTCCGGCTTCTTTACCTCGCCGTGCGACCAGGTTCGGATGTCGTCCGCGGTGGCAAGGCCGATCCGCAGCTCGTCGAAGAAGTTGACGTCGAGCACTGTGCGTCAAT
The DNA here is from genome assembly GCF_042726555.1 of Streptomyces sp. NPDC060232. Taxonomy (NCBI): domain Bacteria; kingdom Bacillati; phylum Actinomycetota; class Actinomycetes; order Kitasatosporales; family Streptomycetaceae; genus Streptomyces; species Streptomyces sp. NPDC060232. Next base: position 190,468 of record NZ_JBHXAG010000003.1, on the reverse strand, counting down.
CCCTCTTTCGGGGTCGTGTCTCTTGATCAGTGGTCTGAACGGTCCCGGGGATGACGGGGGGCTCTGTTCGTGAGCCCCCCGTCAGGCCCGTCAGACCTCTTCGACGCTGCTCGGCTCGCGCCGGGACAGGTCGATACCGAGCTCCTCCGCCGCGCGGAAGACGTCCTCGTCGGTGTCGCGCATCTCGATGGACATGCCGTCCGAGGACAGCACCTCCACGTTGAGGCAGAGCGACTGCATTTCCTTGATGAGCACCTTGAAGGACTCGGGAATGCCCGGCTCGGGAATGTTCTCGCCCTTGACGATGGCCTCGTAGACCTTCACGCGGCCGGTGACGTCGTCGGACTTGATGGTCAGCAGCTCCTGGAGGGCGTAGGCGGCGCCGTAAGCCTCGAGCGCCCACACCTCCATCTCACCGAATCGCTGGCCACCGAACTGTGCCTTACCACCCAGCGGCTGCTGCGTGATCATCGAGTACGGACCGGTCGAACGGGCGTGGAGCTTGTCGTCGACCAGGTGGTGGAGCTTGAGGATGTACATGTACCCGACCGAGATCGGGTCCGGGAACGGCTCGCCGGAGCGGCCGTCGAACAGGCGCGCCTTGCCGGACGGGAGGACCAGGCGGTCACCGTCGCGGTTCGGGATGGTGTGCTCGAACAGGCCGGCGAGCTCGTCCTCGCGGGCGCCGTCGAACACGGGGGTGGCGACGTTGGTGCCGGGCTCGACGCGGTCGGCGCCGATGGCCTTCAGTCGCTCGGCCCACTCCTCACCCAGACCGGAGACGTCCCAGCCGCGGCTGGCGAGCCAGCCGAGGTGGATCTCCAGGACCTGTCCCGGGTTCATTCGGGACGGGACACCCAGCGGGTTCAGGATGATGTCGACCGGGGTGCCGTCCTCCAGGAACGGCATGTCCTCGATCGGGAGGATCTTGGAGATGACACCCTTGTTGCCGTGGCGGCCGGCGAGCTTGTCACCGTCGGTGATCTTGCGCTTCTGGGCGACGTAGACGCGGACCAGCTGGTTCACGCCCGGGGGAAGCTCGTCGCCCTCCTCGCGGTCGAAGACGCGGACACCGATGACCTTGCCGATCTCACCGTGGGGGACCTTGAGCGAGGTGTCACGCACCTCGCGGGCCTTCTCACCGAAGATCGCGCGGAGCAGACGCTCCTCCGGGGTCAGCTCGGTCTCACCCTTGGGCGTGACCTTGCCGACCAGGATGTCGCCGGCGACGACGTCCGCACCGATGCGGATGATGCCGCGCTCGTCGAGGTCCGCGAGGACCTCCTCGGAGACGTTCGGGATGTCCCGGGTGATCTCCTCGGGGCCGAGCTTGGTGTCACGGGCGTCGACCTCGTGCTCCTCGATGTGGATCGAGGAGAGGACGTCGTCCTGCACGAGGCGCTGCGACAGGATGATCGCGTCCTCGTAGTTGTGGCCTTCCCACGGCATGAACGCGACGAGCAGGTTCTTGCCGAGGGCCATCTCGCCCTCTTCGGTCGCCGGTCCGTCGGCGAGGACCTGGGACTCGACGATCCGGTCACCCTCGTTGACGATGACCTTCTGGTTGACCGAGGTGCCCTGGTTCGAGCGGGAGAACTTGGCGACGCGGTACGTGGTGTACGTGCCGTCGTCGTTGGCGACGGTGATGTAGTCGGCCGAGACCTCCTGGACGACACCGTCCTTCTCCGCACGGATCGAGTCACCGGCGTCGACCGCACAGCGGTACTCCATGCCGGTGCCGACGAGCGGGGCCTCCGCCTTGATGAGCGGAACGGCCTGGCGCATCATGTTCGCGCCCATGAGGGCGCGGTTGGCGTCGTCGTGCTCCAGGAAGGGGATCATCGCGGTCGCGACGGACACCATCTGGCGCGGGGAGACGTCCATGTAGTCGACGTCGCCGCCGGCGATGTAGTCGATCTCGCCGCCACGACGGCGGACCAGGACGCGGTTCTCGGTGAAGCGCATGTCCTCGGACAGGGCCGCGTTGGCCTGCGCGATGACGAAGCGGTCTTCCTCGTCGGCCGTCAGGTAGTCGACCTCGTCGGTGACGACACCGTCGATGACCTTGCGGTACGGGGTCTCGACGAAACCGAACGCGTTGACGCGGCCGTAGGACGCGAGCGAGCCGATCAGACCGATGTTCGGGCCTTCGGGGGTCTCGATCGGGCACATGCGGCCGTAGTGCGACGGGTGGACGTCACGGACCTCGAAGCCGGCCCGCTCACGGGACAGACCGCCGGGGCCCAGCGCCGACAGGCGGCGCTTGTGGGTCAGGCCCGAGAGCGGGTTGTTCTGGTCCATGAACTGCGACAGCTGGCTGGTGCCGAAGAACTCCTTGATGGAGGCGACGACCGGCCGGATGTTGATCAGGGTCTGCGGCGTGATCGCCTCGACGTCCTGGGTGGTCATGCGCTCGCGCACGACGCGCTCCATACGAGCCAGACCCGTGCGGACCTGGTTCTGGATGAGCTCGCCGACGTTGCGCAGACGACGGTTGCCGAAGTGGTCGATGTCGTCGGTCTCGACCACGATCGAACGGCCGGACTCGCCGATCGTCTCGGTCTCGCCGGCGTGCAGCTTGACCAGGTACTTGATCGTGGCGATGACGTCGTCGGTGGTGAGCACACCGGCGTCGAGCGGCTCGTCGGCGCCGAGCTTCTTGTTCACCTTGTAGCGGCCGACCTTGGCGAGGTCGTAGCGCTTGGGGTTGAAGTAGAGGTTCTCGAGCAGCGTCTGAGCGGCCTCACGGGTCGGCGGCTCGCCCGGGCGCAGCTTGCGGTAGATGTCGAGCAGCGCGTCGTCCTGACCCTGGGTGTGGTCCTTCTCCAGGGTGGCGCGCATGGACTCGTACTCGCCGAACTCCTCGAGGATCTGCTCGGTGGTCCAGCCGAGAGCCTTCAGGAGGACGGTGACGGACTGCTTGCGCTTGCGGTCGATGCGGACGCCGACCATGTCGCGCTTGTCGATCTCCATCTCCAGCCAGGCACCCCGGGACGGGATGATCTTGGCGGAGAAGATGTCCTTGTCGGACGTCTTGTCGATGGAGGAGTCGAAGTAGACACCGGGGGAACGGACAAGCTGCGACACGACGACACGCTCGGTGCCGTTGATGACGAAGGTGCCCTTGTTGGTCATGAGCGGGAAGTCGCCCATGAAGACCGTCTGAGACTTGATCTCTCCGGTCTCGTTGTTCGTGAACTCGGCAGTGACGAACAGCGGAGCCGCGTACGTGAAGTCGCGCTCCTTGCACTCGTCGACGGAGTTCTTCGCCGGCTCGAAACGGTGGTCGCGGAAGGTCAGCGACATCGACCCGGAGAAGTCCTCGATCGGCGAGATCTCCTCGAAGATCTCTTCCAGACCGGACTTGGTGGGGACGTCCTGTCCACTCTCAAGCGCCGACTCGACGCGAGACTTCCAGGCGGCATTGCCGAGCAGCCAGTCAAAGCTTTCGGTCTGCAGCGCCAGGAGGTTCGGAACCTCGAGGGGCTCCTTGATCTTTGCAAAGGAGATGCGCAGCGGGGCGGTGCTGGCACCGTTGTTCGTATTGGTCGAGGCGTTGCGCGAGGCGGCCAAGAGGGGGTCCTTCCGAGGGCTCGGACTCACTACGCGCGTACCGGTCCCAGCAGACACAGAAGACAGGCCCCCCGATTCCGGCCCAAAAGGCCAGGTCAGGGCAGATCAATCAAGTGTGCTCAAGCGTGGGCATGTCCCTGGCGACGGGCAGGGGACAGCTAACAGGCAGCGCAAAGGGTCAGTGTAGCCACTCGGCTCACTGATGTCCAGACCGCGTTTCCGGAAACCGGCAACAGGCCTTCCCCATGTCGTTCAACCCTGCGTCCAACGCTGCGGCTCTCGTACACAGAGCGCGTATCAGTACTGCCCTCTTCGTAGTCGATCCATGCCTCGGATCTCGGATCGAGGCGGTCGACCTCTCGACGGGTCTGAGAATGCTGCGCCGCGTCCCGTTCGTCAAGGCCCCCTGCTCCGAGCGGATCATCTTCGGACCCTGCGTCGGAGCAACGATGATCACCCTACTCCCCAACGAGACCAGGGCAAGTCAGGCACTGCGGGTACGCCAAAGGGCGACCACCCTTACGGGTGATCGCCCTTGGTTGAGGCCTCAGGAGGGCCTCAGAGGTGTTACTTGACCTCGACGGCCGCACCGGCGCCCTTGAGGGCCTCGGCGGCCTTCTCGGCGGCGTCCTTGGCGACCTTCTCGAGGACCGGCTTCGGGGCGCCGTCCACGAGGTCCTTGGCCTCCTTCAGACCCAGGGAGGTCAGCTCGCGCACGACCTTGATGACCTGGATCTTCTTGTCGCCGGCACCGGTGAGGATGACGTCGAACTCGTCCTTCTCCTCCTCGGCCTCGACAACGGCACCCGGGCCGGCCGGGCCGGCAACGGCGACGGCCGCGGCGGCGGTGACGTCGAACTTCTCCTCGAAGGCCTTCACGAACTCGGAGAGCTCGATGAGGGTCATCTCCTCGAACTGGGCGAGGAGGTCGTCCTGAGAGAGCTTCGCCATGATGGGCGATCCTTCCACTAATTCGGCAGGTGCCGATGTGTCTATAGAGGCGGGCGTAACGGCCCGCTACGACCCGCGCACTAGGCGGCGCGGATCAATGCGCGAGCCGAATTACTCGGCACCGCCCTGCTCGGCGAGCTTGACGCGAAGCGCTTCCGCGGTGCGGACGAACTTCGACGGCAGCGCCTGGAAGAGCGAGGCAGCCTGGGACTGCTTGCCCTTGAACGCGCCGGCCAGCTTGCTGAGCAGAACCTCGCGGGACTCGAGGTCCGCAAGCTTCTTGATGTCATCGGCGGAGAGCGCCTTACCATCAAGGACACCCGCCTTGATGATCAGGTTGGGGTTGTCCTTGGCGAAGTCACGCAGGCTCTTCGCCGACTCCACCGGGTCACCGGTGATGAAGGCGACCGCAGTCGGACCAGCGAAGTGCTCGTCCAGCGCGGTGATCCCGGCCTGGTTGGCCGCAATCTTGGTCAGCGTGTTCTTCACCACGGCGTACTGGGCGTTCTCACCGAGGGAGCGACGCAGCGTCTTGAGCTGCGCGACGGTGAGACCCCGGTACTCGGTCAGCACGGCGGCGTTGGAGCTCTGGAACGCGTCCTTGAGCTCGGCCACCGATGCAGCCTTGTTGGGCGTCGGCATGGTGCGTTCGCCTCCTTCCGGGTGATGAGGACCGCTCAGAAGGGGCTGAAAAACGAAACGCCCCGGCGCAGGCGCCAGGGCGTGGCTCGACCGGAACGAATCCCGGGAACCTTCCACAGTCACCTGCGCGGGTCGTCCGCATTCAGCGGATCCTTCGGCCACCACACCCTTGCGGGCACGGCAACGACCAGCGGTCTTTGGCTTCCGGGGAAGACTACGTGAAGGGTTCCGGTCGAGGCAAATCGGTCAGCGGACGGGTCAGCTGCGAAGGCCCGGCAGCCCTGCGTCCCGCAGCGTCTTGTCGGCCTCTTCGAGGCTCTTGTCGGCCGCTTCCAGGTCCTTGTCGGCCTGTTCGAGGTCGGCGTCGACGCCCTTCATCACGGCGTCGAAGGTGACGACCTGGTCGGCCGGCGGCGGCTGGACGGCGGCGGCCCGGCCGAAGTCGGAGAACTTCGCCGTGGTCTTCGATGTGCCCTTGCCGTCCGTGCTGGAGCTGTCGACGCGGACCGGGTAGCCGTCCTTGCCGATCCACAGGTCCACCTCGAAGGAGGTGATGTGCTTCACGGACTCGTGGAGGTACTGGCGGTTCTTCTCCTCCATGACCTTGGTGGACTCGTCCGCCTTGATCAGGTCCGCGTTGGTGAGGCTGCCCTTGTAGTGCTGGGCGTCGATGCCGTCGGTCGTCTCGGCCCCGACGTGCGTGAGCTTCTCCTGGCCGAGCAGCATGGCGAGGTACTCGGCCGGGTCCTCGTTCAGCCGGACCCCCGGCTTGCCGTCCTTGGACAGGTCCATCTGCATCCAGGTCTTGCCCTTGAGGGGCTTGTCCAACTGGGTGTAGACGGTGTCGCCCATCATGATCGAGCGGGTGTCGGGCTTCCCGCCGCCGTCCTTGAGGACCACGTCGTGGCTGGACGGGTACCAGCCCTTCGTGCCCGACTGGCCGCTGGTCGTGCCGTCGGTCCCGACGGTGGACACCTCCGCCTTGGCGAACGTGGCGGCCACCGTCTTCAGGTAGGACGCCTTCACCGCCGCCACGGGGTCGTGCGCCTTGGCGTCCGCCCCCTCGGCGCCGCCACCGCAGGCGGTGAGGCCGCCCACGAGCAGTGCGGTACCGGCCATCGCCACGCCGGCCCGGATCCGGACAGCGCTGTTCATCTGCTTCTCCCCCATGAATGGTTCTGCTGCGCGCCGCGCCGCCGCGGTACAGCGGCGGCGCGACGGTAGTGCGGTCGTACGGCGCCGCGGCCGCGCTGCGGCGATCAGGCGGAGCCCTCGCCGGAGCCCTTCATCATCTCGGCGAGGTCGACGACCTGCTCGGCCGGCGGCGCGATGACCTCGACGGGCTTGTTGATGTCCAGGAACTTGATGGTGATGTCCATCGGGCCGGACGTGCCGGCGCCCCGGGTGCGGACCTGCTTCGCCTGGTCGTTCTCGTCGATCCAGAGGTCCATGGTCAGGGTCTTGATGCCCTGGGCCTCCAGTGCCGCGAGATTCTTCTCCTGGCGCTCCTTGGCCTCCGGGGTGGCGGCGGCGCTGCGGGACCGCATCTCATCGACCGAGACGGTGCCGCTCAGGTGCGTCGTCTTCTGCCCGTCGATGGTCTCGTCGCCGACCCTCTTGAGGTCCTTGGAGGCGCTCAGGCTGTCGGCCGTGTCGGCCGGGTTCTGGCCCTGCTGGGCCGAGCCGAGCGAGTCCAGCTCCTTGGCCTGCTCCGGAGCCAGGGCCTTGAGGTCGAACTTCAGCCACTTGCCCTCGGTGCCCAGGTACATGGCGCTGTCGAGGAGGCGGATCTGCACCTTCTCGCCCGGCTTCTCGGGCGAGTCCATCGTCATCGACATGGCCACGGTCGGCTTGATCCGCATGGCGGCCTCGCCGGTGATCTTCTGACCGGCCGCGTCGCCCGTGATGCTGTACCGGAGGGAGGTGATCTCCTCGGACTTCTTCTTCGCCTTCTCCAGGTACGCGGCAGGCGTCACCTCCGCCGGCTTCTCCGCGGGCTTGGCCGGCGCGGGCGCCCCCGTCTCCTTCTTCGCGTCCTTGCCGTCCTCGCAGGCCGTGGCACCGCCTGCGAGCAGGAAGGCGGCCAGGACGGCTGCGACGGTCTTCTTGCGGTATGCGTTCATGTGTTTGTTCCCCACCCCGTGTCCTCGTGGCAGCGCATGGTCTCCGGTGTTGTCACCTGCGGCGCCGCCCGTACGACTGTACGACTCCGCACCGAAAGTAATCGCACGGGACTCGCACAGGGAAACGAAAAACGGACCCCCCGCCACCCGTGAGGGGGGCGAGGGGTCCGTCGAGCTGCTCGGTGAGCCGTCAGGCTCAGCCCGATCAGACGGCAGCCGGGTCTTCCTCGACGAGGAGGTTCCGGGTGCGGTTCGGGTCCAGCTGGATGCCGGGGCCCATGGTGGTGCTGAGGGCGGCCTTCTTCAGGTAGCGGCCCTTGGCGGCGGACGGCTTCAGACGAAGGATCTCGTCCAGGGCCGCGCCGTAGTTCTCGACGAGCTGCTCGTCGGAGAAGGAGACCTTGCCGATGATGAAGTGCAGGTTCGAGTGCTTGTCGACGCGGAACTCGATCTTGCCACCCTTGATCTCGGTGACAGCCTTCGCGACGTCCATCGTGACGGTGCCGGTCTTCGGGTTCGGCATGAGGCCACGGGGACCGAGCACGCGGCCGAGGCGGCCGACCTTGCCCATGAGGTCCGGAGTGGCGACAACGGCGTCGAACTCGTTCAGGCGGTTGCCCTTGGCGATCTCGTTGATCAGCTCGTCGTCGCCGACGATGTCGGCGCCGGCGGCTTCCGCGGCCGCAGCACGGTCACCGGTCGCGAAGACCAGGACCCGGGCGGTCTTGCCGGTGCCGTGCGGGAGGTTCACGGTGCCGCGGACCATCTGGTCGGCCTTGCGCGGGTCGACACCCAGGCGGAAGGCGATCTCGACGGTGCTGTCGAACTTGGTGGAGGAGGTCTCCTTGGCGAGACGGACGGCCTCGAGCGGGGCGTAGAGCTTCTCCCGGTCGATCTTGGCGTCCGCAGCGCGGAGAGTCTTGCTGCGCTTCACTTCTGCTCCTGTGTTGTGGCTTCAGGCATGGAGTCGTGGTGCGGACCAGCGCTTGGCCCTACCACTGGTGGTACGAGGGGGTGGCTGGATCAGCCTTCGACGGTGACGCCCATCGAACGCGCGGTGCCGGCGATGATCTTGACGGCCGCGTCGATGTCGTTGGCGTTCAGGTCGGGCATCTTCAGCTCGGCGATCTCCTTGACCTGGGCAGCCGTGAGCTTGGCGACCTTGGTCTTGTGGGGCTCGCCGGAGCCCTTCTCGATGCCCGCGTGCTTCAGGATGAGGCGCGCGGCCGGCGGAGTCTTGGTGATGAAGGTGAAGGTGCGGTCCTCGTAGACCGTGATCTCCACCGGCACGACCATGCCACGCTGCGACTCGGTCGCGGCGTTGTAGGCCTTGCAGAACTCCATGATGTTGACGCCGTGCTGACCGAGCGCGGGGCCGACCGGCGGAGCCGGGTTGGCCGCACCGGCCTTGATCTGGAGCTTGATAAGCCCCGTGACCTTCTTCTTCTTGGGAGGCATTGCTCTCTCCGGGTCCTAGTGAGAGTTTTCAGCCGCCGATCCGGTCATCCGGATGGAGGCATACCGCACCACGATAGCGGGTATCAGTGCGGGGCTAAAAACCGAGCAGGTCAGACCACCCTTGAGGGGCGGTCTGACCTGTCCGGAAGCTGTGGCTCAGAAGCCGTGATGCACGCGGAGTGGATCAGTTCTTCTGGATCTGGTCGAAGCTGAGCTCGACCGGGGTCTCGCGGCCGAAGATCTCGACGAGACCCTTGACCTTCTTCGAGTCGGGGTTGATCTCGTTGATGGTCGCCTGGAGCGTGGCGAACGGGCCGTCGGTGACGGTGACCGAGTCGCCGACCTCAAAGTCCAGGACCTCGATGGTGCGCTTGACGGCGGGCGCGGGCAGACCGGCCTCTTCCGCGGCGGCCTTGGCGGCCTTCTCCTGCGCCTCCGGGGCGAGCATCTTGACGATCTCGTCCAGGGTCAGCGGGTACGGGTCGTACGCGTTGCCCACGAAGCCGGTGACGCCGGGGGTGTTGCGGACGACGCCCCAGGACTCGTTCGTCAGATCCATGCGGACGAGAACGTAGCCGGGCAGCTTGTTCTGCCGGACGTTCTTGCGCTCGCCGTTCTTGATCTGGACGATCTCTTCCTCGGGCACCTCGGCCTGGTAGATGAACTCCTCGACGTTCAGCGAGACGGCGCGCTGCTCCAGGTTGGCCTTCACGCGCTTCTCGTAGCCGGCGTAGGTGTGGATCACGTACCACTCGCCGGGGAGGAGGCGCAGCTCCTCGCGCAGGGCCTGGATCGGGTCGACCGGCTCGGCGGGCTCGGCCTCTTCGGCCTCTTCCTCGCCGGCCTCGACCTCGTCAGCAGCCTCTTCGACCTCGGCGTCGGCGTCGGCGTCGACCTCGGTGTCAGCCTCGTCCTCGTCCTCGTCGGACTCGACGTGCACCGCGGCCTCTTCGGCGGCGGCACCCGCCTCGGCGTCGGCGAGCTCGGCCTCGTCGGGGTCCACAGCGTCTGCCGCCTCGACGATGTCGAGCTCGTCCTCGACGGACTCGACGGAGTCGTGGCTCGCGTTCAGGTTCGGGTCAGACACGGTGGCTGCTTCTTCCTGGATACAAAAGGTGGTGGAACATGCGAAAACGGGCGACACCCATCAAGGCGCCGCCCCCCGCGGGGATCAGCCGAAGACGAACTTGATGGCCTTCTCAAACCCAAAGTCAACCACGGTCACGATACCGATCATGATGACGACGAAGACAATCACCACGGTGGTGTACGTCGTGAGCTGGTTGCGCGTGGGCCAGACAACCTTGCGGAGTTCCGCGACGATCTGGCGGTAGAAAAGCGCGAGCCGACCCAGAGGGCCCTTCTTGCCGCGCTTGCCGCCCTTGCGGGCCTTCTTCTCGCGCGTCTCGTCCTCGGCATCAGGCATGTCGATGGAGCCCAGGGCGTCCGTCACGTCTCTCACCTGAATCCGGGTCGTGGCCGTACCGCGCCCGGTTGCGCCGCACGGCGTTGCATCTAAGTACGTACCTGCGCACACACATCCGAGAAGGAGTGTGGAGCAGGGCCGGAGGGACTCGAACCCCCAACCGCTGGTTTTGGAGACCAGTGCTCTACCAATTGAGCTACGACCCTTTGCGTCCCCCAACCTACCGCATCCGGGCGAGTGCACGGAGTGCTCACGCTCTGCAGCGGCTGGCGAGGTCCAACGACAGGTGAGTGTACGTGAACTGGGCCGTAACGTCGAACAGCAACCGACCTGACATGCTCCAGTCCGTTGACTGAAACGTTGTGCGGCGCCTCTGCGCGGTCTGGGACGATTGCCCGTATGACCTCTGCAACGCCTTCCTCCGAGCGCCGGGTGTCCGCCCGTATCGGCGCCATTTCCGAGTCCGCCACCCTCGCCGTGGACGCCAAGGCCAAGGCCCTCAAGGCCGCCGGTCGCCCTGTGATCGGCTTCGGCGCGGGCGAGCCCGACTTCCCGACCCCGGACTACATCGTCGAGGCCGCAGTCGAGGCCTGCCGAAACCCCAAGTACCACCGCTACACGCCGGCCGGCGGTCTGCCGGAGCTGAAGGCCGCCATCGCCGCCAAGACGCTGCGCGACTCCGGTTACGAGGTCGAGGCGTCGCAGGTCCTGGTGACCAACGGCGGCAAGCAGGCGATCTACGAGGCCTTCGCGGCCGTTCTGGACCCGGGTGACGAGGTCATCGTGCCGGCTCCGTACTGGACCACCTACCCGGAGTCGATCCGTCTCGCCGGCGGTGTCCCGGTCGAGGTCGTCGCCGACGAGACCACCGGTTACCGGGTCTCCGTCGAGCAGCTGGAGGCCGCGCGCACCGACCGCACCAAGGTCGTCCTGTTCGTCTCCCCGTCCAACCCGACCGGTGCGGTCTACAGCGAGGCCGACGCGAAGGCGATCGGCGAATGGGCCGCCGAGCACGGCCTGTGGGTGCTGACCGACGAGATCTACGAGCACCTGGTCTACGGCGACGCGAAGTTCACCTCGCTGCCGGTCCTGGTGCCGGCCCTGCGTGACAAGTGCATCATCGTGAACGGCGTCGCCAAGACGTACGCGATGACCGGCTGGCGCGTGGGCTGGGTCATCGCCCCGCAGGACGTCGTCAAGGCCGCGACGAACCTGCAGTCGCACGCCACCTCCAACGTCTCCAACGTGGCCCAGGTCGCCGCGCTGGCCGCCGTCTCGGGCAACCTGGACGCGGTCGCCGAGATGCGCAAGGCCTTCGACCGCCGCCGCCAGACGATGGTCAGGATGCTGAACGAGATCGACGGCGTCTTCTGCCCGACCCCCGAGGGCGCGTTCTACGCGTACCCGTCGGTCAAGGAGCTCCTCGGCAAGGAGATCCGCGGCAAGCGCCCGCAGACCTCCGTCGAGCTGGCCGCCCTGATCCTGGACGAGGCCGAGGTCGCGGTCGTCCCGGGCGAGGCCTTCGGCACCCCGGGCTACCTGCGCCTCTCGTACGCCCTGGGCGACGAGGACCTGGTGGAGGGCGTCTCCCGCATCCAGAAGCTCCTGGCCGAGGCCAAGGCCTAGGCCTGACGCGGCCCGCAGCGGCGCCTCCCCGGACGGGGCGGCGCCGCTCGCCTTTTCGGCCCCGCCGGCGTTCGAGGCGCGGGGCTCGGGGGCAGCGCCCCGGCAACGGCGCGGCGCCCGCTCACGCGTTCGCGCAAGCCCCCGATCGGTAAAACCCCCTCCCGCCGAGCGCGGCGGTACGGCAGGATCTCCAGATGGAGCACGCACGCGATCTCACGCTTCTGCCGAAGGCCCACCTGCACCTGCACTTCACCGGGTCGATGCGACCATCGACCCTCCTGGAGCTCGCCGACAAATACGGCGTGCGGCTTCCCGACGCCCTGACTGCCGGGGAGCCGCCCAAGCTGCGCGCCACCGACGAGCGCGGCTGGTTCCGCTTCCAGCGGCTCTACGACGCCGCCCGGTCCTGCCTGCGCGAGCCCGAGGACATCCGGCGCCTGGTCCGCGAGGCCGCGGAGGAGGATGTCCGGGACGGCAGCGGCTGGCTGGAGATCCAGGTGGATCCCACTTCCTATGCCCCGCTGCTCGGCGGCCTGATTCCGGCGGTCGAGATCATCCTCGACGCCGTGGACAGCGCGTCCCGCGAGACCGGCCTCGGCATGCGGGTCCTGATCGCTGCCAACCGCATGAAGCACCCCCTCGACGCCCGCACCCTGGCCCGCCTCGCCGTGCGCTACGCCGACCGCGGCATCGTCGGTTTCGGCCTCTCCAACGACGAGCGCCGGGGCCTGGCCCGCGACTTCGACCGGGCCTTCGCCATCGCCCGCGACGGCGGGCTCCTGGCGGCCCCGCACGGCGGCGAGCTCACCGGCCCGGCCTCCGTCCGCGACTGCCTCGACGACCTGCACGCCGCCCGCATCGGGCACGGCGTACGGGCCGCGGAGGACCCCCGGCTGCTGAGGCGGCTCGCGGACCGGCAGATCACCTGCGAGGTCTGCCCGGCCTCCAACGTCGCCCTCGGGGTCTACGAGCGGCCCGAGGACGTCCCTCTGCGCACGCTGTTCGAGGCCGGGGTGCCGATGGCACTGGGCGCGGACGACCCGCTGCTGTTCGGGTCCCGGCTGGCGGCCCAGTACGAGATCGCCCGCCGCCACCACGGCTTCACGGATCCGGAGCTCGCCGAGCTGGCCCGCCAGTCGGTGCGCGGCAGCGCCGCTCCGGACGAGGTGCAGGCCAAGCTGCTGGTCGGGATCGACCACTGGCTCACCGGGTGAGCCGCAGGTCTCCCTCGTAGCAGTCGGCGCGGACGCGGCGGCCGTCCGGGAAGCCGATCTCCAGGTGGGTGCGGCCCTGTTCGGGCAGGGCGAACTCGGCGACCGAGGAGACGGTCTCGCCCAGGTGCCGCAGGAAGGGGTGGTCGCCGAGGTCCTCGCCGACCTCGATACGGCCCCACTCCCCCATGTCGTACGGCGCGTGGGGCGGGGCGGACTCGACGATGAGGCACTGGTCGGACCCGGTGGTGATCCGGATCGAGTCGCCGACGCTGTCGATCAGCCAGACGTCGAGGGGGGACTCGGAGCGTTCGCCGTCACTGACGTGCCAGGACGCGACGACCCTGCTGAGTGTGCGACCCACGAGCCGAGTGGGGTCCGTACCGGCCCCGTGGCGGGGACAGAGCATGGGCGGCCGGGGCTCCTCAGAGGCTGACGCCGACCGTCACCGGCTCGTTGACGAGGGTGACGCCGAAGGCCGCGTGGACGCCCGCGACGACCTCGCGGGCCAGGGCGAGGAGGTCCTCGGTGGTGGCCTCGCCGCGGTTGGTGAGGGCGAGGGTGTGTTTGGTGGAGATGCGTGCGGGCCCGGTGCCGTAGCCCTTGGTGAAGCCGGCCTTGTCGATCAGCCAGGCCGCGCTGGTCTTCGTACGGCCCTCGCCGGCGGGGTAGGCGGGCGGGGCGGTGTCGGGGCCGAGGCGGTCCTGGACGCGGGCGAGGAAGGCGGCGTAGGCCTCGTCGGTCAGGATCGGGTTGTGGAAGAAGGAGCCGGCCGACCAGGTGTCGTGGTCGGCGGGGTCGAGGACCATGCCCTTGCCGGCGCGCAGCCGCAGGACTGTCTCGCGGGCGGTGGCGGCGGGGACCCGGTCGCCGGCCTCGACGCCGAGGGCGCGGGCGGTCTCCGGGTACTTGATCGGCGCCGAGAGCCCGCCGGCGTCCTCCAGGGCGAAGCGCACGCGCAGGACGACGTAGCGGTCGGGCTGGTCCTTGAAGGTGCTGTGGCGGTACCGGAAGGCGCACTCGGCGGCGGTCAGGGTGACCGTTTCGCCGGTGGTGCGGTCGTAGGCGACGACCTCGGTGATGGTGTCGCAAACCTCTTGGCCGTACGCGCCGACGTTCTGGATCGGGGTGGCGCCGGCCGAGCCGGGGATGCCGGCGAGGCATTCGATGCCGGCGAGGCCGGCCGCGACGGTGCGGGCGACGGCGTCGCTCCAGTTCTCGCCGGCGGCGAGTTCCAGGGTGGTGCCGTCGAGGGTGAAGCCGGTGGTCGCGATGCGCAGGGCGGTTCCTTCGAAGCCCTGGTCGCCGATGACCAGGTTGCTGCCGCCGCCGATGATCAGGAGCGGGGTGCCGTCGGCGTCCGCGGCACGCACGGTGGCGACGACTTCGGCGTCGGTGGTCGCGGTGACCAGGCGGGCGGCGGGACCACCGAGGCGGAAGGTGGTCAGCGGGGCGAGGGGGGCTTCGTGGAGTTCCTGCACGTGGACAAGAGTACGGTCCGTGCCCCTCGCATCCCTGCGGGGCCACGGACCGTCCTCGTTCGTCCCCCGTACCGGCCGGGTCAGCGGCCCGCCTTCTCCTGGGCGAGGCGGCGCTCGGCCTCGGCCCAGCTGATCGGCAGGTCGGCGGCCGGAACGGTCCAGTAGGTGAAGACGGATTCCTTCATGTACGCGCTGGCGGCGCGGGCGCTGGTGCGGTGGGGTTCGGTGCGGGCGAAGCGGTAGAGGGCGTCGCGGTCCTCCCACGCGGAGAGGGTGAGGAAGGTGCGCCGCAGGACGCGGGCCCGGAGGGCGACGCCGTGGGCGCCGGGGGCCTTGCGCATCTGGCGGACGATGCCGGGCGACTTCAGGAGGAACCTGAGTGCGCCGGTGAGGGTGGCGGTCTCGAAGCGGGAGGCCATGACGTAGGCCTCGGCGCCGGGCTCGGCAGGCGTGGGCGTGGACCAGGGGATGTCGGGCATGAGGTGCTCTCCTTGCGCTGCAGGGTGCGGATCCGGGTCGGTCGTACGTCGTACGGGGTGGTGCGGTCCGGTCGGTCGTACGGGGCTGCGCGCGGGCCGGGGTCAGCGGGCGGCGGGTCAGCCGGCGGCGGGTCAGCCGGCGGCGGGTCAGCGGGCGGCGGGGACCTTCTCCGGGGTGCGGGCGGTGCGGCCCGCGGGGACCGGGGCGGCCTGGGACCTGCGGGGCACCAGGAGGGCCAGCGCGGCGGCGAGGGCGACCGCTGCGGCGCCGATCCACAGGGCGGGCACGGTGCCGTCGGTGAAGGCGTGCGGGGACTCGTACCCGCCCTGGGCGGAGAAGACGGAGGCCAGGACGGCGACACCGAGGGCTCCGCCGAGCTCGCGCAGGGCGTTGTTCGCACCGGAGGCCTTTCCCTGGTCGGCGGGGCGCACGGTGGACATCAGGATGTTGGCCGCCGGGGCGAAGTAGAGGGCCATGCCGATGCCGCTGAGGATCAACGGCGGCAGCTGCGCGGCGTACGAGACGTCCGTGCTGAGGATCGCGGCGAACCAGCCGAGGCCGAGCGCCTGGAACGCCAGCCCGGCGGCGGCGACGGGGCGGCCGCCGATGCGGTCGGAGAGGATCCCGGCGAGCGGGGCCACGATCATCGGCATGCCGGTCCAGGGGAGCATCCGCAGGCCGGCTTCGGTGGGCGAGTAGCCGGCGACGCCCTGGAGGAACTGGCTGAGCAGGAAGATCGAGCCGAACATGCCGAGGAACATCAGCAGGCTGGCCAGGTTGATCCCCAGGAAGCCGCGGTCACGGAAGAGCCGCATGGGGAGCATGGGGTCGGCGTGGGTGGAGCCGTGGTGGACGAAGCCCGCGACGAGGGCGGGGCCGAGGATCAGTCCGGTGAGGACGGGCGCGCTGGTCCAGCCCTCGGAGTGGGCATTGACCAGGGCGTAGACGATGCCGAAGAGACCGCCGCTGATGAGCAGGGTGCCGGGGATGTCGAGGCGGGCGCCCGGGGCGGTGGACTCGGCGAGACGCAGGCGGGCCAGCGGGATCAGGGCCAGGCCTACCGGGACGTTGAGCCAGAAGATCCACTGCCAGGAGATGTGCTCGGTGAGGCTGCCGCCGATCAGGGGGCCGCTGGCGACGGCGAGGCCGGTGACGGCGCCGTAGATGCCGAGGGCCGTGCCGCGTCGGGCGGCCGGGACGGCGGCGGTGAGGAGGGTCAGGGTGAGCGGCATCATGACGGCGGCTCCCACGCCCTGCACGGCGCGGGCGGCGATGAGCGCGTCGATCCCCGGCGAGAGGGCGGCCGCGGCGGAGGCGCCGGTGAAGACGGCGAGGCCGGCGGCGAACAGCCGGCGGCGGCCGAAGCGGTCGCCGAGGGCCGCGCCGAACATGAGGAGGACGGCGAAGGTGAGCGTGTAGGCGTTCACCGTCCATTCCAGGTCCTCCAGCCCGCCGCCGAGGTCCGCGCGGATGGCGGGGAGGGCGGTGGTGACGACGAGGTTGTCGAGTGCGGCCATGAAGCCGGCGACGCCGGTGAGGACGAGGGCCCACACGGCCGGCCCGCGGAGCCGGGTGTCGGAGTCCTGCGTGTGCATGATTCCCCCTACGAATTGTTAGTTATCAATGACTAACTTTCGTGGCCATGGAAAGGCGCGCGAGCGGATCGCGCGCGCGTTCACTTCTCCAGGCGGCCGGTGGTGCGGGCCGACGGGTAGAACCCTTCCCAGACCCGGTGGTCGAACGGGAAGCCCATGGCGGCCAGGACGTTGATCAGCATCCCGTAGGCCATGAAGGTCGTGGTCTCGCCCGGGTCCGCCCCCAGCGGCAGGTGGGCGGTGTCCCACAGCTCCATCCAGCCGGCCCGGACGACCTCGCCGAACTCGTGGTCGCCGGCCGCCTCGGCCGCGGCCACGGCCACGTACATCTGGAGCTGCATCTGGAGCTTGTCGGGATCCTCGGTGATCAGCCGGGTGTAGGCGTTGGCGATGGAGCGCTGGGCCTCCTCGCCGTGCAGGCCTTCGACGGCGGAGGCGAAGAGCTCCCGGGTCTCCCTCAGGCAGCGCTGGGAAGCGGCCAGGAAGATGGCCTGCTTGTTGGGGAAGAGCCGGAAGAGGTACGGCTGCGAGACCCCCACCCGCCTGGCGATCGCCTCGGTGGAGGTCCCGTGGTACCCGCCCCGGGCGAACTCGTGCACCGCCGCGCGAATGACGCTCTCGCGTCGCTCGTCTGCGCTCATCCTTGCCATACGGCGAAGTTAGTGCTCAATCACTAACTTCGTCAAGGGGTCGCGTGGGGCGCCCTGGAGGACAGGCCGGGCCGGGGGTGGCGGGGCCCTGGGCGGGCGAGGGGGCGGACGCACCGCCCCCTCGCCCGCCCAGGCCCCACACACGCCCTCACACGCTCAGGCCTGTCAGGCGAGCGCGACCACCGCGCGGGACATGCCGAGGACCTTCTGGCCGGCGCTCATGGCGGTCAGGTCGACCCGCACCCGGTTGTCATCCAGCTTCGCCGCGACCTTGGCGGTGACCTCGATCAGGCCGCCCCGGTCGTCGTCGGGGACCACGACGGGCTTGGTGAAGCGCACGCCGTACTCCACCACCGCGCCCGGGTCGCCCACCCAGTCGGTGACCACGCGGATCGCCTCGGCCATGGTGAACATGCCGTGCGCGATCACGTCCGGCAGTCCGACCTCCCGGGCGAACTTCTCGTTCCAGTGGATCGGGTTGAAGTCACCCGAGGCACCGGCGTACTGGACCAGCGCGGCACGGGTCACGGGGAAGGCCGCCGCGGGCAGCTCGGTGCCGACCTCGACGTCGGCGTACTTGATCTGCGCTGCCATGTCAGGCCTCCTCGGGGGCGCGGGAGACGAGCTTCGTCCACGCCGTCACCACGTGCTCGCCGGTCTCGTCGTGGACCTCGCCGCGGACGTCGATGATGTCGTTGCCCGCGAGCGACTTCACGGCCTCGATGGTGGAGGTCACCGTCAGGCGGTCACCGGCACGCACCGGGCGGGAGTACGCGAACTTCTGGTCGCCGTGCACGACGCGGCTGTAGTCCAGGCCCAGCTGCGGGTCCTGGACGACCTCTCCGGCCGCCTTGAAAGTGATGGCGAACACAAAAGTCGGCGGAGCGATCACATCGGAGTGGCCGTAGGCCTTCGCCGCTTCGGGGTCGGTGTAGACGGGATTGGCGTCACCCACAGCGACCGCGAATTCGCGGATCTTCTCCCGGCCGACCTCGTACGGATCGGTGGGCGGGTAGCTCCGCCCCACGAAGGACTGGTCGAGAGCCATGACTCACTACCTCCTGTTGAAGGGACACGAAACACACAGGGACAAAGACTGGAGAGATCAGGCGCGAAAACGACACGAGGCCGCCCCCAATGAAGGGGACGACCTCATGACGGTGCCTGTATTCGAGACTTCGCTGGGGTCAGCGGGTCTCGCGGTGCGCGGTGTGCGAGTTGCAGCGCGGGCAGTGCTTCTTCATCTCCATGCGGTCCGGGTTGTTACGCCGGTTCTTCTTGGTGATGTAGTTCCGCTCCTTGCACTCCACGCAGGCCAGCGTGATCTTCGGGCGGACGTCGGTGGCAGCCACGTGAGTGCTCCTTGACGGACTATGGGACGGATGAACGCATAAAAGAGTAGCCGATCGGGAGACCGACCCCGCAATCGGCTACTGTGGGTAGCGGCGACCGGACTTGAACCGGTGACACAGCGATTATGAGCCGCTTGCTCTACCGACTGAGCTACGCCGCTTTGATGTGATCAGCTCCCCACCCGAGGGTGGGGAACCTCTCTCACCAGAGCCCCAATGCGGAATCGAACCGCAGACCTTCTCCTTACCATGGAGACGCTCTACCGACTGAGCTATTGGGGCGAGCGATGAAGACATTACACGGTTGCCAGCCGATCGCCCAAATCCTTTGCGAGAGCTGGGCTCCGAGGCGGTTCGGACACCCCTCTTGATCAACCCGCAGGCCACTCCCGCCCCTCTTCTCCCGCCGTTTGTGTGCGGGCTCACACCTCCCGCGCTCTCCGCGGCCGCGGGGCCGACACGTACGGCCAGGGCAGGGGCGGCAGGACGGCGAAGGGGCGCACGCGCGGGCGCGGACGCCGCCGGGCACCACACCGGTACGACTATTGCCCTCTTCCGCGAAGCGGGGTGCGCCGCACCCTAGGCTCTGAGCACGCTGCGTGATCTTGGGCCGCGGGCCGCGGCCACGGCCCCAGGAACCGCCCGAGCCACCGCAGGAGCGCGATGTCCGACAGCCAGCCGCAGCAGCCGTCCCCGTCCCCCCGCGGCGGCAACGGCAGCGCGGCCGCCGCCGAAGCCACCACCCTGCTCCTCGCCGGGGCCCGCCTCACGGACGGCCGTACGGTCGACGTCCGCCTCGGCGGCGGCCGGATCCAGGCCGTCGGGACCACGGGGAGCCTCTCCTCCCCCGTGCTGTCCCGGGTGGACCTCAGCGGCTACCTGCTGCTCCCGGCGCCCGCCGAGCCGCACGCCCACGGGGACACCGCGCTGACCGCAGACGGCGACGGGCCCGTCTCGTACGCGCCCGACGAGGTCCAGCGCCGGGCCACCGAAGCGGCCCTGCTCCAGCTCGGGCACGGCGCGACCGCCATGCGGTCCCACGTGCGCATCGGCGACGTGCACGGGGTCGGCCCGCTGGAGGCCGTGCTCCAGGCCCGGCGCTCCCTGCGCGGGCTCGCCGACCTGACCGCGGTGGCCGTGCCCCGGCTGCTGACCGGCGTGGCCGGGGCGGACGGGCTGGCCATGCTGCGCGACGCGGTCAAGATGGGTGCCTCGGCGATCGGCGGCTGCCCGGACCTGGATCCGGACCCCGCGGGCTTCCTCGAAGCCGTCCTGGAGCTCGCCGACGAGCACGGCTGCCCCGTGGACCTGCACACGGACGGTGACGACCCGGCCCGCCTCGCCCGGCTCGCGGCGATGGCGGGCGGTCTGCGCCCCGGGGTGACCATCGGCCCCTGCGGGGGCCTGTCCCGGCTTCCGCTGGACGCGGCCGCCCGCGCCGCCGACCAGCTGGCCGCGGCCGGCGTACGGGTGACCTGCCTGCCCCAGGGCGACTGCGCGGCCCTGGAACGCCGCGGCCTGCGCGCCGCCCCCGTACGGCTGCTGCGCGCCGCCGGCGTACGGGTCGCGGCCGGCAGCGGGGCGCTGCGTGACGCCGGGAACCCGGTGGGCCGAGGCGACCCGCTGGAAGCCGCGTACCTGCTGGCCTCCCAGGGCGGCCTGCGCCCCGCCGAGGCCTACGACTCCGTCAGCGCGTGCGCCCGCGAGGCCATGGGCCTGCCGGAGGTGCGGGTGGAGGCCGGCTTCCCGGCGGAGCTGCTCGCCGTGCGCGGCGAGCAGATCGCGGGCGTACTGTCCCTCGCGTACAGCCGGATCGTGATCCACCGCGGGCGGGTGGTGGCCCGTACGAGCGCCGTACGGGAGTACTGCGACTCCGCCGTCGCGGTGGCCCTGGACCTGCCCCGGCAGGGCCGCACGGAGCCCGGCCCGTAGGGGTGTCTTCCCGGGCGGGGGCGCCCGGGAAGTCGTACCGTCGGGGCATGCGCATCGTCATCGCGGGTGGACACGGTCGGATCGCGCTGCGGCTGGAGCGCCTGCTCGCCGCACGCGGGTACGAGGTCGCGGGCATCATCCGCGATCCCGAGCAGGGCGACGACCTCAGGGCGGCGGGCGCGGAACCGGTGCTCTGCGATCTGGAGTCGGCCACGGTGGAGCACGTGGCGGGGATCCTGCAGGGCGCGGACGTCGCGGTGTTCGCGGCGGGCGCCGGCCCCGGCAGCGGTGCCGGGCGCAAGGACACGGTGGACCGGGGCGCGGCGGTGCTGTTCGCCGACGCGGCCGAACGGGCCTGTGTACGCCGCTTCCTGATGGTCTCTTCGATGGGCGCGGACGCCCATCACGAGGGCGACGAGGTGTTCGACGTCTATCTGCGGGCGAAGGGCGACGCCGACGACCACGTACGGACGCGGCTGGGCCTGGAGTGGACGGTCCTGCGTCCGGGCTCGCTGCTCGACGACGCCGGGACGGGGCGGGTCCGCCTGGAGGTGCGCACCGGCCGTGGGGCCGTCCCGCGCGACGACGTGGCGGCGGTGCTGGCCGAGCTGGTGGAGACGCCCGCGACGGCGGGCCTGACCCTGGAGCTGATCTCCGGACCGACCCCGGTCGAGGTGGCCGTCAAGGACGTGGCGGGCAACTGACGGCCCGGCGGGAAGGCCGGATCAGGGCCGGCCTCCCCGCCGGTGGATCAGAACTGCGCTGCCACCTTGTCGTCGGAGCGGCCGACCGAGTCCTGCTGGTAGCGGCTCTCGTACGCGTCGCGGATCCGCTCGATGCGCACGCTGCGGTCGTCGGCGTCCTTCTCCGGGTACAGCAGGACCACTTCGTAGGACGCCTCACGGACGATCTTGCCGTTCTCGCCGCGCCACTGGCCGTACCCGTCGTGGAGGGTCAGCCCCTCGGGGAAGGCGGGGGTGATCTCCTGGTCCAGGAACCGCATGAAATCCCGCTCCGCGACCGGGTCCCCGCCGTCGGTCCGTTCGGTGCCGAAGTACAGCCGGGTCTCCCGGTAGGGCTCCCCCACGTCCGTATGCAGGGCGGCTCCCATCAGAGCCGGAATCCCCGCGCCGAGCAGGGCGATGAGTACCCCGCCGCCGACCTTTCCCCGCGTGTCAGATGTCCATTTCACCCACGGTGAACGACCGCAAGCCCCCGACGATGCGGCCGCCACCCCCACGGCAAGCCCCCGGAGCCGGAAACGAAGGAACCCCCGTCCACTGCGTTTCCGCAGATGAACAGGGGTTCCACTCGCGTGGCGGCGCCAGGATTCGAACCTGGGTAGGCTAAGCCGACGGATTTACAGTCCGCTCCCATTGGCCACTCGGGCACACCGCCATGGGATGTCGCCTTCGAGGCCGCTTTCCCGCGGTTCTCCCTGGCAACGACGTAAACGATACCTGATGACCGGGGGTGCTTCGCCACCGGATTGATCAGCGCCGCGGGTGGGTGCGGCGCAGGTGCCGTGACCGCCCGGGTTCACAGGGTCACGCCACCCGGCAAACCTTTCCGGCCACAGCACTAGGCTTTGCCGAGCGGTCCGGGGTTGTCCGGCCGCGCCCTCCGGGGTGATCGCAATCGACTTCAAGGAGCCACAGCACATGGCCGACTCCAGTTTCGACATCGTCTCGAAGGTCGAGCGGCAGGAGGTCGACAACGCCCTCAACCAGGCCGCCAAGGAGCTCTCGCAGCGCTACGACTTCAAGGGCACCGGCGCCACCATCGCCTGGTCCGGCGAGAAGATCCTCATGGAGGCCAACTCCGAGGAGCGCGTCAAGGCCGTCCTCGACGTCTTCGAGACCAAGCTGGTCAAGCGCGGGATCTCGCTCAAGGCGCTGGACGCCGGTGAGCCGCAGCTGTCCGGCAAGGAGTACAAGATCTTCGCCACGATCGAGGAGGGCATCTCCCAGGAGAACGCCAAGAAGGTCGCGAAGATCATCCGGGACGAGGGTCCGAAGGGCGTCAAGGCCCAGGTCCAGGGCGAAGAGCTGCGCGTCAGCTCCAAGAGCCGCGACGACCTCCAGGCCGTCCAGGCCCTCCTCAAGGGCAAGGACCTGGACTTCGCGATCCAGTTCGTGAACTACCGCTGACGCAGGTCCCCGACCTGCCACCACGCCGGCCCGGCGGTCCTCACCGACCGCCGGGCCGCGGTGGTTCGCGGGGCGTGCGTGCCGGGCGTGTGCGGCGCACGCGCTACCGCGGGCTCCCATGGGCACTTGGGCGGCGGCGAGTGCGCCCAGCACGGTGGGTGGCATCACACTCACCGCGTGGCAGGGGGTTCTCGCATGCCTGGGGCCGGCACGTTTCGCGCAGACTTCGGGGCGTCCGTCGTCGTCGCACTGGTCGCCGTACCCCTGTGCGTGGGGGTGGCGGTCGCCTCCGGGGTCCCCGCCGAACTGGGGATCGTCACCGGGGTGGTCGGGGGGCTGGTCACCGGCTGGTTCCGCGGCAGCTCCCTCCAGGTGAGCGGGCCCGCCGCCGGGCTCACCGTGCTGGTCTACGAGGCGGTGCAGGCGTACGGCGCGGCCGCCCTCGGGGTGCTGGTGCTGGCCGCCGGCGCGCTGCAGCTGGGCATGGGGGTGCTGCGGCTCGGGCAGTGGTTCCGGGCGATCTCCGTGGCCGTCGTGCACGGCATGCTGGCGGGTATCGGGCTCGTGCTGATCTCCGGGCAGCTGTACGCCCTGGGCGACGCGCAGGCCCCCGGGCAGACCCTGGCGAAGCTGGGCGGCGTGCACGGGCTGGCGGCTCGGGCCGACTGGGCCGCGGTGCTGCTCGGGGTCGGGACCATAGCCGTCATGGTCGCGTGGCGGCGGGCACCCGCCCGTCTGCGGCTGCTGCCCGGCGCGCTGGTCGGGGTGGCCGCCGCCACCACCGCGGCCGCCCTGCTGCGGCTGCCTGTCGAGAAGGTGCGGGTGACGGGGGTCCTGGAGGCCGTGTCCCCGCCCGCCTGGGGCGAGTTCGAGGTGCTGGCCTCCGTCGGCGCGGTCGGGACGGTGGTGGCGCTGGCGCTGATCGCCTCCGCCGAGACCCTCTTCAGCGCCGCCGCCGTGGACCGGATGCACGACGGACCCCGGACGGAGTACGACCGGGAACTGATCGCCCAGGGCGTCGGCAACGGTGTCTGCGGGCTGCTCGGGGCACTGCCGATGACCGCCGTGATCGTCCGCAGCGCCGCCAACGTGGAGGCCGGCGCCCGCACCCGGGCGGCCCGGGTCATGCACGGCGGCTGGCTGCTGCTCTTCGCCGTGCTCCTCCCCCAGGTGCTGGAGAGCGTGCCGCTCGCCGCTCTGGCCGGGGTGCTGCTGTACGCGGGCTGGAAGCTGCTGCCGGTCAGGGCGGTGGCGGCGCTGTGGGGCACGCACCGGGGGGAGGCGGTGGTGCTGGTCTCCACGGCCTGCGCGATCGTCGTCACCAACCTCTTCGAGGGGGTGCTGGTCGGGCTGGGGCTGGCCATCGCCAAGGCGGCCTGGGAGACCTCCCACGTGCACGTCGAGGAGGTGTGGGAGGACGGGGAGCTCTGTGTGCGGGTCGTGGGGAACGCCAGCTTCCTGCGGCTGCCGAAGCTGCTCGACGCACTGGAGGCGCTGCCGCACGGGCAGCCGGTGCGGCTCGACCTGAGCGGTCTGCGCCACCTCGACCACGCCTGCCTGACCGCCCTGGAGGAATGGGAGCGCAGCCGGACGCCCCTTCCCCGCCGCGAGGGCGTCATCTAGACCCGTTACCCTCCCGGCGTGACAGATGAGTTGAAGCGCACCCTGGGCGTTTCCGACGCGGTCGTCGTCGGGCTCGGCGCGATGGTGGGCGCCGGGGTCTTCGCCGCCTTCGCCCCGGCCGCGGGGGCCGCGGGCGGGGCGCTCCTGACCGCTCTGGCGGTGGCGGCCCTCGTGGCCTACTGCAACGCGCACTCCTCGGCGCGGCTGGCCGCCCGGTATCCGGCCTCCGGCGGCACGTACGTGTACGGGCGGGAGCGGCTCGGCCCCTTCTGGGGATATCTGGCCGGCTGGGGGTTCGTGATCGGCAAGACCGCGTCCTGCGCGGCGATGGCACTGACGGTGGGTGCCTACGTCTGGCCCGGGCGGGAGCACGCCGTGGCCGTGGCGGCGGTGGTGGGGGTCACCGCCGCGAGCTACGGCGGTGTCGAGAAGTCCGCCCGGCTCGCCCGGCTGATCGTGGCGGCGGTCCTGGCGGTGCTGGCCGGGGTGGTCGCGGTGTGCCTGTCCTCGGGTGCGGCGGCCCCGGGGCGGCTGAGCGGGCCGGACTGGACCGCCTTCGGGCTGTTGCAGGGCGCCGGTCTGCTGTTCTTCGCCTTCGCTGGCTATGCGCGGATCACCACCCTGGGCGAGGAGGTGCGTGACCCGGTACGGACGATCCCGCGCGCGGTGCCCATCGCGCTGGGGATCGCCCTGCTGGTGTACACGGCGGTGGCGGTGGCACTGCTGTCGGTGCTCGGCGTCGAGGGGCTGGCGGGGGCGTCGGCGCCGCTGGCCGACGCGGTCCGGGCGGCCGGCGCGCCGGGACTGGCGCCGGTCGTCCGGGTGGGCGCGGCCCTGGCCGCGCTGGGCTCTCTGCTGGCCCTGGTGCTCGGGGTGTCGCGGACCGTGCTGGCGATGGCCCGGGACGGCCATCTCCCGCGCGCGCTGGCCGCCGTACACCCCAGGCGTCGGGTGCCGCACCATGCCGAGCTCGCGGTGGGAGCGGTCGTGGCGGTGCTCGCGGCCACCGCCGATCTGCGGGGCGCGATCGGCTTCTCCTCCTTCGGCGTGCTCGCCTACTACGCGATCGCGAACGCCTCCGCGTGGACTCTCGATTCAGGTGTCAAGGGGCGGGCCGTGGCGGCGGTCGGGCTGTCCGGCTGTGTGGTGCTGGCCTGTGCGCTGCCCCTCGCGTCGGTGGTCGCGGGGGCCGCCGTGCTGGCTCTGGGCGCGTTGGCGTACCAGGTGCGCGGCCGGCTCAGATCCGGGATCTGAACTCCGGCCAGGGGGCGAGTTCCAGGTCGTGGTCCTGCCCCAGGGCGGACTCCTCGCAGAACCACGCGGTGCCGTCGAGCCAGCCGCGCAGCCAGCCCGCCAGGCTCGGGGCGTCGACGGACCAGGCGAGGTCGGGCTCCCCGGTGTTCGGGTCGAACAGCAGGACCTGGGCGGTTGCGGATCTGCAGTCCACGCAGGCGTACACGGCGCAGCCGAGGTCGGCCACCGGCAGGACGGCCTCGGGCCACCGCCAGCCGGAGGCGCGTCGCGCCTGGTAGGCGGCGAGGGCCTGACGCAGTGGCAGCAGCCCGCGCTCCGGGCCGAATCCGCCGTCTGCGACGCAGGTGTAGAGCTGGCCGAGCAGGGGCGGCAGGGCGACGCCGAGTATGTCCTCGGCGCGGGCGATCTCCTCTGCGCCCAGGGGCGCCGGCAGGGGCTCTCCGGGCCTTCCGGGCCCGTGCGCGCAGTGGCGCGCACGGGCTGCGACTTGCTCCAGCAACTGCTCGGTCTCGTTCATGCGTTCATGGTGGCGCACCCCACCGACAGCCGCCCCGGCCTGTGGACAACTCCTGACCAGGCCGCGTCAGACGTGTGTCACCGGGAGGCGAACGGAGCGTCCGTGGGGACGATTTCACGGCCCAGCGGGAGCAGGGAGAGCGGGACCATCTTGAAGTTGGCGATGCCGAACGGGATGCCGATGATCGTGACGCAGAGCGCGATGCCGGTGACGATGTGGCTCAGCGCGAGCCACCAGCCGGCGAGGACGAGCCAGAGCACGTTGCCGACGCAGGACCCGGCACCGGCGTCGTGGCGCTCGACCGTGGTGTAGCCGAAGGGCCAGAGGGCGTAGACGGCGATGCGGAAGGCGGCGATGCCGAACGGGATGCCGATGATGGTGATGCAGAGGAGCACACCCGCGAGCACGTATCCCAGGAACAGCCAGATTCCGCTGAGGATGAGCCAGATGACGTTCAGGATTGTCTTCATTGGCGGCGGCCTGCCATCTGTTCGAGCCGGGCGATGCGCTCGGCCATCGGAGGGTGGGTCGAGAACATCCTGGTCAGCCCCTGACCGGGGCGGAAGGGGTTGGCGATCATCATATGACTCGCCGTCTCCAGCCGTGGTTCGGGCGGCAGCGGAAGCTGCTTGGTCCCCGCGTCGAGCTTGCGCAGGGCGCTGGCGAGGGCCAGCGGGTCCCCGGTGAGCTGGGCGCCGGAGGCGTCGGCCTCGTACTCGCGCGAGCGGCTGATGGCCAGCTGGATCACGGACGCGGCCAGCGGGCCCAGGATCATGATCAGCAGCATGCCGAGCAGGCCGGGGCCCTCGTCGTCGTTCGAACGGCCGACGGGGATGAGCCAGGCGAAGTTCACCAGGAACATGATCACCGAGGCGAGCGCTCCGGCCACCGACGAGATGAGGATGTCGCGGTTGTAGACGTGGCTGAGCTCGTGGCCGATGACCCCGCGCAGCTCGCGCTCGTCGAGGATGCGCAGGATGCCCTCGGTGCAGCAGACGGCGGCGTTGCGCGGGTTGCGGCCGGTGGCGAAGGCGTTGGGAGCCTCGGTGGGCGAGATGTAGAGGCGTGGCATGGGCTGGCGCGCGGACGTGGAGAGCTCACGCACCATGCGGTAGAGCTGGGGCGCCTCGAATTCGCTGACGGGACGGGCACGCATCGCGCGTAGAGCGAGTTTGTCGCTGTTCCAGTACGCGTAGGCGTTCGTCCCGAGTGCGACGAAGACGGCGACTATCAGGCCGGTCCGGCCGAAGAAGCTGCCGATGAGGATGATGAGTGCGGACAGCCCGCCGAGGAGTACGGCGGTCTTGAGCCCGTTGTGCCGGCGGTGCACGGTACGCCCTCCAGGTGGTGCGGCAGGGGAGCCCGTCATGGATGTGAGGGCCTACGGTCCAGTGGACCCTCCCTTCCTGGTCAACGCGAGGTGAGGGCGTCTGGTTCCCAGGGCGTGCCGTGACGCGGGCCCACCGCCGCCCCCTCGGCGGGGCGGCGGGGCCGGCGCGTGCGTTGCTCCGTACGGGCAGACCGGCCCGGGACGGGCTATTGCGTGAAGAGGCTCCCCGACGCGACGCGCAGGACGAGCTGCGGGGCACCCGAGAGGACGACCGCGGTGACCGCGGTCGCGACGATGGCCGCCGCGACCGGCCAGGGGGCCTTCGTACGGGCCGGTGTGACGGCCTCCGGGGCCTGTGCGCCCTCCGGCGCGCGGAAGAGCAGCGCCGTCCAGCGCAGGTAGTAGTACAGGGCGATGACCACGTTGACCGCCATGAGCACGGCCAGCCAGCCCAGGCCCGCGTCGACGGCGGACTGGAAGACGGTGACCTTGGCGAAGAGCCCGATGATGCCCGGCGGCAGGCCGGCCAGGCAGAGCAGGAAGAAGGCCAGGGAGAGGGCGGCCAGCGGGCGCTCGGTGTACAGGCCGCGGTAGTCGCTGATCCGGTGGAGCGGCTTCGTACGGGCGACGAGGGCGGCCACGGCGAAGGCGCCGAGGTTTACGGCGGCGTACATGAGGGCGTAGGCGAGGGTGGCGCCGATCTGGTCGCGCTCGGAGTACGCGGCGGCGGCGATCGGGACCAGCAGGTAGCCGGCCTGGCCGACCGAGGACCAGGCGAGCAGCCGTACGGCACTGTTCGGGCGGTCCGCGGACTGGCGCACCGCGGCGGCGTTGCCCAGGGTCATGGTGAGCGCGGCCAGGACGGCGATGGCCGGGCCCCAGACCTGCGCGTACGCCGGGAAGGCGATCACCGTGACGAGGATGAGGCCGGTGAAGCCCACGGCCTTGCCGATCACCGAGAGGTAGCCGGCGATGGGCAGGGGGGCTCCGACGTAGGTGTCGGGGACCCAGAAGTGGAAGGGGACGGCCGCGGTCTTGAAGGCGAAGCCGACCAGGGTGAGCGCGACGCCGGCCATGGCGAGGGTGTCGAACTGCCCGGGGACGTCCTCAAGGCGGTCGGCGACCTGCGTGAGGTGCAGCGAGCCGGTGACGGCGTAGACGAAGCTGACGCCCATCAGCGACACGGCGGTGGCGGTGACGGAGGACAGGAAGAACTTCAGGGCGGCCTCGGAGGAGAGCCGGTCGCCGCGCCGCATGCCCACGAGGGCGAAGGCGGGCAGGGACGCGACCTCCAGCGCGACGATCAGGGTGGCCAGGTCGCGGGAGGCGGGCAGCAGGGCGGCGCCGGCCGCGGAGGAGAGCAGCAGGAACCAGTACTCGCCGGCGGGCATCCGCGTGTCGCGCACGGCGGTGACCGACAGCAGCGCGGTGACCAGGGCTCCGGCCAGCACCAGGAACTGGACGACCACCGTGAAGTGGTCGGCGGTGTAGCTGCAGGCCTCCGGGTCGGCGGTGAGGCAGAAGGTGGAGCGGTCGCCGGCGCGCAACGGGATCAGGGCGGCGGTCGCGGCGGCCAGGCCGGCCACCGAGATCCAGCCGAGGACCGCCTTGTGCCGCTCGGCGACGAAGAGGTCGGCCACGAGGACGGCCAGGCCGACGACGGCGGTGATCACCACCGGCGCGATGGCGAGCCAGTCGACGGACTGGACCAGGCTGGGGGTCTCGGCCGCCAGGACCGTCAGGGCCGTCATGAGTTGCCTCCTGCGAGGAGCTGCTGAACGGCCGGGTCGGTCAGGCCGAGGAGGAGCGCGGGCCACAGGCCGGCGAGGACGGTGAGGGCGACGAGCGGGGTCCAGGCGGCGTACTCGTAGCGGTGGACGTCCGCGACGGCGAGCTCGGGGCCGGCCGCGGGGTCTCCCATGCAGACGCGCCGTACGACGACCAGCAGGTAGGCGGCCGTGAGCAGGGTGCCGAACGCGCCGACGGCCGTGTACGTGAGGAACGCGGCCCGGGGCAGGCCCTGGGCCGGGTCGAAGGCGCCGAAGAGGGCCAGCATCTCGCCCCAGAAGCCGGCGAGGCCGGGCAGGCCCAGGGAGGCGACGGCTGCGAAGGCGAGGAGCCCGCCGAGGCGGGGGGCGCGGCCGTAGAGGGCGGCGCCGGTGGCTCCGGCGAGGGTGTCGAGGTCGGCGGTGCCGTAGCGGTCCTTGAGGGCGCCGACCAGGAAGAAGAAGAGGCCGGTGATCAGACCGTGGGCGATGTTGGCGAAGAGGGCGCCGTTGACTCCCGTGGGGGTCATGGACGCGATGCCGAGGAGGACGAAGCCCATGTGGCCGACGGAGGAGTAGGCGATGAGGCGCTTGAGGTCGCCCTTGTTCCCCTTGCGGGCCAGCGCGAGGCAGGCGAGCGATCCGTAGACGATGCCGACGACGGCGAAGGCGCCCAGGTAGGGGGCGAAGGTGGCCATGCCGTCGGGGGTGACGGGGAGCAGGATGCGGACGAACCCGTATGTGCCCATCTTGAGCAGGACGCCCGCCAGGAGGACGGATCCGACGGTGGGGGCGGCGGTGTGGGCGTCGGGCAGCCAGCTGTGCAGGGGCCACATCGGGGACTTCACGGCGAGGCCGATGCCGATGGCGAGGACGGCCAGGAGCTGGACGGTGTGGGACAGTTCGCGGCCGTTGTCAGTGGCGAGTGCCACCATGTCGAATGTGTCCGCCGTCACACCGATGAGGAGGAGGCCGAGCAGCATGACGACGGAGCCGAGGAGCGTGTAGAGGATGAACTTCCAGGCGGCGGCCTGCCGCTGGGCACCGCCCCAGCGGGCGATCAGGAAGTACATCGGGATGAGGACCATCTCGAAGGCGAGGAAGAAGAGCAGCAGGTCGAGGACGGCGAAGGTCGCGAGGGTGCCGGATTCGAGTACGAGGAGCAGCGCGACGAAGGCCTTGGGGGAAGGGCCTGCGGGGAGCTTGAAGTAGCTGTAGAGCGCGCAGAGGAAGAACAGCAGCGCGGTCATCAGGAGGAGGGGGAGCGAGATGCCGTCGACACCGAGGTGGATCCGGACGTCCAGTGCCGGGATCCAGCTGATGTCCGTCGTCGCCTGGAAGCGGGACGGGGCGTCGTGGTCGAAGCCCAGGGTGAGGGCGGTCGCCGCGGCGAGGATCACGCCGGTCACGGTCACGCCGTGGCGGAGCACGGCCTGCTCGGGGCTGCGGCCCCTGAGGCCGGGCGGGGCCGGCAGGAGGGCCGCGGCGGCGCCGAGGAGCGGGGCGGCCAGCATGAACGCCAGAAGGAACTGCATCACGGACGGGCTGATATCAATCACGGCTGACTCACGGCTCACGATCCGGCGTTGACGTTGGCGAGGACGGCGGTGGCGATCGCCAGGACCACGGCGCCGGCGAGCAGGGCGCTCAGGTAGCTCTGCACGTTGCCGGTCTGGGCGCGGCGTACGAGGCCGCCGAGCAGCCGGGTGCCGCTGCCCGCGCCGCGGACGTAGGTGTCCACGACCTCGCGGTCGAGGAAGCGGACGAGGCTCGCGGCGCCGCGTACGGGCCGGACGAGGAGCCGGTCGTAGACGGCGTCGAGGTGGAAGCCGTCGGCCGCGTGGCGGTGCAGGGGGCCCAGGAGGGCCCGGCCGGGGTCCGCGGCGGGTCCCGCCGGGACGGTGGGGTGCTCGTGGGTGACCTCCGCGACCTCGGGCGTCTCGGCCGCGGACTCGGCGGCCGCGGTGGCCGCGGACACCGTGGCGGCCACGGCGGCGGGCTGCTCGGCGGCCG
The DNA here is from genome assembly GCF_042726555.1 of Streptomyces sp. NPDC060232. Taxonomy (NCBI): domain Bacteria; kingdom Bacillati; phylum Actinomycetota; class Actinomycetes; order Kitasatosporales; family Streptomycetaceae; genus Streptomyces; species Streptomyces sp. NPDC060232. Next base: position 159,315 of record NZ_JBHXAG010000003.1, on the reverse strand, counting down.
TCTCGCCGCCGGCGGCTGCGCTCGCGGGGGCGGCGGCGGTCTTCGCGGTGGCGCGCTGCCAGAGGGCGTAGGTGAGCATCGCGCCGATGACGGCGGCGCCCGTGCCGAGGACCGAGGTGGCCACGGTCGGGGTGAGGGCCCTGCCGTCGAACCAGTCGGCGATCGAGTCGGCCGCGAGGCCGAAGGCGACCGTCGGGATGGCCAGCAGCCACAGCACGCCCGTCATGGCGAGGGGCTCCCTGCCGTGGTCGGGGGCGGCTGCGCCCCGGCCGCGGAAGGCCATCAGCCACAGCCGGGCGGCGTAGGCGGCGGTGAGCAGTGCGGTGAGCACGCCGGCGATCAGCACCAGCCAGCCGGCGGCGCCGGGAGCGAGGTCCGAGTGGCCGGTGGCGGTCTGCTCGGCGGCGACGAGCACGGCTTCCTTGGAGAAGAAGCCGGCGAAGGGCGGGATGGCGGCGAGCGCGAGCAGCGCGATCGTCATCGTCCAGAAGGCGTCGGGAATGCGCTTGGCCAGGCCGTCCATCCGGGACATAGCGGCCAGGGAGTTCGTACCGGCGGCATGGATGATCACGCCCGCGCCCAGGAAGAGGAGCGCCTTGAAGGCGCCGTGGGACAGGAGGTGGAAGACGGCGGCGCCGCGGTCGCCGACGGCCAGGGCGCCGGTCATGTAGGCGAGCTGGCCGATCGTGGAGTAGGCGAGCACCCGCTTGATGTCGTCCTGGGCGAGGGCGGCGAGGCCGGAGCCGACCATCGTGACGGCCGCCATGACGGCCATGACCACCAGTGCGGCGGCTGAGGCCGCGAAGACGGGCAGGAGGCGGGCGATGAAGTAGACACCGGCGGCGACCATCGTCGCGGCGTGGATCAGCGCGGAGACGGGGGTGGGGCCGGCCATCGCGTCGGGGAGCCAGGTGTGCAGCGGGAACTGCGCGGACTTGCCCGCGACTCCGGCGAGCAGGAGCAGCGCGACGAGCGTCGGGTGGTCGAGTCCGCCGGCGGCGACGGTCCCGAGGATCTTCGCGATCCGGAAGGAGCCGGCGTCGGTGGCGAGCGCGAACAGGCCGATGAGGAAGGGGACGTCGCCGAGCTTGGTGACGAGGAAGGCCTTCAGGGAGGCGGAGCGGGCCGCTTGGGTCTCCCAGTAGTGGCCGACGAGGAAGTACGAGCAGATGCCCATGACTTCCCAGCCGACGAGCAGCACCATCAGGTCGCCGGAGTAGACGACGAGCAGCATGGCGGAGGTGAACAGCGAGACGAGGGCGGCGTACGACGGGTAGCGCGGGTCCTCACGGAGGTACGCCGTCGAGTAGAGCTGTACGCAGGTGGCGACGACTCCGACCAGGACGGCGACCAGTGCGGCGAAGCCGTCGATGTAGAGCGAGAGGTCGATCGGCACCGAGCCGGTCGGGGTCAGCTCGGTCGCGGTGCTGATGGGCTGACCGCCGCCCTGGCGGACGGCGACGGCGACGGTCACGGCCAGTACGGCGGCCGCGAGCGTCGGCAGGATCGCGAGCGGGCGGACGAATCCGGGGGCGCTGCGGCCCAGCAGCAGGCCCGCCACCGCGCCCAGGAAGGGCAGCAGCGGGACGAGGACGGCGAGGGTCGTGGTGCTCACGCGGCGACCTCCGGCCGGGCGGTGCCGGTGCTGTCGCCGGCGTCGTTCGGGTAGGGCTCGTGGCCTTCGGCGGTGTCGCGCAGGCGGTCGACGTCCGAGGTGCCGCGGTTGCGGTACACCATCAGCACGATCGCGAGGCCGATGCCGATCTCGGCGGCGGCGATGGCGATGGTGAAGAGGGTGAGGGCCTGGCCGGCGTGCAGGGTGTCGCGCAGCCATACGTCGAAGGCCACCAGGTTGAGGTTGACGGCGTTGAGCATCAGCTCGACGGACATCAGGACCAGGATGGCGTTGCGGCGGGCGAGTACTCCGTACAGGCCGGTGCAGAAGAGGAGCGCCGCGAGCACGGCGGGGTAGGCGAGGTGCATCAGCGCTGCCCCTTGTCGCTGGCGTCGGCGGGGTCGTTGCGGCGGGACAGCACGATGGCGCCGATCAGGGCGGCGAGGAGGAGGACCGAGAGCGCCTCGAAGGGCAGCACCCAGTGCTGGAAGAGGATCTCTCCGGAGACCTTCGTGGAGCCCTGGACCGGCCCGTCCAGGTCGATCCATGTGGTGCGGAAGGCGTCGACGACCACCCACACCAGGGCCACGGCCGCGACGACGGCGACACCGAGCGCGATCCACCGGTTGCCGGAGTCCGCGTCCGGGGAGCGGCCGATGGGGGCCTTGGTGAGCATCAGCCCGAAGAGGAGGAGCACGACCACGGAACCGAGGTAGATCAGGACCTGTACCCAGGCGATGAACTCGGCGGTCAGCAGCAGGTACTCCACGGCGATACCGCCGAGTGCGACGACCAGCCAGAGGGCGGCGTGCACCAGCTGCTTGGTGGTGACCGTGACGAGGGCCGCGCCGAAGGTGGCGAGGCCCACGAGGAGGAAGGCGATCTCGACGCCGGTCGGGGACAGGAACCCGGGCCCGGTGGTGGCGGCTGCGGCCAGGGTGGCGGCGGGGGTCACGCGTCTGCCTCCCGGGTCGGGGTGGTCGGCGGTTCGTTCTCGGCGGCCTGCGCGGTTTCGGTTGCTGCGGCGGCTGCCGCGGCTGCTGCCGCCGCTGCCGCGGCCTCGGCCTTCTCCACGGCCTTGCGGGCGGCGGCGAGCTCCTTGGGTTCCTCGGCGGCCGGGTCCAGGGCGGGCGGGGCCGGGACGGTCCACATCCACTCGCGGAGTTTGTCCCGCTCGTGGGTCAGCTCGTGGATGTCGGTCTCCGCGTACTCGAACTCCGGCGACCAGAAGAGGGCGTCGAAGGGGCACACCTCGATGCAGATGCCGCAGTACATGCAGAGGGAGAAGTCGATGGCGAAGCGGTCGAGCACGTTGCGGCTGCGCTCGCGGCCGCCGGGGGTGGAGGCGGGGACCGTCTCCTTGTGGGAGTCGATGTAGATGCACCAGTCGGGGCATTCACGGGCGCACAGCATGCAGACCGTGCAGTTCTCCTCGAACAGGCCGATGACCCCGCGGGAGCGGGGCGGGAGTTCGGGCTGGACCTCGGGGTACTGGGCCGTGTGCGAGCGCTTCGTCATCGTGCGCAGCGTGACGGCCAGGCCCTTGGCGAGGCCGGATCCGGGGATGGGCATTACTGGATCGCCACCTTCACGATGCCGGTGAGCGCGATCTGGGCGAGCGCGAGCGGGATGAGTGTGGTCCAGGCGAGCTTCTGCAGCTGGTCCTCGCGCAGGCGCGGGTAGCTCACCCGGAGCCAGATCACGACGAAGGCGAGGACCGCGGTCTTGAGCAGGGTCCAGACCCAGCCGAGGCCTTCGGCGCCGAAGGGGCCGTGCCAGCCGCCGAGGAAGAGGACGGTGGTGAGGAAGCAGAGGACGACGATGCCGGCGTACTCGGCGAGCAGGAACAGCGCGAAGCGCAGGCCGGTGTACTCGGTGTACGCGCCGAAGATGATCTCGGAGTCGGCCACGGGCATGTCGAAGGGGGGCCGCTGCAGTTCGGCGAGGCCGGCGGTGAAGAAGACGAGCGCGCCGACGATCTGCCAGGGCAGCCACCACCACTCGAAGCCCTCGACGATGCCGGTGAGGGAGACCGTCCCCGCGGCCATCGCCACGGAGGCGGCGGCCAGCAGCATGGGGAGCTCGTAGGCGAGCAGCTGGGCGGCGGTGCGCAGGCCTCCGAGCAGGGAGAACTTGTTCGCCGAGGCCCAGCCGGCCATGAGGGAGCCGAGGACTCCGACGCCCATGACGGCGAGCACGAAGAACACGCCGGCGTCGATGACCTGGCCGACCGCGCCCTCGCCGGGGCCGATCGGGATGGCGAGGAGGACGAGGAGGTACGGCAGCAGGGCGACGGCGGGGGCCAGCTGGAAGATCCGGCGGTCGGCGCCCGCCGGGACGACGTCTTCCTTCTGCGCGAACTTCACGCCGTCGGCGACGAGCTGGGCCCAGCCGTGGAAGCCGCCGGCGTACATGGGGCCGAGGCGGCCCTGCATGTGGGCCATCACCTTGTGCTCGGTCTGCCCGACGACGAGCGGGAGCACGAGGAAGACGGCGAAGACGACGATCAGCCGCAGGGCGACGTCGAGGACGTCGTTCACGCGTCGCCTCCGTTGTCGGTGGTGGTGGTGTTGGTGGGGTCGGTCTCGGGATCGGCCTTCGGAGCCGGCTCGGGGGCCGGCTCGTCGAAGGCGGGCTTCGGGTCGTGCCAGGGGGCGTCGGAGCTGCGGGGTGCGGGGCGGCGCGGCGGGCGCGCCCCCTCGTCCGCGGCGGGCGCGGCCTGGCCGGCCGAGCCGCCGTCCGCAGCGGGGGCCTGGCTCGCGGAGCCGTCCGCCACCGAGCGGGTACGGCGCGGCGGACGGGCCGGGGCCTCCGGGGCCTCCGCGCCCGGGGCCTCCGCGCCCGGGGCGGGCGCGCCCGGGGCGGGGGCCTGGCTCGCGGAGCCGTCCGCCACCGAGCGGGTACGGCGCGGCGGACGGGCCGGGGCCTCCGGGGTGGGGGCTTCGCCGGCCTGGGTGGCCGAGCCCTCGGCGACCGAGCGGGTCCGGCGGACGGGTGCGCCCTCGCGCGGGGTGCGGGCGGCGGGGCCCGCCGCTCCGGCGGCGCGCGGGGTGCGGGCCGGCCGGGCCGGGGCCGGCGGGAGCTGGCCCTTCAGCGGGCCCCAGTCGTTGGGGTCGGGTACGCCCGGCGGCAGCATCTGACGGCGCTTGGGGGCGTCCGGGTCGTGGGCCTCGCCCGGCTCCTTCGCCCCCGGCCAGGCCTTCGCGACGCGCGCCGCCAGCACGAAGTCCTTGCGCAGCGGGTGCCCCTCGAAGTTCTCCGGGAGGAGGAGGTGCACCAGGTGCGGGTGGTCGGTGAAGGTGATCCCGAACATCTCGAACGTCTCGCGCTCGTGCCATTCCGCTCCCGCGTAGACGGCGACCGCCGACGGCAGGGAGGGGGCGCTGTGCGGGACGGTCGTGCGCAGCAGGAGGCGGCGTACGCGGTGGTTCTCCAGCGAGACGACGTGCGCGCACACCCGGAAGCCGGTGCCGGGCTCGTCCACCGCGCTCAGCCAGTCGAAGTACGTGCAGCCCAGCTTGTCCCGGGCGATCTCCAGGCAGGAGATCCAGCTGCCGACGGGCACGTCCACCGTGAGGACGTCGTACGAGCGCTCGGCGACGGCCTCGGCGCCGAAGACCGTCGGCGCGGCGTCGGGGAGGGAGTCGTAGAGGTTCACGCGCCGGCCTCCCCGGTAGGCGCGGTCGGGGGCGTGACCAGGCCGCTGGTCAGCTGGGAGACGGACGGCCCGGGGGCGTAGCGCTCGGCCAGCGACTCACGGGCGATCTTCTCCTGGAGCTTGAGGATGCCCTGGAGGAGCGCTTCCGGTCGCGGCGGGCAGCCGGGCACGTAGACGTCGACGGGGATGATCTGGTCGACGCCCTTGGTCACCGAGTACGAGTCCCAGTACGGGCCGCCGCAGTTGGAGCAGGCACCGAAGGAGATGACGTACTTCGGCTCCGGCATCTGCTCGTAGAGCCGCTTGACGGCGGGGGCCATCTTGTCCGTGACGGTGCCCGAGACGATCATCAGGTCGGCCTGGCGCGGACCCGGTGCGAAGGGGATGACACCGAGGCGGATGAAGTCGTGCCGGGCCATCGACGCGGCGATGAACTCGATCGCGCAGCAGGCGAGGCCGAAGTTGAAGACCCACAGGCTGTACCGGCGGCCCCAGTTCAGGACCACCTTCATCGGTTCTGGGGCCAGGCGGGAGAGGACTCCGAGGCGCCTGGGCTCCGGGAGCAGCTCCGGCTGAGGTGTCACGTCCATTCGAGGACGCCCTTCTTGTACGCATAGAGCAGGCCGACGGCCAGGAAGCCCAGGAAGATGAACATCTCGACCAGGGTCGTGGCGCCGTAGCCGGCGGCGGCGAAGACCGTCGCCCACGGGAACAGGAAGATCGAGTCGACGGCGAAGATGACGTAGAGGAAGGCGTAGACGTAGTAGCGGACCTGGGTGTGCGCCCAGCCCTCGCCGACGGGGTCCACGCCGCATTCGTAGGTCAGCAGCTTCTCGCGGGTCGGCACGACCGGCCGCAGGAGGCGGCCGGCACCGAAGGCGACGGCCACGAAGAGCACACCGAGGGCCGCCAGCAGACCGACGACCGAATAACTCCGGAAGTAGTCCGCCGCGAGCACGGTTACGGTCGATACCGTTGGTTCGGACACGTCCGTTCCTCGCTCCTCGGTCACTGTCGACGATCTGGTACGGACGGGAGTCTAGGGCCTGCCTCACACGGGGTGGGGTTATCCCCCGTTCACAGCACCCCGGACACCCCATGGCATCGGGGGACCCGGCTTGACAGGCTGTGGCGCATGACCACGAGCCATGCCGTCCCCGACAACGATCGCCCTCCTCCCGTACGGCCCGTATTCAGTGCCGTCACGTGGAAGGAAATCGCCCATCTGGTGACCAATCTGCCAGAGGGGATCATCGGATTCGTTTACGCGGTTGTCATGGTTTCCACCACCGGCGGTCTTTCCGTGACCGCGATCGGACTTCCTTTGCTGGCGGTCGGTCTCTTTTTGTCCCGTCAATGGGGACGGCTCGAACGGGCCCGCGCGCGATGGCTGCTGGGCGTACGGGTGGAGGAGCCGACCCCGATCCCCGGGCCGCGTCGGTCCGGCGGATTCTTCCCCTGGCTGTGGACGGGCATCAAGGATCCGGTCGGCTGGCGGACCGTGCTGTACCAGCTGATCCGGCTGCCGTGGGGAGTACTCACCTTCACGGTAGTCCTCACCGGCCTCTTCGTGCTGTGGCCTGTGCTGCCGTACCTGGTGCGGCTGCTGGCCGACGCGGACCGGGCGATGGTACGGGGGCTCCTGTCGCCTTCCGACGGCCTGGAGCGGCGGATCGCGGAACTGGAGTCCGACCGGGGCGTGGTGGTCGACACCGCGGCGGCGGACCTGCGGCGCATCGAACGGGACCTGCACGACGGGGCGCAGGCGCGGCTGGTCGCGCTGGCGATGGGACTGGGCCTGGCGAAGGAGAAGCTGCTGGAGGACCCGGAGGGCGCGGCGGCGATGGTCGACGAGGCCCACGGGGAGGTGAAGCTGGCCCTCCAGGAGCTGCGGGACCTGGCGCGCGGCATCCACCCGGCGGTGCTGACCGACCGGGGGCTGGACGCGGCGCTGTCGTCGGTGGCGGCGCGGTGCGTGGTGCCGGTGAAGGTGCTGGTGGACCTGCCGGCGGGGCAGGAGGCCCGGCCGGCGGAGGCGATCGAGGGGATCGCGTACTTCGTGGTGTCCGAGCTGCTGCAGAACGTGAGCAAGCACGCGAGGGCGCGGGGCGCGACCGTGGAGGTGTGGCGGGCGGGGGCCCGGCTGGTCATCCGGGTGTCGGACGACGGGCGGGGCGGGGCGGACACGTCCGGCGGGAGCGGGCTGGCGGGGCTGGCGGAGCGGCTGGACGCGGTGGACGGGGTGCTGGTGGTGGACTCCCCCGAGGGGGAGGGGACGGTGGTGACGGCGGAGCTGCCGTGGCGGGGGCGCCGCTGATCTTTCGGCCGCCGGTCGGCCGGGTGCGGATGGCCTGCCGGCCGATGCGGATGGCCTGCCGGCCGGTGCGGTTGGCCGGTCGGCCGGTGCGGATGGCCTGCCGGCCGGTGCGGTTGGTCGGTGTTGAGCGGGGCTCTCGTCCGGGTGGGCGGGGGTCCCGCTTCGTTCGGGGCGTGCGGCGCCGTTTCCCGGGGCGCCGCCCCGGACCCCGCGCCTCAAACGCCGGCGAGGCTGAAACGGCGCGGCCGGCCCCGTGCCGAAACGCCGGCGAGGCTGAAACGGCGCGGCCGGCCCCGTGCCGCAAACGCCGGCGGGCTGGGCGGTGCGGGGCCGAGGGGTGGGGTTAACCCCCGGGTGGAGATGCCTACTCGCCGCATGGTCTCGGGGCGGGGGCGGCCGGGAGGGTGGGGGTGTAGGCGAGGAGCGGAAGGGCGGGTCGGGAGATGGACGACGGCAAGAGCGGGCGTGGCGGTGTCGGGGCGGTGCTGTGGGCCCCGGTGGCGGGGCGGACCTGGCGGGAGTTCGCGTACCTGCTGGTCGGTCTGCCGCTGAGCACGCTGTACTTCTCGCTCGCCATCACGGGCGTGAGCCTCGGCGCCGGGATGCTCGTCACCTTCCTCGGCGTGCCGGTCCTGGCGGGCGCCCTCACGATGTGCCGTGGGTTCGGGCGGCTGGAGCGGGCCCGGGTGCGCGCGCTGCTGGGGGCGGACATCACCGAGCCCGCGCCGATCCGGGCGAAGAAGAGCGGGCCGCTGGCCGCCATGGGCGCGGTGCTCATGAGCGGGAGCGCCTGGCGGCACCTGCTGTACTCGGTGATCCACTTCCCGTGGGCGGTGTTCGGTTTCTGCCTGGCACTGACGTTCTGGGCGGCTGGTTGGGCCTACCTGCTGTACCCGCTGTGGTTCTGGGTCTTCCCCGCCTTCACCGACCAGCCCGGGCTCCAGCTCTTCCAGAACGACGGCTACTCCTTCTACCTCGACTCCCCCGCGGAGATCGCGCTCACCTGCCTGGTCGGGCTGGCCTTCACCCTCGCCACCCCGTGGGTGATCCGGGCGCTGACCACCGTGGACCGGGTCATGGTCGGCGGGCTGCTCGGGACGTCCCGGCTGGACAGCAGGGTCACCGAGCTGGAGTCCGACCGGGGGGTCGTCGTGGACACCGCCGCCGCCGACCTGCGGCGCATCGAACGGGACCTGCACGACGGGGCACAGGCCCGGCTGGTCTCGCTGGCCATGGACCTGGGGATGGCCCGCGAGAAGCTGGCCGAGGACCCGCAGGCCGCCGCCCGGCTGGTGGACGAGGCGCACGGCGAGGTGAAGATCGCCCTCCAGGAGCTGCGGGATCTGGCCCGCGGGATCCACCCGGCGGTGCTGACGGACCGGGGACTGGACGCGGCACTGTCCGCGGTGGCCTCGCGGTGCGCCGTGCCGGTACGGGTGGCCGTGGATCTCCCGGCCCGGCCGGCCGCGGCGATCGAGGGGATCGCCTACTTCACGGTCTCGGAGCTGCTGCAGAACATCAGCAAGCACGCCGGGGCCCGGTCCGCCTCGGTGGACGTGTGGAAGTCCGGTGGCCGGCTGCTGCTGCAGGTCGCCGACGACGGCCGGGGCGGGGCGGACGTGTCCGGCGGGAGCGGGCTGGCGGGGCTGGCCGAGCGGCTGGACGCTGTCGACGGGGTGCTGGTCGTCGACTCCCCCGAGGGCGAAGGGACGACGGTGACCGCCGAGCTGCCGTGGCGGGCGTAGCCCGCAGCAGCCGGGTCCGGGTTCGGGCGCAGGGCCGGGACTCCCGTCCGGGGTGGGCGGGGGGCCCGCTCACGCGTCCGGTGCGGCGCCGCTCCCCGGGGTCTGCCCCGGACCCCGCGCCTCCCGTGCCGGCGAGGCCAAAACGGCGGTGAATCCGGTACCTGGGCTTTCCGTCCTCTCGGCATGCGAAAACTCCCCCCGTACGCCCACGCGTTGTCCCGGCTCTGCCTTCACCGGGACTTAAGGCTGGGATGCTTGGCTGGGTCGGGGTAGTACGGGAACGAGTGACGCGGGAGCTGCTGAGTCGTGGAAGACAGGGTGCGGGTGGTCATCGCCGAGGATTCAGTGCTGCTGCGTGAGGGCCTGACCCGGTTGCTGACCGACCGGGGGCATGACGTCGTGGCGGGCGTCGGGGACGCGGAAGCCCTGATCAAGACGGTGGCGGAGCTGGCTGCCGAGGATGCGCTGCCGGACGTGGTGGTGGCGGACGTGCGGATGCCGCCGACGCACACCGACGAGGGCGTACGGGCCGCCGTGCGGCTGCGTCGCGATCACCCCGGGATAGGCGTGCTCGTGCTGTCGCAGTACGTGGAGGAGCAGTACGCCACCGAGCTCCTGGCCGGTTCGAGTACCGGAGTGGGGTATCTGCTGAAGGACCGGGTGGCCGAGGTGCGGGAGTTCCTGGACGCGGTGGTCCGGGTGGCCCGGGGCGGCACCGCCCTGGACCCCGAGGTCGTCGCCCAGCTGCTCGGGCGCAGCCGGAAGCAGGACGTGCTGGCGGGGCTGACGCCGCGCGAGCGCGAGGTGCTCGGGCTGATGGCCGAGGGCCGTACGAACTCCGCCGTGGCGAAGCAGCTGGTCGTGAGCGACGGCGCGGTGGAGAAGCACGTCAGCAACATCTTCATGAAACTGGGCCTCTCGCCGAGTGACGGGGATCACCGGCGGGTTCTGGCCGTTCTCACCTATCTGAAGTCTTGATCGACTGACACTCTGTCAGATACGGCATACCGGCAGGGCCGTCTCAAAGAGCGGTCCTACGGTCCAGAATGTGGTCGCTCCTGGGGGCCTGATCCCTACCGACGTAGGGTGGGTTATGGGGGTGCTCACGCCTCGAAGGAGGTCCAGTTCAGTGACCAGCCAGGTCAGCAGCCCAGCCGAGCAGGCCGACGGGGCCGGGGGTGCGACTGTCGGTGGGCAGCGCGCTCCGGGGAGTCCGGACGGCAAGGAAGTACGGCGTCTCGATCGGGTGATCATCCGGTTCGCGGGTGACTCCGGTGACGGTATGCAGCTCACCGGTGACCGGTTCACCTCGGAGACGGCGTCGTTCGGGAACGACCTGTCGACGCTGCCGAACTTCCCGGCCGAGATCCGCGCCCCCGCCGGCACCCTGCCCGGCGTCTCCTCCTTCCAGCTCCACTTCGCCGACCACGACATCCTCACCCCCGGCGACGCGCCGAACGTGCTGGTGGCGATGAACCCGGCCGCACTGAAGGCGAACATCGCCGACGTGCCGCGCGGCGCGGAGATCATCGTCAACACGGACGAGTTCACCAAGCGCCCCATGGCCAAGGTCGGCTACGAGACCTCCCCGCTGGAGGACGGCTCGCTGGCCGGCTACAACCTGCACCCGGTGCCGCTGACCACGCTGACGGTGGAGGCGCTGAAGGACTTCGGGCTCTCCCGCAAGGAGGCCGAGCGCAGCAAGAACATGTTCGCGCTGGGCCTGCTGTCGTGGATGTACCACCGGCCCACCGAGGCCACGGAGAGCTTCCTGCGGCAGAAGTTCGCGAAGAGGCCCGAGATCGCCGAGGCGAACATCGTGGCCTTCCGGGCCGGTTGGAACTTCGGGGAGACGACGGAGGACTTCGCGGTCTCCTACGAGGTGGCGCCCGCGACCCAGGCCTTCCCCACCGGCACCTACCGCAACATCTCCGGGAACCTGGCCCTCTCCTACGGCCTCATCGCCGCGAGCCAGCAGGCCGAGCTGCCCCTCTACCTGGGCTCCTACCCCATCACCCCGGCCTCGGACATCCTGCACGAGTTGTCGAAGCACAAGAACTTCGGCGTGCGGACCTTCCAGGCCGAGGACGAGATCGCCGGCATCGGGGCGGCGCTCGGCGCGGCCTTCGGCGGGGCGCTCGGGGTGACCACCACCTCCGGGCCCGGCGTGGCGCTCAAGTCGGAGACGATCGGTCTCGCGGTGTCGCTGGAACTTCCGCTGCTGATCGTGGACATCCAGCGCGGCGGCCCCTCCACCGGTCTGCCGACGAAGACCGAGCAGGCGGACCTCCTCCAGGCCATGTACGGCCGCAACGGCGAGGCGCCCGTCCCGATCGTGGCGCCGAGGACCCCGGCGGACTGCTTCGACGCCGCCCTCGACGCGGCCCGGATCGCGCTGACGTACCGGACCCCGGTCTTCCTGCTCTCCGACGGCTACCTCGCCAACGGCTCCGAGCCGTGGCGGATCCCGGAGGTCGCGGACCTGCCGGACCTGAAGGTCAAGTTCGCCGCCGCCACGAACCACACCCTCGCCGACGGCTCCGAGGTCTTCTGGCCCTACAAGCGGGATCCGCAGACGCTGGCCCGGCCCTGGGCGGTCCCGGGCACTCCCGGCCTGGAACACCGCATCGGCGGCATCGAGAAGCAGGACGGCACGGGCAACATCTCCTACGACCCGGCCAACCACGACTTCATGGTCCGCACCCGCCAGGCCAAGGTCGACGGCATCGAGGTGCCCGAACTCGACGTCGACGACCCGGACGGCGCCGCCACCCTGGTCCTCGGCTGGGGTTCCACCTACGGCCCCATCACCGCCGCGGTCCGCCGGGTCCGCGGCGCCGGGCTCCCCGTCGCGCAGGCCCACCTGCGCCACCTCAACCCCTTCCCCAGGAATCTCGGCGAGGTCCTGGAGCGTTACGAGAAGGTAGTGGTGCCGGAGATGAACCTCGGGCAGCTCGCCACCCTGATCCGGGCGAAATACCTGGTTGACGCCCGGTCTTGCAACCAGGTCAACGGAATGCCGTTCAAGGCCGAGCAGCTCGCCAAGGTTTTCAAGGAGGCCATCGATGACTGAGGTGACGGAGGCGACCGACGGGGCGCGGACCCTGCTCTCGCTGGTGCCCAAGGCCGAGAGCAAGCAGTCGATGAAGGACTTCAAGTCGGACCAGGAGGTCCGCTGGTGTCCGGGGTGCGGCGACTACGCCGTGCTCGCCGCGGTCCAGGGCTTCATGCCCGAGCTGGGACTGGCGAAGGAGAACATCGTCTTCGTCTCCGGCATCGGGTGCTCCTCCCGTTTCCCGTACTACATGAACACCTACGGGATGCACTCGATCCACGGCCGGGCCCCCGCCATCGCGACGGGCCTGGCCACCTCCCGCCGCGACCTGTCGGTGTGGGTGGTCACGGGTGACGGCGACGCGCTCTCCATCGGCGGCAACCACCTCATCCACGCCCTGCGCCGCAACGTCAACCTGAAGATCCTGCTCTTCAACAACCGGATCTACGGCCTGACCAAGGGCCAGTACTCCCCCACCTCCGAGGTGGGCAAGATCACGAAGTCGACGCCTATGGGCTCGCTCGACGCGCCCTTCAACCCGGTGTCGCTGGCGATCGGCGCCGAGGCCTCCTTCGTCGCCCGCACCGTCGACTCCGACCGCAAGCACCTCACCGAGGTGCTGCGCCAGGCCGCCGACCACCAGGGCACGGCGCTCGTCGAGATCTACCAGAACTGCAACATCTTCAACGACGGCGCCTTCGAGGTCCTCAAGGACAAGGACCAGGCCCGCGAGGCGGTGATCAGGCTGGAGCACGGCCGGGCGATCCGGTTCGGCGCGGACGACGAGAAGGGCGTCGTGCGCAACCAGGCCACCGGCGACCTGGAGGTCGTCGACGTGACCCCCGCCAACGAGGCGCAGGTCCTGGTCCACGACGCGCGGACCGCCAGCCCCACCACGGCGTTCGCGCTCTCCCGCCTCGCCGACCCGGACACCCTGCACCGGACCCCGATCGGTGTCTTCCGCAGTGTCGAGCGGCCGGTCTACGACACGCTCATGGCCGACCAGCTCGACGCGGCCGTCGACCGCAGCGGCAAGGGCGACCTCGGCGCCCTGCTGAACGGCAACGACACCTGGACCGTCGTCGGCTGACCCGCCCGCGCGACCCACGGCCGCCGAAAGCCCGGACCCCCCAGGGGCCCGGGCTTTCGGCGTGTGCGGCCGGCAACGCACTGCAGTGTCATGAGTATCTCGTGATTACGGGCATGACATCTGGCCCGTACGGCGATACCGTCGTGGAAGTTGGCTGGAAGTCGCACAGGAGGCCCCGTGAAGGCGGAGAACGAGCAGCGCACGGGTTTGCTCTACGGATTCGGCGCTTACGGGATGTGGGGGCTGGTACCCCTCTTCTGGCCCCTCCTGATGCCCGCCGGGGCCGTCGAGATCCTCGCCCACCGCATGACCTGGTCCCTGGCCGTGGTCGGGCTGGCACTGCTCGCGGTGCGCCGCTGGGGCTGGATACGGGAGCTGCTGCGCCAGCCGCGCAAGCTCGGCCTGACGGCGCTGGCCGCGTCGGTGATCAGCGTGAACTGGGGCCTGTACATCTGGTCGGTCAACAACGGCCACGTCGTCGAGTCGAGCCTCGGCTACTTCATCAACCCGCTGGTCAGCATCGCCATGGGCGTGCTGGTGCTGGGCGAGCGGCTGCGCCGCGCCCAGTGGGTGGCCGTCGGCATCAGCCTCGTCGCCGTGCTCGTGCTGGCCGTCGGCTACGGGCGGCCGCCGTGGATCTCCCTGGCCCTGGCGTGCTCCTTCGCGACGTACGGGCTGATCAAGAAGAAGCTCAACATGGGCGGGCTGGAGTCGCTGGCCGCCGAGACGGCCATGCTCTTCCTCCCGGCCCTCGGCTACCTGCTGTGGTTGGGCGCGCAGGGCCAGTCCAGCTTCACCTCGCAGGGCGTCGGCCACGCGCTGCTGCTGGCCGCGACCGGCCTGGTCACGGCGATCCCGCTGGTGTTCTTCGGGGCGGCCGCCATCCGGGTCCCGCTGTCCACCCTCGGGCTGCTCCAGTACATGGCCCCGGTGTTCCAGTTCGGGCTGGGCGTCCTGTACTTCCACGAGGCCATGCCGCCCGAGCGCTGGGCCGGCTTCTCCCTGGTGTGGGCCGCGCTGGCCCTCCTGACCTGGGACGCGCTGCGGACGGCGCGGCGCTCCCGCGCCCGGCTGGAGGCGGCTGCCGTGGTCGTACCCGCGCCGGCCCGCGAACCCGCGTAACGACCGCGGGAGGGCGCGCACCAGCGGACGCCCCCGGCCCCACGATCCCCGGTACGGAACCCCCGTACCGGGGATCGTCCGTTTTCCGAACCGCCCTGACCGAATTGTGGTCTTGACGCACCGTCACGCTTTCACTGACCATCAGGCTCGCACTGACGCACTGACGCACTAACGCTCACCCGCTCTATCTCGCTCGTTCCGTCATATCCCCAGCGGAATCCCGGAGCCCCCACATGAGCCTGTCCGTCTCCCGGCGCCTCGCTGCCGTGACCGCTCTCGCGGTCGCCGGCCTGTTCGCCTCCGCCGCCCCCGCCGCCCTCGCCGCCCCCACGGCGGTCGCGGCGGCGCCGACCCCGCCCGACATACCGCTGGCCAACGTCAAGGCCCACCTGTCGCAGCTCTCGACCATCGCCGCCAACAACGGCGGCAACCGCGCCCACGGCCGGGCCGGCTACAAGGCCTCGATCGACTACGTGAAGGCCAAGCTCGACGCGGCGGGCTTCACCACGACGCTGCAGACCTTCACCTCCAGCGGCGCCACCGGCTACAACCTGATCGCCGACTGGCCGGGCGGCGACCCGAACTCGGTCCTGATGGCCGGCGCGCACCTGGACTCGGTGACCTCGGGCGCGGGCATCAACGACAACGGCTCCGGCAGTGCGGCCGTCCTGGAAACGGCCCTCGCCGTCTCCCGGGCCGGGCTGCAGCCCACCAAGCACCTGCGCTTCGGCTGGTGGGGCGCGGAGGAGCTGGGCCTGGTCGGGTCGAGGTACTACGTCAACAACCTGCCGACGGCCGAGCGGGCCAAGTTCGCCGGGTACCTGAACTTCGACATGATCGGCTCGCCGAACCCGGGCTACTTCGTCTACGACGACGACCCGACGATCGAGCAGACCTTCAAGAACTACTACGCCGGCATCGGGGTCCCGACCGAGATCGAGACGGAGGGCGACGGACGCTCCGACCACGCCTCGTTCAAGAACGTGGGCATCCCCGTCGGCGGCCTGTTCACCGGCGCCAGCAACACCAAGACCTCCGCGCAGGCGCAGAAGTGGGGCGGCACCGCCGGCCAGTCCTTCGACCGCTGCTACCACTCCTCCTGCGACAACACCTCGAACATCAACGACACCGCCCTGGACCGCAACGCGGACGCCGTCGCCTACGCGATCTGGAACCTGGGCGCGTCCACCCCGGTCCCGCCCGGCCCGTCCTTCGAGAACACGACGGACGTGACCATCCCGGACTCCCCCGCCGCGGCGGTCACCTCGTCGATCACGGTCTCGGGCGTCACGGGCAACGCGCCGGCCACCACCAAGGTGGACGTGAACATCGTCCACACCTACCGCGGTGACCTGGTGGTCGACCTGCTCGCCCCGGACGGCACGGTCTACAACCTGCACAACCGCTCCGGCGGCAGCGCCGACAACCTCGTGCAGTCGTACACCGTCAACGCCTCCAGCGAGGTCGCCAACGGCGTCTGGAAGCTCCGGGTCAAGGACTCGGCCGCGCAGGACGTCGGCTACATCAACAGCTGGAAGATCACCTTCTAGCCGTACCGGGGCACCGGCCCCGGCCTCTCCTCAGGGCTCCGGCATGATCCGCCCGGATCGTGCCGGAGCTCAGGCGTCCTCGGCGCTGGCCCGGGACGAGGCCTCCAGCGGCTCCCTCATCCGGGCGCGCAGCTCCTCGGCCACGGCGGCGACGTCCGCGCGGCCCAGCTTCGCCGCCTCGACCAGGTCGCCCAGCTCCTCCGGCGAGGGCAGCTTCGCGGCCCCGGCCACGCGCAGGTAGGAGCGGGTCGCCGCGGCCGCGTAGAACTCGTTCATCGGTGATTCCAGCGCCGGGCAGACCGCGAGGGTGTGCAGAAACGCGGCGGCCCGCCACGCGGTGTCCGGGGCGGGCTGTTCTGGCACCAGGACCAGGTCGTTCTGGTGCCGGGCGACCGCGGCGGCCACCCCGGAGGGATCCCACACCGCGGGATCCGACGGGAGATGGTGGGCCAGAGCGGTCCAGGCCCACTCCATGGTGATCTTCAATTGCCGAACCGCTCCTGGAAATAGCCCCAGTGATCGGCGAACTCCTCTATGCCGGAGAGGAAGTTCTTCCGGTCCTCGTCGAGTTCACGCTCCGTGACCTCTGTGATCAGAGCGGTGACCGTCGTCCCCAGTGCCGCCGCGCGCGCCTTGAGGCGCTCGTGGAACTCTTCGTCCAGGCGGATGGTGACGTGTCTCGACATGCCCAACACCGTACAGCGGACGCGCTGTACGGGCAGCGGTAACGACGCAAGGGTGGGCAGGGACACAGTCCCCGCCCACCCTCGGCGCTCACCGCACGGAGCGGCTACTTGTCGGCGTCGGCCGCCTTCACCAGCGAGTCCTTGGTGACCGCACCGGCGTAGACCTTGCCGTCGTCGGTGACCAGGACGTTGAACAGGCGGGTCGACATGACCCGGCCCTCACCGAACTTCCCGTTGACCTTGTCCCCGAGGGAGTCGAGGAACTGCTTGGCCTCCTTGGGCGTGTTCTTGTCGTTCTCCAGGTCCCCCAGGCTCCTGCCCGTCCCGGAGTCGATGCGCGCGATCGTCGCCCAGCCCTCGCCGAGCACCTTCACGTCGCCCTTGCCGCCAGGACCGCCGGCCAGGCCGTCCAGGCCGGGGAAGGACTCCAGCGCCTTGAACGCGCTGTCCTTGTCGCCCTTGCCGTGCCCGTCGGAGCCCTCGGTCACCTTGGCGCCCTTGGGCGGGGTGAAGGCGAAGGTGTCGGCGGCCGGCTTGGCGAAGTCCACCTTGGTGAATCCGGCGTCCACGATCGGCTTGCCGCCCTGCGCCGAGAGCAGCCGCACGCGCAGCGGCACGCCGTTCCGGGCGTCCACCGCGATCTGCACCGATCCGACCGTCGAGCCGGCCTGCTTGGGCTTGAGCACCAGCTGGTAGGCGTCCCGGCCGGCCACCTGCGCGGTCTCGCCCACGCTGACGTCCGTGGTGGGACCGGCGGCCGCCAGGATCTCCTCGGCGAGCTTCTGGGGGGAGGCGGCCAGCCGGTCACCGGTCTTGTGCTCCCTGCCCGCGCCCTTGCCGGCCTGGTCCGACGGGGAGGCCTTCTGGTGGAAGACCTCGTTCGACTTGGAGTCGTAGCCCCACACGTCGTCGCCGTTGTGGATGAGGCTGTACTCGTCCTTGCCGTCCAGGAAGGTGAGCCGCTGGCGGTCCTCGCCGTCGGCCGCCACACGGAAGGTGTGGGTGCCGTTCGCCAGCTGTGCGACCTTGTCCTCCGGGTTCGCCGAGCCGCCCGCGACGCCACCGCCGCCGAGCAGCCCGGAGGCGATCTTCGGCAGGCCCAGGTCGGTGCTGATCTTCGCCGTGCCCGACAACTGCTCCACGTCCGAGGCGGCGACCTTCTCGATCAGCTGCTGCGCCGTCACCTTGGGCAGGTCGGGCCCGCCGGAGTTGGCGAAGGCCGGGACCATCGCCACACTCGCCGCGGCGACACCCGCCACCGCGACCGGTACGGCGTACCGGACGGCCTTGCGAGAAGTCTTCGAGTTCGCTGCCATGTCAGTGCCCTGCCCTCTGTGTCGACTGCGGCGATCCGCCGGACGCCGCGCTCACCCGATCCGGTGGGGTTGATGACTCCATCTGACCAAAACGGCGGCGCCGGGGCGTCAGTCCCCGGAAGCAACTGGGCGTACGACCGTGGGATGACATGGAACGGGCCCTCCTCCCCCGACCCGTAGGGGTCGGCGGGCGGAGGGCCCGTCCTGCGTCGTCGGGCGCAACCGCCCGTCCGCGGGCGTCAGCCGGCGCGGTGCACCACCGCGTCGCACAGCTCCTCCAGAGCCGCCTTCGCGAAGCACTCGGGCAGCGGTGCGAGCGTGGCGCGCGCGTCCTGCGCGTAGCGGATGGTGTCGCGCCGGGCCTGCTCCAGGGCGGGGTGCGCCCGCAGCCGGGTGAGCACCTCGGCGTGGCGGGCGTCGTCCGCCAGGTCGCCGTCCAGCAGCGTGACGAGCTCCAGGTCCTCCGGACGGCCGTCCCGCGCGGCCATCTCGCGCAGCCGCAGCACGGGCAGCGTCGGGATGCCCTCGCGCAGGTCGGTGCCCGGGGTCTTGCCGGACTCGTGGGCGTCGGAGGCGATGTCGAGGACGTCGTCGGCGAGCTGGAAGGCGGTGCCGAGCCGCTCGCCGTACTGGGTCAGGATGTCGACGACCGACTCGTCGGCGCCGGACATCAGCGCGCCGAAGCGGCCGGAGACCGCGATCAGCGAGCCGGTCTTGCCGGCGATGACGTCGAGGTAGTGGGCGACGGGGTCGCGGCCGTCGCGCGGACCGGCCGTCTCCAGGATCTGGCCCGTCACGAGCCGCTCGAAGGCCTCGGCCTGGATGCGGACGGCCTCGGGCCCGAGGTCGGCCAGGATGTGCGAGGCACGGGCGAAGAGGAAGTCACCCGTCAGGACGGCCACCGAGTTGCCCCAGCGGGCGTTGGCGCTCTCCACGCCGCGGCGCACGTCGGCCTCGTCCATGACGTCGTCGTGGTAGAGCGTCGCCAGGTGGGTGAGTTCCACGACCACGGCGGACGGGACGATCCCGGGCGCGTAGGGGTCGCCGAAACGGGACGCGAGCATGACCAGCAGCGGCCGGAACCGCTTGCCTCCGGCCCGGACCAGGTGCTGCGCGGCCTCGGTGATGAAGGGGACTTCGCTCTTGGTGGCTTCCAGCAGACCCGCCTCGACGGCGGCCAGTCCGGCCTGGACATCGGTCTCAAGAGCCTGGTCCCGCACGCTCAGTCCGAACGGCCCGACGACGGTCACGAGGGGTACTCCTGTCTGCTGACGATCACGCTGACGATCACATGGATTGTCGATGTGTCGCTGCCATCACTCAAGCCAGCGTATCGGGTCTGTTTTCGATCACCGAGAGGGCCTTCCCGGCCACCCTCCCCACACTGCCCGATGGGCACCGGTATGTTCGGGAGGAGCAGAAACAACCGGAGCGTACGTTTTGCCCGGAACTCCACTGAGGCTGCGGCGAGGCGATTGGTGGCAGAACCGATGATCATCCGAACCGAGTTCCCGTACGGCACCACCCACGAGGATGTCCGGATCCCGCTCCGCGACGGAGTGGAGCTGTACGCGCGGATCTGGCGCCCCGTGACCGGCGAGCCCGTCCCGGCCCTGCTGGAGTACCTCCCGTACCGGCTCACCGACTGGACCGCGCCGCGCGACTGGCAGCGCCACCCCTGGTACGCGGGGCACGGCTACGCCTCCGTACGGGTCGACGTGCGCGGGCACGGGTGCAGCGGCGGCCTGCCCGGCGACGAGTACGACGCCCGCGAGCTCGCCGACGGGGTCGCGGTGGTGGAGTGGCTGGCGGCGCAGGAGTGGTGCACGGGGTCGGTGGGGATGTTCGGGATCTCGTGGGGCGGGGTCAACTCCCTCCAGATCGCCGCTCTCGCCCCCGAGCCGCTCAAGGCGGTCGTGACCGTCTGCTCGACCGACGACCGCTACGACAACGACGTGCACTACATGGGCGGCTCGGTGCTCGCCGTGGACATGCACGCGTGGGCGGCGACCATGCTGGCCTTCGCCTCGCGGCCGCCGGACCCGCTCTACGCCGGGGACGGCTGGCGCGCGCAGTGGCTGGACCGGCTGGGGGCGGTGGAACCGCTGATCCACACCTGGCTCTCGCACCAGACCCGCGACGCCTACTGGCGCCACGGCAGCGTCTGCGAGGACTACGGGGCGATCGGCGCGGCCGTGCTGGCCGTCGGCGGCTGGCACGACCCGTACCGGGACACCGTGCTGCGGCTGGTGGAGCACCTGCCGTCCGCGCGGGTGCGGGGCCTGATCGGCCCCTGGTCGCACCAGTACCCGGACCGCGGGCTGCCGCCGGGGCCCGCGATCGGCTTCCTCCAGGAGACCCTGCGCTGGTGGGACCACTGGCTGAAGGGGGCCGACAACGGGGTGATGGAGGAGCCGCTGCTGCGTGCCTGGATCAGCGACGCGCACCCGCCGGCGACCGTGTACGAGGAGCTGCCGGGGCGCTGGGTCGGCGAGAAGGCCTGGCCCTCGCCGACCGTGATCCCCGTGCCGTACGTATTCCAGGGCCTGCCGGTGGCCGTCGCCTCCCCGCAGCACACCGGGCTGGACGCGGGCCGCTTCTTCCCCTTCGGCAACGACGCCGACCTGCCGCCGGACCAGCGGGAGGAGGACGCGAAGTCGGCCTGCTTCGAGTTCCCGGTGGGCGGCGCGGAGCCGGTGGAGATCCTGGGCCGGCCGTCGGTGACCCTGCGGCTGCGGCTCGACGTGCCGTACGGGCAGGTCGTGGCCCGGCTGTGCGACGTCGCCCCGGACGGCTCCTCGACGCTGGTCACGCGGGGCGCGCTGAACCTCTCCGCCCGCCAGGGCCGGGACCGGGCCGCGCCGTGGCCGGTGGGCTCGTACGAGGACGTCACCTTCGAGCTGAACGGCATCGGCCACGCCTTCCCCCCGGGGCACCGGATCCGCCTCGCGGTGTCCTCCGCGTACTGGCCGTGGATCTGGCCGCGGGCCGGGTCCGAGGCCGGCTGGACGCTGGACCCGGCGGGCAGCTCGGTGACCCTGCCGGTGCGGGCGGCCTCCCCGGCCGGCGAGGGCGGGATCGTCTTCGAGCCGCCGGAGCAGGCGCCGCCGCTGGGCGTCTCGTTCCCGGCCACCCTGGACGAGCCGGGCCCGGAGCGGCTGGTCGTACGGGACGTCGCGCGCGGGACCTGGCGGCTGGAGGTGGACCCGCGCTACGGGGGCACCCGGGTCTACCCGGACGGCCTGGAGTACGACGAGGACGCGACCGAGGTGTACGAGATCCAGGACGGGGACCCGCTTTCGGCCCGGGCCCGCTCGCAGTGGCGGATCCGGCTCCACCGGCCGGAGTCGGGCTGGGAGACGCGGGTGGAGACCCGCTCGGAGGTCCGTTGCGACGAGGGCGGCTTCCTGACGGCGAACGAGGTGGTGTGCCGGGAGGGGGACGAGGTCGTCTTCCACCGCACATGGGAACGCCGCATCCCGCGCGCGGCGGGCTGAGCGCCCCGCCCCCGACGGCCCGCGGTCAGCCGAACAGCCGCTCCAGCACCACCGCGATGCCGTCGGCCTCGTTGGACAGGGTCAGCTCGTCGGCCACCGCGACCAGCTCCGGGTGGGAGTTGGCCATGGCCACCCCCCACCCCGCCCACGCGAACATCGGGATGTCGTTCGGCATGTCCCCGAAGGCGATCGTGCGGGTGGCGCAGACGCCCAGGACGTCGGCCGCCCGCGCGAGACCACTGGCCTTGTCGATGCCCGGCGGCTGGAGTTCCACCGTGTGCTCACCCGCCATCGTGACGTTCACCAGGTCCCCGACCACCGACCGCGCCACCCGGGTCAGCTCGTCGTCGTCCAGTTCCGGGTGCTGCAGCAGCACCTTGTTGATCGGGGCCGACCACAGGTCCGACCGCCGGGCCACCCGCACCGTCGGCAGGTGCGGATGCCACATCCGGTAGCCCGGCGCCATCAGCATCTCCGCCTCCAGGCCCTCCTGGTCGACCGCCGCGTAGACCTCGCCGATCTCCGCCTCGATCTTGCCGAGGGCCACCTCCGCCAGCTCCCGGTCCATGGAGACGGAGTGCAGGAGCCGGGCGTGCGCCGCGTCGTACACCTGCGCGCCCTGCGCGCACACCGCGAGCCCCGTGTAACCCAGTCCGTCGAGGACGTGTCGGACCTGGGGAACGGGGCGGCCGGTGACGATGATGTGCCGGGCGCCGGCCGCCCGGGCGGCGTCGAGAGCCGCATGGGAACGGCCTGAAACGGTGTCCCCGGCACGCAGCAGGGTCCCGTCCAGGTCAGTGGCGATCAAGGCAAAGGGGAGGGCCGGAAGAGGCGCGGAAGTCACGGCGCCAAGGATACGGACCCCTTTGGACAAGTCCTACAAATAGAGCGCGAATCCGGCCTCCCACGCGCCCCCTCCTCCACGTAACGTGTCAACCAGCCCCCGGGACACCCCCGGACCGCGTCGAAAGCGAGGCAGTACCCCATGCCCCAGCAGAGCCCCCTCGATGTCCCCGAGGGCGACCCGTTCGGGCCGCACAACCTCCCCTACGGCGTCTTCTCGACCGCCGGCGAGGAACGCCGCCGGATCGGTGTCCGCATCGGCGGGCACGTGCTCGACGCGGGAGCGGCCGCGGTCGCGCTCGGCTCCCCGTACGCCGGGCTGCTCGGCCACTCCAGCCTCAACCCGCTGCTGGCCGCCGGGCGCACCGCCTGGCGCGACGTGCGGCGCGCGCTGACCGCCTGGGTGACCGACCCCGGCCACCGCCCCACCGTCGAGCCGCACCTGCTGCCGCTGGACGAGGTCACCCTGCACCTGCCGTACGAGGTCGCCGACTACGTCGACTTCTACGCGAGCGAGCACCACGCCACCAACGTCGGGCGGATGTTCCGCCCGGACGGCGACGCGCTGACGCCCAACTGGAAGCACCTGCCGATCGGTTACCACGGCCGCTCCGGCACGATCGTGGTCTCCGGCACCGACGTCGTACGGCCCTCCGGGCAGCGCAAGGCGCCCACCGACCCGGCGCCCGTCTTCGGGCCGTCCGTCAAGCTCGACATCGAGGCCGAGGTGGGCTTCGTCGTCGGCGCCCCGTCCGAGCTGGGCCGCCCGGTGCCGCTGGGCGCGTTCGAGGACCACGTCTTCGGGCTGTTCCTGCTCAACGACTGGTCGGCGCGCGACATCCAGGCCTGGGAGTACGTGCCGCTCGGCCCCTTCCTCGGCAAGTCCTTCGCCACCTCCGTCTCCGCCTGGGTGACACCGCTGGAGGCCCTGGACGCCGCCCGTGTGGCCCCGCCCGCCCGCGACTTCCCGCTCCTGCCCTACCTGGACGACGCGGCCGTCGACCGCCCCGGCGGCTTCGACCTGCACATCACCGTCTCCGTCAACGGGCAGGAGGTGGCGCAGCCGCCGTTCGCGACGATGTACTGGACCGCCGCCCAGCAGCTCGCGCACATGACCGTCAACGGCGCCTCCCTGCGCACCGGCGACGTCTTCGGCTCGGGCACCGTCAGCGGGCCCGAGGTCGGCCAGCGCGGCTCGCTGCTGGAGCTGACCTGGAACGGCCGCGACGCCATCGAGCTCGCCGACGGCAAGCGCACCTTCCTGGAGGACGGGGACACCGTCACCCTCACCGCCTGGGCCCCCGGCCCGGACGGCACGCGCGTCGGCCTCGGCGAGGTCGTCGGGCGCATCGTGGGCGCCGCGTAGTCGCCCCCCCGCCCCGCGTCCTCCGGACGGGCCCGGCCCCCGTTCGGAGGCGCGCCGCGTGCGGCGGGCGGGGCGGGCCGGGATGGTGGACGGACGACCGGATGCGGGAACCCGTACCCCGTACCCCCACCGCGAGGAGCCGCCGCCATGACCGTACGCAGCCTCAGGACCGTCGTCGCCTGTGCGGCCGCCGTGACGCTCGCACTGACCGCCGGGGCCCCGGCCCACGGGGTCGAGGGGCCCGCGCCCGACCCGCACGACGCGAAGGCCATGCGGGACATGGCGACGGCGATCGCGGCGACGGCCAAGTACGCGGACGAGCGGGTGGCCATCAGGGACGGGTACGTCCCGAAGGGCGAGGAGTGCATGACGAACCCCTTCGGGGTGGGCGCCATGAACTACCACTACGTCAAGCAGGCCAACTGGGGTTCGAAGGACCCCGCGAGGCCCACGGCGCTCCTCTACAGCCGGGAGAAGGACAAGAACGGCCGCCGCAGGCTGGAGACGGTGGAGTGGATGTCGACCGACCGGGACCAGGACCTGAAGACGGCCGACGACCGGCCGAGCATGTTCGGCCTGCCCTTCGACGGCCCCATGCCGGGCCACTGGGCGGGCATGCCCAAGCACTACGACCTGCACATGTGGGCGTACAAGAAGAACCCGGCCGGCCGCTTCCACAACTGGAACACGGCCCTGACCTGCCCGAAGAAGGCCCCCACCCCGGGCAAGCCGGCGGCCGCCCACGCGCACGGCCATTAGTCGGCGCCGACCCGTGCGGTCAAGTGCCGTGCGCATATGACTCACCCGTGAGGGCGGTCCCTCCGGGAATCCCGGGCGATACGCTGGTCGGACTCGCGAGACTCCGTGGCATGGGAGCACTACCGATGAGCGTCGATCCCGGGACCCCTGAGCAGGAGCCCGCCCCGCACTGGCCCGTCCCGCCCGCGGGCGGGTGGACGGCCGACGACCTTGACCGGCTTCCCAACCTGCCTCCGCACACGGAGCTGATCGACGGGAGCCTGATCTTCGTGAGACCGCAAACCCGTTTCCACATGCGAGCCCTGCGATTCTTCGAATGGCAACTCGAATCACTGGTTCCGGACGGACTCGAAGTGATGAGGAAGTTCACCGTCGACATCGACCGAGGGAACCGGCCCGAGCCGGACATCCTCGTCGTCGACGAGGAACTGGCCCGGGGCACCGAGCAACAGACACGGGTCCCCGCCGCGTCCGTCCGGCTGGCCATCGAGGTCGTCTCTCCTGATTCGATCGACAGGGACCGCGAGACCAAGCCGGCCAAATACGCCCGGGCGGGAATCCCCCACTACTGGCGGGTCGAGAACAAGAACGACCGGGCAGTGGTCTACGTGTTCGAGCTCGAACCGGCCACGCGCGCCTACGTCGCAACGGGCATCTTCCACGACCGGCTGAAGGTGTCCGTGCCCTTCCCCATCGACCTCGACCTCACCACCATCAAGCCGAAGGGGCTACCCGAGTAGCCCCGCACACGGACGAGGGCCCGGCTCCCCGAAGGGGGCCGGGCCCTGTGGCGTGCGGCGGACCGGTCAGCGGACGAAGGTGCTCGCCTGGCCCGCCAGGTCCAGGAAGTACTGCGGCGCCAGGCCCAGGACCAGGGTGACCGCGACGCCCACCGCGATGGTCGTCATCGTCAGCGGCGACGGGACGGCCACCGTCGGGCCGTCGGCCTTCGGCTCGCTGAAGAACATCAGCACGATCACCCGGATGTAGAAGAACGCGGCGATCGCGGACGACAGGACACCGATCACGACCAGCGCCCCCGCGCCGCCCTCCGCCGCCGCGCTGAACACGGCGAACTTGCCCGTGAAGCCCGACGTCAGCGGAATACCTGCGAAGGCGAGCAGGAACACCGCGAACACGGCCGCCGTCAGCGGCGAACGCCGCCCCAGACCGGCCCACTTGGACAGGTGCGTCGCCTCGCCGCCCGCGTCGCGCACCAGCGTGACCACCGCGAACGCGCCGATCGTCACGAAGGAGTAGGCGGCCAGGTAGAAGAGGACGGACTGGACGCCCTGCGCCGACGTGGCGATCACACCGGCCAGGATGAAGCCCGCGTGCGCGACGGAGGAGTACGCCAGGAGCCGCTTGACGTCCGTCTGGGTCACGGCGATCACCGCGCCCGCGAGCATCGTGACGATGGCCACCGCCCACATCACCGGGCGCCAGTCCCAGCGCAGCCCCGGCAGGACCACGTACAGCAGCCGCAGCAGCGCGCCGAACGCGGCCACCTTCGTCGCCGCCGCCATGAAACCGGTGACCGGGGTCGGGGCGCCCTGGTAGACGTCCGGGGTCCACATGTGGAAGGGGACCGCGCCGACCTTGAAGAGCAGGCCCGTCAGGATCAGCGCACCGCCCATGAGCAGCAGCGCGTCGTTGCCCATCGTGCCGGCCAGCGCCGGGTCGATCTTCGTGACCGTGCCGTCGACCACGTCGGCGATCACCGCGTACGACACGGAGCCCGCATAGCCGTAGAGCAGCGCGATGCCGAAGAGGAGGAAGGCGGAGGAGAAGGCGCCCAGCAGGAAGTACTTCACCGCGGCCTCCTGCGACATCAGCCGCTGGCGGCGGGCGACGGCGCAGAGCAGGTACAGCGGGAGGGAGAAGACCTCCAGGGCGACGAACAGCGTCAGCAGGTCGTTGGCCGCCGGGAAGATCAGCATGCCGGCGACTGCGAACAGGGCCAGCGGGAAGACCTCGGTGGTGGTGAAGCCCGCCTTGACGGCGGCCTTCTCGCTGTCGCTGCCCGGTACCGACGCCGCCTGGGCGGCGAAGGAGTCCACCCGGTTGCCGTGCGCGGCCGGGTCCAGGCGCCGCTCGGCGAAGGTGAAGACGGCGACGACCGAGGCCAGCAGGATGGTGCCCTGCAGGAAGAGCGCGGGGCCGTCCACGGCGATGGCGCCCATCGCGGCGACCTGGGCCTTGGACGAGCCGTACCCGCCGGCCGCGAGGCCGACCACCGCGGCGAAGGCCGAGGCCAGCGCTGCGAGGGCGAGGAACACCTGCACGTAGTAGCGGGACCTGCGGGGCACGAAGGCCTCCACAAGGATCCCGACGACGGCCGCGCCCACGACGATCAGCGTGGGAGCGAGCTGCGCGTACTCGATGACCGGCGCCGGGATCCGGTCGGCCGGCGTGTCGGCCGCCAGTGTCCACAGGCTGTGGGCGGAAGTCAGTGTGCTCACTTGGCCTCCTCCCCGTTCTTGGCTTCGACGGCGACCTCGGGCTCCGGGTCCGTCTGCTTCACGTCCGACATGGTGTGCTCCACCGCCGGGTTGACGATGTCGGTGAGGACCTTCGGGTAGACGCCCAGCCCGATCAGCAGCGCGATCAGCGGGGCGACCACCAGCACCTCCCGCAGGCGCAGGTCCGGCATGGTGCGGACCTCCTCCTTCACGGGGCCGGTCATCGTGCGCTGGTAGAGCACGAGGGTGTAGAGCGCCGCCAGCACGATGCCGACGGTGGCGATGATCCCGACGACCGGGTAGCGGGCGAACGTGCCGACCAGGACCAGGAACTCGCTGACGAAGGGCGCGAGGCCCGGCAGCGAGAGGGTGGCGAGGCCGCCGATGAGGAAGGTCCCGGCGAGGACCGGGGCCACCTTCTGCACGCCGCCGTAGTCGGCGATGAGCCGCGAGCCGCGCCGCGAGATCAGGAAGCCCGCCACCAGCATCAGTGCCGCCGTCGACAGGCCGTGGTTGACCATGTAGAGGGTGGCGCCGGACTGGCCCTGGGAGGTCATCGCGAAGATGCCCAGGATGATGAAGCCGAAGTGCGAGATGGAGGCGTAGGCCACCAGCCGCTTGATGTCCCGCTGCCCGACCGCGACCAGCGCGCCGTAGACGATGCTGATCAGGGCCAGTACGAGGATCACCGGCGTGGCCCACTTGCTGGCGTCGGGGAAGAGCCCGAGGCAGAAGCGGAGCATCGCGAAGGTGCCGACCTTGTCGACGACCGCGGTGATCAGTACGGCGACCGGCGCGGTGGACTCGCCCATCGCGTTGGGCAGCCAGGTGTGCAGCGGCCACAGCGGGGCCTTCACCGCGAAGGCGAAGAAGAAGCCGAGGAACAGCAGCCGCTCGGTGTTGGTCGCCATGTCGAGGGTGCCCGCGGCGCGGGCGGCGGTGATCTCCTGGAGCGAGAAGTTCCCGGCGACCACGTACAGGCCGATGACGGCGGCCAGCATGATCAGGCCGCCGACCAGGTTGTAGAGGAGGAACTTGACCGCCGCGTAGCTGCGCTGCGCGGCCGCGTTCTCGTCGCTGCCCGCGTGGGCCCGGTCCCCGAAGCCGCCGATGAGGAAGTACATCGGGATGAGCATGGCTTCGAAGAAGATGTAGAAGAGGAAGACGTCGGTGGCCTCGAAGGAGATGATCACCATCGCCTCGACCATCAGGATCAGGGCGAAGAAGCCCTGGGTCGGCCGCCAGCGCTTGGATTTGGTCTCCAGCGGGTCGGCGTCGTGCCAGCCGGCCGCGATCACGAAGGGGATCAGGAGCGCGGTGAGTCCGATGAGGACCACCCCGATCCCGTCCACGCCCAGTTCGTAGCGGACGCCGAAGTCGGGGATCCAGGCGTGGGATTCGGTGAGCTGATAGCGGTCGCCACCGGGATCGAAGCGGACCGCGACGAGCACGGCCAGGGCCAGTGTCGCCAGCGAGAAGAGCAGCGCGAGCCACTTGGCGGCGGTCCGGCGGGCGGCCGGGACGGCCGCCGTGAGGATCGCGCCGACCGCGGGCACCGCGGCCGTGACCGTCAGAAGCGGGAAGTTCATGTCACACCGCCCTCATCAGCAGGGTCGCGGCGATCAGGATCGCCGTGCCCCCGAACATCGAGACCGCGTAGCTGCGGGCGTAGCCGTTCTGCAGCTTGCGCAGCCGGCCCGAGAGGCCGCCGACCGAGGCGGCCGTCCCGTTGACCACCCCGTCGACCAGGCTGTGGTCGACGTACACCAGGGAGCGGGTCAGGTGCTCCCCGCCGCGCACCAGCACGACGTGGTTGAAGTCGTCCTGGTACAGGTCGCGGCGGGCCGCCCGGGTGAGGACGGAGCCGCGCGGGGCGACGACCGGGACGGGCCGCTTGCCGTACATCGCCCAGGCGATGCCGACGCCGGCGAGGAGCATCACCATGGTGGCGGCGGTGACCGTCATGGCGCTGACCGGCGGGTTGCCGTGGGAGTAGCCGGTGACGGGCTCCAGCCAGGTCAGGAAGCGCTCGCCGATCTCGAAGAAGGCGCCGGCGAAGACCGACCCGAAGGCGAGGATGACCATCGGGATCGTCATGGACTTCGGGGACTCGTGCGGGTGCGGCTCGTGCCCTTCCGCGTCCGGCTGCCAGCGCTTCTCACCGAAGAAGGTGAGGAGCATGACGCGGGTCATGTAGAAGGCGGTGATGCCGGCGCCCAGCAGGGTGACCCCGCCGAGGATCCAGCCCTCGGTGCCGCCCTTCGCGAAGGCCGCCTCGATGATCATGTCCTTGGAGAAGAAGCCGGACAGGCCCGGGAAGCCGATGATCGCCAGGTAGCCGAGGCCGAAGGTGACGAAGGTGACCGGCATGTACTTCCGCAGGCCCCCGTACTTGCGCATGTCGACCTCGTCGTTCATCCCGTGCATCACGGAACCCGCGCCGAGGAAGAGCCCGGCCTTGAAGAAGCCGTGCGTCACCAGGTGCATGATCGCGAAGACGTAGCCGATGGGGCCGAGGCCGGCGGCGAGGATCATGTAGCCGATCTGCGACATCGTCGAGCCGGCCAGCGCCTTCTTGATGTCGTCCTTCGCGCAACCGACGATCGCACCGAAGAGCAGCGTGACCGCGCCCACGACGGTGACGACCAGCTGCGCGTCGGGCGCCGCGTTGAAGATCGCCGCCGAGCGGACGATCAGGTAGACGCCGGCGGTGACCATGGTGGCCGCGTGGATCAGGGCCGAGACCGGGGTCGGGCCCTCCATCGCGTCCCCGAGCCATGACTGCAGCGGGACCTGCGCCGACTTGCCGCATGCGGCCAGCAGCAGCATCAGGCCGATCGCGGTGAGCGTGCCCTCCGAGGCCTCGCCCACCGCGCCGAACACCGGCCCGAAGGCGAAGGTCCCGAACGTGGTGAACATCAGCATGATCGCGATCGACAGGCCCATGTCGCCGACGCGGTTGACCAGGAAGGCCTTCTTCGCGGCGGTGGCCGCGCTGGGCTTGTGCTGCCAGAAGCCGATCAGCAGGTACGAGGCGAGGCCCACGCCCTCCCAGCCGAAGTACAGCAGCAGGTAGTTGTCGGCGAGGACCAGCAGCAGCATGGCCGCGACGAACAGGTTGAGGTAGCCGAAGAAGCGGCGGCGGCGCTCGTCGTGCTCCATGTACCCGATCGAGTACACGTGGATGAGCGTGCCGACGCCCGAGATCAGCAGGACGAACGTCATCGACAGCTGGTCCAGCTGGAACGCCATGTCCGCCTGGAATCCCTCGACGGGGATCCAGGTGTACAGGTTCTGCGTCAGCGTCCGGTCGTCGGCGGCGCGCCCCAGCATGTCCGCGAAGAGGGCGACGCCGATCCCGAAGGAGACGGCCGCGAGCAGGGTGCCGAGCCAGTGGCCGGCCTTGTCGAGGCGCCGGCCGCCGCAGAGCAGCACCACCGCTCCGAGCAGGGGCGCCGCGATCAGCAGCGCAATCAGGTTCTCCACAGCGACCCCTTACAGCTTCATCAGGCTGGCGTCGTCGACCGAGGCCGAGTGGCGGGTACGGAACAGCGACACGATGATCGCCAGGCCGACCACGACCTCCGCGGCGGCGACGACCATCGTGAAGAAGGCGATGATCTGGCCGTCGAGGTTGCCGTGCATCCGGGAGAACGCGACGAAGGCGAGGTTGCAGGCGTTGAGCATCAGCTCGATGCACATGAACAGCACGATCGCGTTCTTGCGGATCAGCACTCCGGTGGCGCCGATGGTGAACAGCAGGGCCGCCAGGTACAGGTAGTTGACCGGATTCACTTCGGGGCCTCCTCACGGCCGAGGCGCTC
This sequence comes from Streptomyces sp. NPDC060232, assembly GCF_042726555.1. Lineage (NCBI taxonomy): Bacteria > Bacillati > Actinomycetota > Actinomycetes > Kitasatosporales > Streptomycetaceae > Streptomyces > Streptomyces sp. NPDC060232. Next base: position 128,410 of record NZ_JBHXAG010000003.1, on the reverse strand, counting down.
CGCGGAACGCTGCTCCAGCGCCTTGAGGTCGTCGAGCGCCTCGCCGGAGACGTCGCGGATCTGGCCGCGGGCGCGCAGCGTCTGGCTGACGGTCAGCTCGGACGGGGTTCCGTCCGGCAGCAGGCCGGGGACGTCCACCGCGTTGTGCCGGGCGTAGACGCCGGGCGCGGGCAGCGGCGGGAGCTGCACACCCTCGCGGACGCGGCGCTCGGCCAGCTCGCGCTGGGTCGCGGCCCGTTCGGTGCGCTCGCGGTGGGTGAGCACCATCGCGCCGACGGCCGCGGTGATCAGCAGCGCGCCGGTGAGCTCGAAGGCGAAGACGTACTTGGTGAAGATCAGCTGCGCCAGACCCTCGACGTGCCCGGCGGAGTTGATCCGGCCGAGCCCGTTGAACTGGCTCAGCCCGGCGTGGCCGATGCCGGCGAACAGCAGGATGCCGAAGCCGAGGCCGCACAGGACGGCCATCCAGCGCTGCCCCTTGATGGTCTCCTTCAGGGAGTCGGCGGCGGTGACGCCGACGAGCATGACCACGAAGAGGAAGAGCATCATGATCGCGCCGGTGTAGACGATGACCTGGACGACGCCCAGGAAGTACGCCCCGTTGGCGAGGTAGAAGACGGCCAGGATGATCATCGTCCCGGCGAGGCTGAGTGCGCTGTGCACGGCCCTCTTCATCAGGATCGTGGCCAGCGCGCCGATGACGGCGACCGTGCCGAGGATCCAGAACTGCACGGCCTCGCCGCCGGAGGTGGCGGTCGCGGCGATGGCGCTCATGACCCCACCTCCGCCGCGGTGCCGTCGGCGGCGTCGGCCGGCTCCTCGCCCTTGGAGACCGCGACCTGCCGGACCGTACCCGGGGCGGCCCCCGTCACCAGTCCGCGGTAGTAGTCCTGCTCGTCGGTGCCGGGGAAGACGGAGTGCGGGGCCTCGACCATGCCCTCGCTCAGGCCGGCGAGCAGCTGCTCCTTGGTGTAGATGAGCGACTCGCGGCTGGCGTCGGCCAGTTCGAACTCGTTCGTCATGGTCAGCGCCCGGGTCGGGCACGCCTCGACGCACAGCCCGCACAGGATGCAGCGGGCGTAGTTGATCTGGTAGACCCGGCCGTACCGCTCACCCGGGGAGTAGCGCTCCTCCTCGGTGTTGTCCGCGCCCTCGACGTAGATGGCGTCGGCGGGACAGGCCCATGCGCACAGCTCGCACCCGATGCACTTCTCCAGACCGTCGGGGTGCCGGTTGAGCTGGTGCCGTCCGTGGAAGCGCGGGGCGGTCGTCTTCTGCTGCTCCGGGTACTGCTCGGTGAGGCGCTTCTTGAACATGGCCTTGAAGGTCACGCCGAAGCCGGCCACCGGGTTCTGCCACTTCTCGTCAGACATTTCTCAAGCCTCCTCTCGGTCACTGTCGGGGTTCGCGCCGCCACTGACGATCAGCTCCCGCTCGTTGCGGGGCCGCCTGCGCGGTACGGGTGCCAGGTGCTGGCCGGGCTTGGGCGGTACGGGGAAGCCGCCCGCCAGCGGGTCGAAGGGCTCGGCGTCCTTGGCGGCGTCCGCGGCGGCGGCCTTCTCGCGCCGGTCGCGGAAGACGTCCGCGACGAGGGAGAGCAGCAGGATCGCCACGACGGCGCCGCCGACGTAGAGGGCGATGTCGCCGATCTCGTACGCCTCGTTGCGCAGCGCCCGGACGGTGGCGACCATCATCAGCCAGACCAGGGAGACCGGGATCAGGACCTTCCAGCCGAGCTTCATCAGCTGGTCGTAGCGCACGCGCGGCAGCGTGCCGCGCAGCCAGATGAAGAAGAAGAGGAGCAGCTGCACCTTCAGGACGAACCAGAGCAGCGGCCACCAGCCGTGGTTCGCGCCCTCCCAGAAGGTGCTGATCGGGTACGGGGCCCGCCAGCCGCCCAGGAACAGGGTGACCGAGACCGCCGACACGGTGACCATGTTGACGTACTCGGCGAGCATGAACAGCGCGAACTTGATCGACGAGTACTCGGTGTTGAAGCCGCCGACCAGGTCGCCCTCGGACTCCGGCATGTCGAAGGGGGCGCGGTTCGTCTCGCCGACCATCGTGACGACGTAGATGATGAAGGACACCGGCAGCAGCACGATGAACCAGCGGTCCTGCTGGGCCTCCACGATCGCCGAGGTCGACATCGATCCGGAGTAGAGGAAGACCGAGGCGAAGGCCGCGCCCATCGCGATCTCGTAGGAGATCATCTGCGCGCAGGAGCGCAGGCCGCCGAGGAGCGGGTACGTGGAGCCGGAGGACCAGCCCGCGAGGACGATGCCGTAGATGCCGACCGAGGCCACCGCCAGGATGTAGAGCATCGCGATGGGCAGGTCGGTCAGCTGCATCGAGGTGCGCTGGCCGAAGATGGAGACCTCGTTGCCGGCCGGGCCGAAGGGGATCACCGCGATGGCCATGAAGGCCGGGATCGCCGCGATGATCGGGGCCAGGACGTAGACGACCTTGTCGGCCCGCTTGACGACGATGTCTTCCTTGAGCATCAGCTTCACGCCGTCGGCGAGCGACTGGAGCATGCCCCAGGGGCCGTGCCGGTTGGGGCCGATGCGCAGCTGCATCCAGGCGACGACCTTGCGCTCCCACACGATGGAGAAGAGCACCGTCACCATCAGGAAGGCGAAGCAGAACACCGCCTTGATGACGACGAGCCACCAGACGTCCTGTCCGAAGAGGGACAGGTCCTCGGCAGCGAGTTGAACGGTGTTCACGCGCCCACCTCCGCAGTGGTGTCGCCTGCGCCGGCCGGGATCGCCGGACCGATGCGTACGAGGGTGCCCGGGCGGGCTCCGGCGTCGGCGAGGACGCCGGAGCCGGTGGAGTTCAGCGGGAGCCAGACCACGCGGTCGGGCATCTCGGTGATCCGGAGCGGGAGTTCCACGGAGCCGGCGGGGCCGGTGACGGCGAGGACGTCGCCGTCCTTGACGCCCGCTTCGGCGGCCGTGGCGGCCGACAGCCGGGCGCTCGCATCGTGGCGGGTGCCGGCCAGCGCCTCGTCGCCCTCCTGGAGCCGGCCCTGGTCGAGGAGGAGCCGGTGGCCCGCGAGGATCGCCTCGCCGGCGCCCGCACGGGGCAGCGGCACCGGGTCGGTGGACTGCTCGGCGGCGAGCCCGCCCTCCCAGGGGCCGAGCCGCTCCAGCTCCCGGCGTACGGCGTGCACGTCGGGCAGCCCGATCGGCCGGTCGGCGGCGTCGGCCAGCATGTGCAGGACGCGGGCGTCGGCCGGGGCGAGCCTGCGGGTCATCTGGTCGGGCTTGAGCGCGGCCTCGAACGGCCGGACCCGGCCCTCCCAGTTGATGAACGCACCCGCCTTCTCGGCGACCGCGGCGACCGGCAGGACCACGTCCGCGTGGTCGGTGACCTCGCTGGGCCGCAGCTCCAGGGAGACCACGAAGGCCTCGTCCAGGGCGGTCCGCGCGCGGGCCGGGTCGGGCAGGTCGGTGACCTCGACGCCCGCGACCAGCAGGGCGGACAGCTCCCGGGTGGCGGCCGCCTCGACGATCTGGCCGGTGTCGCGGCCGTAGCGGTGCGGGAGTTCGTCCAGGCCCCAGGCGGTGGCGACCTCGTCGCGGGCCCGCGGGTCGGTCGCCGGTCGGCCGCCGGGCAGCAGGGACGGCAGCGCGCCGGCCTCGACGGCCGCCCGCTCCCCGGCCCGGCGCGGGATCCACACCAGCTTCGCGCCGGTCGCGGCGGCCGCCCGTACGGCGGCGGTCAGCGCGCCGGGCACACCGGCGAGGCGCTCCCCGACGACGATGACGGCGCCGGGCCGGCGCAGCGCCTCGGCGGCTTCGGCGCCGCCCGTCTCCAGGCCGGTCCGCGAGGACAGCGCGTCGAGCCAGTCGGGCTCGGTGCCGGGGGCGGCGGGGAGCAGGGTGCCGCCGGCCTTGTGAAGTCCGCGGGTGGCGAAGGGGGCGAGGGCGAAGGTCCGCTGCTTGAACCTGCGGTGGGCCTTGCGCAGTCGCAGGAAGACGCCGGGGGCCTCCTCCTCGGCCTCGATTCCGGCGAGCAGCACCGTGGGCGCCGCCTCCAGCGAGGTGTAGGTGACGCCGTCGCCGTCGAGGTCCTTGCCGGTGCCGGCGACGGTGGCGGCCAGGAAGTCGGCCTCCTCCGCGCTGTGCACGCGGGCCCGGAAGTCGATGTCGTTGGTGTCGAGGACCACGCGGGCGAACTTGGCGTACGCGTAGGCGTCCTCGACGGTGAGCCGGCCGCCGGTCAGCACACCGGCCCGGCCGCGCGCGGCGGCGAGCCCGTTCGCCGCGGCCTCCAGGGCCTCGGGCCAGCTCGCCGGCTCCAGCACTCCGGCGGCGCTGCGCACCAGCGGGGTGGTCAGCCGGTCCGGGCGCTGCGCGTAGCGGAAGCCGAAGCGGCCCTTGTCGCAGACCCACTCCTCGTTGACCTCGGGGTCCTCCGCGGCGAGGCGCCGCAGCACCTTGCCCCGGCGGTGGTCGGTACGGGTCGCGCAGCCGCCCGCGCAGTGCTCGCACACGCTCGGGGAGGAGACGAGGTCGAAGGGGCGGGAGCGGAACCGGTACGCGGCCGAGGTGAGGGCGCCGACCGGGCAGATCTGGATGGTGTTGCCGGAGAAGTACGACTCGAAGGGGTCGTCCTCGCCGGTGCCGACCTGCTGGAGCGCGCCGCGTTCCAGCAGCTCGATCATCGGGTCGCCGGCGATCTCGTTGGAGAAGCGGGTGCAGCGGGCGCAGAGCACGCACCGCTCCCGGTCCAGCAGGACCTGGGTGGAGATCGGGACGGGCTTCTCGTAGGTGCGCTTCCTGCCCTCGAAGCGGGACTCGGCGTTGCCGTGCGACATGGCCTGGTTCTGCAGCGGGCACTCGCCGCCCTTGTCGCAGACGGGGCAGTCCAGCGGGTGGTTGATGAGCAGCAGCTCCATCACCCCGCGCTGGGCCTTGTCGGCGACCTCGGAGGTCAGCTGGGTCTTGACGACCATGCCGTCGGTGCAGGTGATGGTGCAGGAGGCCATCGGCTTGCGCTGGCCCTCGACCTCGACGATGCACTGGCGGCAGGCGCCGGCCGGCGAGAGCAGGGGGTGGTCGCAGAACCGGGGGATCTCGATGCCGAGCTGTTCGGCGGCCCGGATGACGAGGGTGCCCTTGGGCACTGACAGTTCGACCCCGTCGATGGTCAGCGAGACGGTGTTCTCGGGTGGAACCGCCGCTCCGCCCCCGGAGGCCGCTGGAGTGGTGACGGTCATGCGTTCACCTCCGTGTCGGCCCAGAGGGTCGACTTCCTGGGGTCGAAGGGGCAGCCCTTGCCCGTGATGTGCTGCTCGTACTCCTCGCGGAAGTACTTGAGCGAGGAGAAGATCGGGCTGGCCGCGCCGTCGCCGAGGGCGCAGAAGGACTTGCCGTTGATGTTGTCGGCGATGTCGTTCAGCTTGTCGAGGTCGGACATGACGCCCTTGCCGGCCTCGATGTCGCGGAGCAGCTGGACCAGCCAGTAGGTGCCTTCGCGGCAGGGCGTGCACTTGCCGCAGGACTCGTGCGCGTAGAACTCGGTCCACCGGGTGACGGCCCGCACCACACAGGTGGTCTCGTCGAAGCACTGCAGGGCCTTGGTGCCGAGCATCGAGCCGGCGGCGCCGACACCCTCGTAGTCCAGGGGGACGTCGAGGTGCTCGTCGGTGAACATCGGGGTGGAGGAGCCGCCCGGGGTCCAGAACTTCAGCCGGTGCCCGGGCCGCATGCCGCCGCTCATGTCGAGGAGCTGGCGCAGGGTGATGCCGAGGGGGGCCTCGTACTGGCCGGGTCCGGCGACATGCCCGGAGAGCGAGTACAGCGTGAAGCCGGGGGACTTCTCGGTCCCCATCGCCTTGAACCAGTCCTTGCCCTTGTTCAGGATCGCGGGAACCGAGGCGATGGACTCGACGTTGTTGACGACAGTGGGGCACGCGTAGAGCCCCTCGACGGCAGGGAAGGGGGGACGCAGCCGGGGCTGGCCGCGCCGGCCTTCCAGGGAGTCGAGCAGCGCCGTCTCCTCGCCGCAGATGTACGCGCCTGCGCCCGCGTGCACCGTGATGTCGAGGTCGAGGCCGCTGCCGAGGATGTCTTTGCCGAGGTATCCGGCTTCGTACGCCTCGCGCACCGCCTCGTGCAGGCGTCGCAGGACCGGTACGACCTCGCCGCGCAGGTAGATGAAGGCGTGCTGCGAGCGGATCGCGTAGCAGGCGATGATCATTCCCTCGATGAGGGAGTGCGGGTTGGCGAAGAGGAGGGGGATGTCCTTGCAGGTTCCCGGTTCCGACTCGTCGGCGTTCACGACGAGGTAGTGCGGCTTTCCGTCGCCCTGCGGGATGAACTGCCACTTCATGCCGGTGGGGAAGCCCGCGCCGCCGCGTCCGCGCAGACCGGAGTCCTTGACGTAGGCGATGAGGTCGTCGGGGGTCATCGCGAGGGCCTTGCGCAGGCCTTCGTAGCCCTCGTGGCGCCGGTAGGTCTCCAGCGTCCAGGACCGGGGCTCGTCCCAGAAGGCCGACAGGACGGGGGCCAGCAGCTTCTCCGGGCTGGTGCCGTTCTTGCTCAGTTCGGTAGACACGCTCATCACTCCCCTCCCTCGGTACGGCTCTCGCCGCGCGGATGGACGATCGGGGTGTGCGGGGATTCGCCGCGGGCGATGCGCAGACCGATCAGGGAGGCGGGGCCGGCTCCGCCGGTGGCCTCGACCGCGCCCGCGCGCTCGTCGGGGAAACCGGCCAGGATCCGGGCGGTCTCCTTGTACGTGCACAGCGGCGCGCCCCGGGTCGGGGCGACCTCGCGGCCGGCCAGCAGGTCGTCGACCAGGGCCTTGGCGGACTCGGGGGTCTGGTTGTCGAAGAACTCCCAGTTGACCATCACCACGGGGGCGTAGTCGCAGGCCGCGTTGCACTCGATGTGCTCCAGCGTGACCTTGCCGTCGGGGGTGGTCTCGTTGTTGCCGACCCCGAGGTGCTCCTTGAGCTCCTCGAAGATGGCGTCGCCGCCCATGACCGCGCACAGGGTGTTGGTGCAGACACCGACCTGGTAGTCGCCGGAGGGACGCCGCCGGTACATGGTGTAGAAGGTGGCGACGGCGGTGACCTCGGCCGTGGTCAGACCGAGCATCTCGGCGCAGAAGCGGACGCCGGTCTTGGAGACGTAGCCCTCGTGCGACTGGCACAGGTGCAGCAGCGGGAGCAGTGCGGAGCGGCTGTCGGGGTAGCGGGCGATGACTTCCTTCGCGTCCGCTTCGAGGCGTGTCCGTACCTCCGCCGGGAAGTCGGGGGCGGGCAGCTGGGGCATGCCCAGCGGGACCCCTCGGTTCTGAGGACTGGTGGTCATCGGTCGACGCCTCCCATCACGGGGTCGATGGAGGCGACGGCGACGATGACGTCGGCGACCTGGCCGCCCTCGCACATCGCGGCCATGGCCTGCAGGTTGGTGAAGGACGGATCACGGAAGTGGACCCGGTAGGGGCGGGTTCCGCCGTCGGAGACGACGTGGACGCCGAGCTCGCCCTTGGGCGACTCGACGGCCGCGTACGCCTGCCCGGCCGGCACCCGGAAGCCCTCGGTCACCAGCTTGAAGTGGTGGATGAGGGCCTCCATGGAGGTGCCCATGATGTTCCTGATGTGATCGAGCGAGTTGCCGAGGCCGTCGGGGCCCATGGCCAGCTGCGCCGGCCAGGCGATCTTCTTGTCGGCGACCATCACCGGCCCGGGCTCCAGCCGCTCCAGGCACTGCTCGACGATCCGCAGCGACTGGCGCATCTCCTCCAGGCGGATCAGGAACCGCCCGTAGGAGTCGCAGGTCTCGGTGGTCGGCACGTCGAACTCGTAGGTCTCGTATCCGCAGTACGGGTCCGACTTGCGCAGGTCGTGCGGCAGGCCGGCGGAGCGCAGGATCGGGCCGGTGGCGCCGAGCGCCATGCAGCCGGAGAGGTCGAGGTAGCCGACGTCCTGCATGCGGGCCTTGAAGATCGGGTTGCCGGTGGCGAGCTTGTCGTACTCCGGCAGGTTCTTCTTCATGGTCTTGACGAACTCGCGCAGCTGGTCGACGGCGCCCGGGGGCAGGTCCTGCGCGAGGCCGCCGGGGCGGATGAACGCGTGGTTCATGCGCAGTCCGGTGATCAGCTCGAAGATGTCGAGGATCAGCTCCCGGTCGCGGAAGCCGTAGATCATGATCGTGGTCGCGCCCAGCTCCATGCCGCCGGTGGCGATGCACACCAGGTGGGAGGAGAGCCGGTTGAGCTCCATCAGCAGGACGCGGACGACGGTGGCGCGGTCCGGGACCTGGTCGGTGATGCCGAGGAGCTTCTCGACACCGAGGCAGTACGCCGTCTCGTTGAAGAACGGCGTCAGGTAGTCCATGCGCGTGACGAAGGTGGTGCCCTGCGTCCAGTTGCGGAATTCGAGGTTCTTCTCGATTCCGGTGTGGAGGTAGCCGATGCCGCACCGGGCCTCGGTGACCGTCTCGCCGTCGATCTCCAGGATCAGCCGGAGCACACCGTGGGTGGACGGGTGCTGCGGACCCATGTTGACGACGATCCGCTCGTCGTCGGCCTTGGCCGCCGACCGGACGATCTCGTCCCAGTCGCCGCCGGTGACGGTGTAGACGGTGCCCTCGGTCGTCTCGCGAGCGGAGGCGTGGTTTTCTGCGTCGTTCGAGATGGGGGACATCAGCTGTACGACCTCCGCTGGTCGGGAGCCGGGATCTGGGCGCCCTTGTACTCGACGGGGATGCCGCCGAGCGGGTAGTCCTTGCGCTGCGGGAAGCCCTGCCAGTCGTCCGGCATCATGATCCGGGTGAGGGCCGGGTGCCCGTCGAAGACCAGGCCGAAGAAGTCGTATGCCTCGCGCTCGTGCCAGTCGTTGGTCGGGTAGACGCAGACGAGCGAGGGGACGTGCGGGTCGGCGTCCGGGGCGGACACCTCCAGCCGTACGATCCGGCCGTGGGTGAGCGAGCGCAGGTGGTAGACGGCGTGCAGCTCGCGGCCCTTGTCCCCGGGGAAGTGGACTGCGCTGACGCCGGTGCACAGCTCGAAGCGCAGGGCGGGGTCGTCACGCAGGGTGCGCGCGACCCGTACGAGGTGCTCGCGGGCGATGTGGAAGGTGAGCTCGCCCCGGTCGACGACCGTCTTCTCGATGGCGTTCTCCGGGAGCAGGTCCTGCTCCTCCAGGGCGCCTTCGAGCTCGTCGGCCACCTCGTCGAAGTAGGAGCCGTACGGGCGGGAGGTCGCGCCGGGCAGGGCCACGGTGCGGACGAGGCCGCCGTAGCCGCTGGTGTCGCCGCCGTTCGCCGCGCCGAACATGCCCTTGCGGACGCCGATGACCTCGGGGCCCTGGGCGCGCGGCGCGGGCAGGCCGCTGCCGTCGGAGCCGGGGGCGTCGCTGCCGTCGCCGTTGCGCGGCTCTTGGGTCTCGCTCACCGGAGCAGCCCCTTCATCTCGATGGTGGGGAGCGCCTTGAGGGCCGCCGCCTCCGCCTCGCGGGCCGCTTCCTCCCGGTTCACGCCGAGCTTTCCGCCCTGGATCTTCTGGTGGAGCTTGAGGATCGCGTCCATCAGCATCTCGGGGCGGGGCGGGCAGCCGGGGAGGTAGATGTCCACCGGGACGATGTGGTCGACGCCCTGGACGATCGCGTAGTTGTTGAACATTCCGCCTGAAGATGCACAAACCCCCATGGAGATGACCCATTTGGGAGCGGGCATCTGGTCGTACACCTGGCGCAGCACCGGCGCCATCTTCTGGCTGACCCGCCCGGCCACGATCATCAGGTCGGCCTGGCGCGGGGAGCCGCGGAAGACCTCCATGCCGAAGCGGGCCAGGTCGTACCGGCCCGCTCCGGTCGTCATCATCTCGATGGCGCAGCAGGCGAGGCCGAAGGTCGCCGGGAAGACGGACGACTTGCGCACCCACCCCGCGGCCTGTTCGACGGTGGTCAGCAGAAAGCCGCTCGGCAGCTTCTCTTCCAGTCCCATGGGAAATTCAGCCCCTCAGTCCCATTCCAGGCCGCCGCGCCGCCATACGTAGGCGTAGGCGACGAAGACGGTGAGCACGAAGAGCAGCATCTCGACGAGCCCGAAGATCCCCAGGGAGTCGAAGGTGACGGCCCAGGGGTAGAGGAAGACAACCTCGATGTCGAAGACGATGAAGAGCATCGCCGTCAGGTAGTACTTGATGGGGAAGCGGCCGCCGCCGGCCGGCGTCGGCGTCGGCTCGATGCCGCACTCGTAGGCTTCGAGCTTCGCCCGGTTGTACCTTTTTGGACCGATCAGCGTGGCCATGACCACGGAGAAGATCGCAAACCCTGCGCCGAGGGCGCCGAGCACGAGGATGGGCGCGTACGCATTCACGCTCCTCGCTCCTTCCAGTCGTCCTTGACCGTTGGACCGCCGCCGGCGCCGCGTGCCCCGCCTCGCGAAAGATCACGCTCTTGATCAAGCGCTGCATGTGAGGCAGTTCACAAGCCGGACTGGTGCGCATCTTATGCCTGCTCGTCTGTGATCTGCGACACGGGTAACAACACCGAGTTTGTGATCTCCACCACCTGACGAACGATCATGAAGTCCGATGAGTGGTGATCTTCATACGCGAAGCAGCCGCATGATCACCAAAGGTGACATTCGAGCCCGTTCCTGCAGGTGGAAGGCGCATCGCTCTATCAAACGATGGCAGGTGCAGGCAAATTGGCCTGGGAGCGCCCCTGGTGGTATGGGAATCCGCGTCCCCCGGTCGGGGGAGACCGCGCGTACGGAGGTGGACGCGGGGCAGGCGAGGGTGCGGCGGGCCGCCGAGTACGTGCATCCGTTCACGAGCCGCCCCGGCCGCTTCACAGGAAGGTCACGGCCCGGCCACAGGGTCCACATGGCGTGATCCCTCTGTGACCTGCGCCACTATGAATCAGGCGTTCCGAAAGCGGGCTTGGCCATCTGTGCGGAGGGATGGTAGTCCGCGGATCAATTCGGACTAAATTCTGAAACCCCATGATCACAGCCTTGTGAAGGCGTGTCCGTTTCGCCCGTTACGGCGTCAATAAGAGTTGAGACGCGCCCGGTTCGCGTGCTTCGCGCGCAACTGTGGCGCACCCCACGTTTCTTGAAGGGAACCCTGACGCCCTGATAGCGGTTGTTCTCATGTCCCACACCGCTCACATACCCAGCCACCGGAAGCCCCGCCGCAGCGCCTCGAAGCTCGCGGTCCGCGCCGGAGTTGCCGGTGGCGTCCTCAGCACCCTGGCCATGGCCGGCACCGCGAGCGCGTCCCCGTCCGAGCCCGTGGCCGAGACGACGCTCGAAATGCCGGTCCTGAACCTGGACCTGGCGGCCGAGGTCTCCTCCGCCGTCACCACGGCCGCCGAGAACACCCGTCTGGCCGCCGTGGAAGGCGAACTGACCGCCCAGGAGGAGAGCGCCCGCACCGGCGCCGCCGCCGAGGCGAAGCAGGCCAAGGAAACGGCCCAGAAGGCCGCCGAGAAGAAGGCGAAGGAGGAGGCGGACCGCAAGGCCGAGGCCGAGCGCGCCACCCGCGACTCCGAGCGCACCTCCCTCAAGACCGCCTCGGCCCCCGCGAAGGCCCCCCAGGGCACCGGCACCGTGTCGGCCCCGGCGACCGGCTCCGCCGCCGCCATCGTCAACTTCGCCCGCGCGCAGGTCGGCAAGGCCTACGTCATGGGTGGCACCGGCCCGTCCTCCTTCGACTGCTCCGGCCTCGTCCAGGCCGCCTACCGCCAGGCCGGCATCTCCCTGCCGCGCATGTCCCAGGCGCAGTCCTCGGCCGGCACGTCGGTCTCCCTGAACGCCCTTCAGCCGGGCGACATCCTGTACTGGGGCTCCAAGGGCAGCGCGTACCACGTCGCCATCTACGTGGGCGGCGGCAAGTTCGTCGGTGCGCAGAACCCCAGCACGGGCATCGTCGAGCGCAACCTGAGCTACGACAAGCCGACGGGCGCCGTCCGCGTCCTCTGAGCCCGCCCCCGAGCCCCGCTCGGGCCACGGCACCCGCACACGGCCGCAGGGCCGGTACTCCCCCGCTCGGGGGTGGAGTACCGGCCCTACGGCCGTTGCCCGTTGTGCGCCTCGTCGACGGCAGGCGTCCAGTCCTTCGGGCGGGCAGTCGGTCGGGCGGGCGGCGCCGGGACTGCCGGGTCCTGCGAAAATGGCGGCGCAAGCCCCGAGCGTCAGACCCTGGAGGTGGTGGTCCCGTGGGCACACAGCCGTACGAGCACCACGAGGCCGGCGACCCGACCGCGGTCCGGGCCGCCCTCGGGCTCGGGCTCCTCGCCGTCGGGGGCTGGCTGCTGAACACCGCACGCCCCTGGCAGAAGCCGGGGCACACCCTTCTGCTGGCCGCCGGCTGGACCGTGTCGGGCGCGCTGCTGGTGTGCGGCCTGGTCCTGCTCGCCCGGTGCGTGCGCACCGTGCACGGATCCCCCGACCCTGAGGGCCGGGGGATCCGGGACCGCCGTCCGTAGCCGGCCGTCGGGACGTCGTCAGGTCTTGGTCAGGCCGTCGTCAGGCCTCGTCAGGCCTTCGGAGCCACCTTCGAGAGGCCGTTGATGATCCGGTCCATGGCGTCGCCGCCCGCCGGGTCGGTCAGGTTGGCCAGCATCTTCAGGGTGAACTTCATCAGCAGCGGGTGGGTCAGCCCGCGCTGGGTGGCGACCTTCATGACCTTCGGGTTGCCGATCAGCTTCACGAAGGCGCGGCCCAGCGTGTAGTAGCCGCCGTAGGTCTCCTTGAGCACCTTCGGGTAGTTGTGCAGCGCCAGCTCGCGCTGCGCCGGGGTGGACCGGGCCTGCGCCTGCACGATGACGTCCGCCGCGATCTGGCCGGACTCCATGGCGTAGGCGATGCCCTCGCCGTTGAACGGGTTGACGAGGCCGCCCGCGTCACCGACCAGCAGCAGGCCCTTGGTGTAGTGCGGCTGCCGGTTGAAGGCCATCGGCAGGGCCGCGCCGCGGATCGGCTGCGTCATGTTCTCCGGGGTGTAGCCCCAGTCCTCCGGCATCGAGGCGCACCAGGCTTTGAGGACCTCGCGCCAGTCCAGCTCCTTGAAGGCGGAGGAGGAGTTGAGGATGCCGAGGCCGACGTTGGAGGTGCCGTCGCCCATGCCGAAGATCCAGCCGTAGCCGGGCAGCAGCCGGTCCTGCGGGCCGCGCCGGTCCCACAGCTCCAGCCAGGACTCCAGGTAGTCGTCGTCGTGCCGCGGCGAGGTGAAGTACGTGCGCACCGCGACGCCCATCGGGCGGTCCTCGCGCCGGTGCAGGCCCATCGCCAGGGACAGCCGGGAGGAGTTGCCGTCGGCGGCGACGACCAGCGGGGCGTGGAAGGTGACCGGGGTCTTCTCCTCGCCCAGCTTCGCCTGCACGCCCGTGATGCGGCCGGTGCGGGCGTCGCGGACGGGCTCGCCGACGTTGCAGCGCTCGTACAGCCGGGCGCCGGCCTTCTGCGCCTGGCGGGCGAGGATCTCGTCGAAGTCGTCGCGCTTGCGGACGAGTCCGTAGTCCGGGTAGGAGGCGAGTTCCGGCCAGTCCAGCTGGAGCCGCTGCCCGCCTCCGATGATCCGCAGGCCCTTGTTGCGGAGCCAGCCGGCCTCTTCGGAGATGTCGACGCCCATCGCCACCAGCTGCTTGGTGGCGCGCGGGGTCAGTCCGTCGCCGCAGACCTTCTCGCGCGGGAACGCCGTCTTCTCCAGGAGCAGGACGTCCAATCCGGCCTTGGCGAGGTAGTAGGCGGTGGTCGAGCCGGCGGGCCCGGCCCCGACGACGATCACGTCCGCGGAGTGTTCGGAGAGGAGCTCGGTCACTGCGGGGTCTCCCGAAGGCTCGATAAAGGGTGCCCAATGGCACCGGACATGTGCAGTCTATGCAGCGAGAGAGATCGCGATCAGAAGGGCCACCCACGTTGACAAGCTCGCCGACCTCGCAGACCTCCCCGGCCTCCCCGCCCCGGCAGCCGCTCCCCGCGGTGCGGCTCCGCGTGCCCACCGACGAGGACGCCCACGCCTGGCACGAGGTCTTCGCCGATCCCGACGTCATGGAGTTCCTCGGCGGTCCCGCGGAGCTGTCCGCGTACGAGGAGTTCACCGCGCGCCAGCGCATGCACGATGCACAGCTCGGCTACTGCCTGTGGACGCTGCTGGACGAGGACGGCGCGGTGGTCGGCTTCACCGGCGCCCAGCCGTGGCCGGCGGACAAGGCGTGGGGCCCGGTCGGGGAGGTCGAGATCGGCTGGCGGCTGGGCCGGGAGCACTGGGGCAGGGGCTATGCCACGGCCGCCGCGGAGGCGACCGTGGCACGCGTCCGGGCGGCCGGCCTGGACCGGGTGTGCGCGATGATCGACGCCCGCAACGCCCGTTCCGTGGCGGTGGCGGAGCGGCTGGGCATGACCCTGGCCGAGGAGTTCACCACGCCGGGCGGGAATCCCGCGCGCCGCTACGTACTGGACCTGCGGGACCTGCCGCGGCCCCGTTGACCGTCCCGGCCGAGGCACGCGGCACCGCGATGCCGGCGGCTGCGTGCCGTGCCGGCATCGCGGTCGCCGGGACCACGGGGATCAGAAGGCCCAGGCCGCGGGGATCAGAAGACGGACAGGCCCGTCAGGGTCGTGAAGCGGTCCAGCGCCGCGACACCCGCCACCGAGTTGCCCCGGGCGTCCAGCCCCGGGCTCCACACGGCGAGTGTGCACCGCCCCGGGACGACGGCGACGATCCCGCCGCCCACCCCGCTCTTGCCGGGCAGCCCCACCCGGTAGGCGAACTCGCCCGCCGCGTCGTACGTCCCGCAGGTCATCATCACGGCGTTGACCTGCTTGGCCTCGCTGCGCGTCAGCAGCCGCGAGCCGTCCGCGCGCAGCCCGTGCCGGGCCAGGAAGCGCCCGGCACGCGCCAGGTCGGCGCAGGTCATCTCGATGGAGCACTGCCAGAAGTAGTGCTCCAGCAGCGCGGGCACCGGATTGTCGATGTTCCCGTACGAGGCCATGAAGTGGGCGACGGCGGCGTTGCGGTCCCCGTGCTCCTGCTCGGAGGCGGCGACCTCGGCGTCGAAGGCTATGTCGGGGTTCTGGCTCTCCTGCCGCAGGAACTCCAGCACTTCGCTGCTCGCGTCGCCCGTCAGGGTCTGGAGCCGGTCGGTGACCACGAGGGCGCCCGCATTGATGAACGGATTGCGTGGAATGCCGTTTTCGTACTCCAGCTGTACGAGCGAGTTGAACGGGTTGCCCGAGGGCTCCCGGCCGACCCGCTCCCACAGGCTGTCGCCGCCCCCGGCCAACGCCAGGGCCAGCGCGAACACCTTGGTGATCGACTGGGCGGAGAAGGGCACCTGCCAGTCCCCCACCCCGAAGACGTTGCCGTCGAGATCGGCGACGGCCATCCCGAACTGTCTTCTGTCCACGGCCGCGAGCGCCGGGATGTACTCGGCGGGCGTGCCGCTGCCCAGCAGCGGGGCGACGTCGGCGGCGATCCGCTCCAGCAGGGGGCCGTAATCCGTGGGCACAGCGTCGGACACGGCGGTCAGCCCTTGGTTCCTCTGTGCAGCGCGACGATGCCGCCGCTGAGGTTGCGCCAGGCGACCTTGGACCAGCCGGCCTTCTGCAGCAGGGCGGCCAGCGCCGGCTGGTCGGGCCATTCGCGGATGGACTCGGCGAGGTACACGTACGCGTCGGGGTTGGACGACACCGCGCGGGCGACGGGCGGCAGCGCGCGCATCAGGTACTCGGTGTAGACGGTCCGGAAGGGCGCCCAGGTGGGCTGCGAGAACTCGCAGATCACGACCTGGCCGCCGGGCTTGGTCACCCGGTACAGCTCGCGCAGGGCGGCGTCGGTGTCCTGGACGTTGCGCAGGCCGAAGGAGATCGTCACGGTGTCGAAGACGTCGTCCTTGAACGGCAGCTTCGTCGCGTCCCCGGCGGTCAGCGGAAGCCAGGAGTTCCGCTTCTTGCCCTCCATGAGCATGCCGAGCGAGAAGTCGCACGGGACGACGTACGCGCCGGTCGCGGCGAAGGGCAGCGAGGAGGTCGCCGTACCGGCGGCCAGGTCGAGGATCTTCTGCCCGGGGCGCGCGCCGACCGCCTTGGCGACCTCCTTGCGCCACACCCTGTCCTGCCCGAGGGAGAGGACGTCGTTGGTCAGGTCGTAGTTCGCCGCGACCCTGTCGAACATGGAGGCGACTTCGTGCGGCTGCTTGTCCAGGGAGGCCCTTGTCACTGGCGTTCGCCCCTCGTGTTGCGATGCGGATCGGCGGGTACGGTCCCATCCTCTCAGGCCGGGCCGACCCGGAGGGCGCGGGCTCCGCCGTACCGTGCCGTGCAGGTTGCGTACCCGACCGTAGAACTGTTCCGAAGGACAGTTACGCTTCGACGCCGCATGCGCGTTGACTGCCAGGGTGCGGCCCGGTGAGGGTCACCCACCGGATCAGGACCGCAAACCGTGGGCGGGTCCGGCAGTGGCCGCCGCGAACAGGAAGCTTCACGATGCCGGCAGGCCATTCCACCGGTCGTTCCCGCCGTGACGGCCCGCGCGCCAGGCGCCGGGCCGAACGGCGCAGGCGGCTGCGGCGCACGATCCTCCTCGGTTCGGCGGCGCTGGTCGCCGTCTCGGCGACCGCCTACGCGCTGCTGCCCGAGGACGACACGACCACGACCGCCGAGGGCCGCACCGCCGCCCGGCCGGACGCACCGGACGGGGAGGGCACCGACGCCGCGGGCAATCCGCTCCCGCAGGGCGGCGCGAAGTCCCCCGAGGCCGCGCCGTCCCCCGCCGCCCCCTCGCAGCAGCCCGCGGGCTCGCCCTCGGCGTCCACCGGCGCCACCGCGACGCCGGGCAAGCCCGGCACCTTCTCCGGGTCGTCCGCTTCCGGCAGCGCGCAGGGCAAGGGGACGACACGGCGCTGGCGGCTGGAGGTCGAGGAGGGCAGCGGGGTCGACCCGGAGGCGGCCGCCCGCTCCGTCGAGGCGATCCTCGGGGACCCCCGCGGCTGGACCAGGGACCCGCAGTACGGCTTCCAGCTCGTGGGAGCGGGCCAGCCGGTGGACTTCACCGTCAAGATCGCCACCCCCAAGACCGCCGACGTCCTGTGCGACGTGGTCACCCCGGAGCTCATCGGCGAGACCAACTGCCGGGTCGGCCACACCGTGGTGGTGAACCTCAAGCGCTGGAAGGAGGGTTCGCCGCAGTTCAGCGGTTCCGTGGAGGAGTACCGGGCGCTGATCGTCAACCACGAGGTCGGGCACGAGATCGGCCGCGGCCACGAGGGCTGCCCGGGCCCCGGAAAGCCCGCGCCGGCGATGATGCAGCAGATCAAGGGCCTGAGCGGATGCAAGTCCAATGCCTGGCCGTTCGACGCGAACGGAACCTATCTGTCGGGTCCGTCCGTCCTCTAGGGAAAGGACGGCCGCCAGAGGGGCCGCCCGGGGGGATCGAGGAGTGGAACCGTGCGCGTCGTCAGCTTCAGCGTCCCTGCGTGGTTCCCCTCGTACGAGGAGCCGGACGGGCCGCCGGCGCAGCACGGGGACCGGTCGTTCGAAGCGCTGCTGACCGAGCAGGAGTCCGCGGTGTTCCTGTGCCTGGCCACCGGCGCCTCCAACCGGGAACTCGCCGGGGAGCTCCAACTGTCCGTCAGCACGGTCAAGTTCCACGTCGTGAACATACGGGCCAAGCTCGGCGGGATCAGCCGCCTCCAGGCCTGCCTGCTGGCCGCCCTCGCCCGGGAGGGCGGCAGACCGGCCGACCTCCCGCCCTGCGGGCAAGCACCCTCCGGCGACGGACTCTGCGACGACGGACTCTGCGACGACGGGCTCAGCGGCGGCGGTGCAGCAGCCGTCCCCCGATGACCGTGGCCACGCACGTGGTCGCGCCCCGCGCCGGCAGCTCGGCCTCGTCCGCCACCGCGAACACCGCGAACCGCGCCGCGGCACCCGGCTCCAGCACCCCGTGGAAGGCCTCCGCCGCCGACTCCCGGCCCGCGAAGGGATCCAGGGCCGGCCGCCCCTCGTAGGGCGCCGGCGGCAGGATCGTGAGCCCCGAGCGGGACACCGCGGTGCGCACCGCCGGGACGGTGAAGCGGCCGCACACCGCCACCACCCCGCGGGCCAGCAGCCGCTGCGTGCCGCGCCGGGCGCTGTTGCCCCACCGCGCCTCGGTCAGCTTCAGGGCGTCCAGCGCCGCCTCGCCGCTGATCGGGTCGGCGCCGAGCTCGGTGACCTCGTACGGGTCGTCCGGGTAGTACGTCCGCTCCAGCAGCTCGTCCGCACCGCGCACCAGCAGCCCCGGGGTGAGCACCCCGGGCCAGCGGCGGACCCGGGCGTGCGAGTGGGCCGCGCCGAGGTCCTCGTACCGGCCCACGTGGGTGATCCGGTCCGCGTCGACGAGGACCGCACCGCCCTCCAGCGGCGCGGACCCCGGGCCGGTCACGAGGAGCTCGGCGGTGTGCAGCGTCAGCATCGTGTCGCCAGGCGTCAGTTCGCGGAGATGAGCTTCAGCTCGGGGTGCGCGGTGCCGCCCTCGATGGCGGTGGAGGAGATGTGCGAGACGACGCGGTCGTCGGCCGGGTCGTTCGCCGGGTCGTCGTGCACCAGCAGGTGCTCGTACGTCGTCGCGCGCTGCGCCGGCGTGCGGCCCGCCTTGCGGATCAGGTCGATGATCTCCTGGCGGTTGGAGCGGTGCTTGGCGCCGGCCGAGGAGACGACGTTCTCCTCCAGCATGATCGAGCCGAGGTCGTCCGCGCCGTAGTGCAGCGAGAGCTGGCCCGCCTCCTTGCCGACGGTCAGCCAGGAGCCCTGGATGTGGGCGATGTTGTCGAGGAACAGGCGCGCGATCGCGATCATGCGCAGGTACTCGAAGATCGTCGCCTGGGTGCGGCCCTTGAGGTGGTTGTTCTCGGGCTGGTACGTGTACGGGATGAAGGCGCGGAAGCCGCCCGTGCGGTCCTGCGTGTCCCGGATCATCGCGATGTGCTCGATGCGCTCGGCGTTGGTCTCGCCGGTGCCCATCAGCATGGTGGAGGTGGACTCCACGCCCAGCCTGTGGGCGATCTCCATGATCTCCAGCCAGCGCTCGCCGGACTCCTTGAGCGGGGCGATCGCCTTGCGCGGCCGGGCCGGCAGCAGCTCGGCGCCGGCGCCCGCGAAGGAGTCGAGGCCGGCCGCGTGGATGCGCTGGATCGCCTCCTCGGCCGAGACGCCCGAGATGCGGGCCATGTGCTCGACCTCGGACGCGCCGAGGGAGTGGATGACCAGCTGCGGGAACGCCTTCTTGATGGCGGAGAAGTGGTGCTCGTAGTACTCGACGCCGTAGTCCGGGTGGTGCCCGCCCTGGAACATGATCTGCGTGCCGCCGAGCTCGACGGTCTCCGCGCAGCGGCGCAGGATGTCGTCGAGGTCGCGGGACCAGCCCTTCTTCGTGTCCTTGGGGGCCGCGTAGAAGGCGCAGAACTTGCACGCCGTGACGCACACGTTCGTGTAGTTGATGTTCCGCTCGATGATGTACGTCGCGATGTGCTCGGTGCCGGCGTAGCGGCGGCGGCGCACCGCGTCGGCCGCCTGGCCGAGCGCGTGCAGCGGCGCGTGGCGGTAGAGGTCGAGCGCCTCTTCCCTGGTGATCCGGCCCCCCGCTGCGGCGCGGTCGAGGACAGACTGGAGAACGGCCTGGTCGGTCACCGGGAGTCACCTTTCGGCGGTGTGTCTGTGTCAAGGTCCGGACCGATCCAGCCTACGCCAGCCCCTGGCGGGGGTTTTCAGGGGCTGCGGGTGAGGTCTCCTTCGGGGTTCCCGGCCGGGGCGTCGCCCGACTTGTAGTGGAGCGTTCCGTTGGAGTCGAGGGTGAAGCGCTCGTCGGCGGACCCGTTGGAGCACACACCGGGCGCGGGGTTGGGGCCGCCCGAGGTGTCCAGGACGAGCGAGCGGTCGGTGGCGGAGGCCAGCTTCCAGTCCCCGCTGCAGTCGGTCCCGAAGAGCGGGAGGATCGACTTGTCCCGGCCGACGACCTCACCGACCCTGCCGGCCTTGATGGTGATCTCGAACTCGGTGGAGAGCCCGGCGCGGGCGGTGGTGACCGTGCCCTTCCACGTGCCGATGAGTTCCTTGGGGACGTCGCTACGGCTCCCGGACGGCGACGCGGAACCCGCACCGGTGGCCTCGGCCGAGGGTGCCGAGGCGCCCGGGGCGGGCGAGGAGGCGGAAGGCCTGGCGCCGACGTCGGCCAGGTCCCGCTGGTCGCCGCCCCGGCCCGGGAGCAGGTCCAGGAAGTAGATCCCGCCGGACAGCACCGCGAGGACGGCCGCCGCGGCCAGTACGACGGTGCAGCTGAACCGGCGCCCCGCGGCGCTCACGGTGACCTGCCGCCCGTCAGCCGCGCTCCGCGGCTGCGGCACCGCGCCGCCGGCTCCGGGGGCCCCGCCCGCGGTCTCGGTGGGACGGCCGTACGGGCCCGCGGCCTGGGCGGCGTACGGGGAGCCCGCGCCCTGGCTCCCGTACGAGCCCTGGTTGCCGTACGAGGGGTCCGGCGCCCCGAAGCCGCCACCGGCGGGGCCGTAGGACCCGGCGGTGAACGGGACCGGGCCCGAGGCGGCCTCCGGGGCGGCAGCGACCCCGGCCCCGGCCGGACCCGCACCTGGACCCGCACCCGCACCCGCACCCGCACCCGCACCCGCACCCGCACCCGGACCGTCCTCGGCGGGCTCGGCGTCCAGGTCCAGCAGCGCCACCGCGGCCCGGCTGGCCTCCTCGACCAGGGGTGCCGGGAGCCAGCCGGGGGCGCCGAGCGCCCCGCCGAGGGCGGCGGCGACCGCCTCGGGCGCGGGCCGGTCGGCGGCCGTCTTGGCCAGGCAGGCCGCGATCAGGTCGCGCAGCTCCCCGGCCGGGAGCCCGCCGAGTTCGGGCGGCTCGTGGACCACCTTGTAGAGGAGGGTGGCGGAGTTGTCCCCGGTGAAGGGCGGCCGGCCGGTCGCCGCGTAGGCCATGACCGCGCCGAGCGAGAACACGTCGGCCGCCCCGGTGACCCCCTTGCCGAGGATCTGCTCGGGCGACATGTAGCCGGGCGAGCCGATGGAGACGCCGGTGGAGGTGAGCGAGGCGGTGCCGTCCGTGGCCCGCGCGATCCCGAAGTCGATCAGCCGCGGCCCGTCGAGGGTGAGCATCACGTTCGACGGCTTGACGTCCCGGTGGACCAGGCCCAGGCCGTGCACGGCCACCAGGGCCCGTGCCAGTCCCGCGCCGACGGCCCGTACGGACGCCTCGGGGAGCGGCCCGTGGGCGGCGAGCGCGCGGTCCAGGGAGGGGCCCGCCACGTAGCCGGTGGCCACCCACGGGACCGCGGCCTCCGGGTCGGCGTCCAGGACCGGCGCGGTCCACTCGCCCCCGACTCGCCGGGCCGCCTCGACCTCGCGGCGGAACCGGGCCCGGAACTCCTCGTCGGAGGCGAAGTGCGGGTGCACGATCTTGACGGCGACGGTCCGGCCGCCCGCGCTGCGTCCCAGGTAGACCCGGCCCATGCCGCCCGCGCCGAGTCGGCCGAGCAACCGGTACGCGCCGATGGTCCGCGGCTCACCGGCTTCCAGCGGCTGCATCGCGCCCCCCAATTCCCCGTGATCCCGGGCGTCTTGTGGCACCCGGCCGAGCAGCAGCCTAGGGGGTGCCCGGCGGATCGGGGTCGGTGAGCCCGGGGCGTCCGGGGATGGTCAGGGCGCGCCGCCATCCTTTTGCATTTCCCCCGCCCGGCGGAGAAATGCGGAAAGGACGGGAATTCCCGGGAAACCGGGCATTCACCTGCCGGGCGCTTTGGATCTACCCGGCGGTAAACCCGGTCAGCACTCCTGGACCATCGCGCTCAGCAGCTCCACGGACACATCCGCGGGATACCCCGTCGTCGGTCCGGTCCGCCGGGCGAATTCCCTTACGCCGGCGAGCTGGTCGGGTCCGAAGCGGAAGTCGAGCGTGGTGAAGTACCGCTCCAGCAGCTCCGCGTCGAAGGCCTCCCAGCGGGCCGCCTGCTCGGCGACCTTGGTGACCTCTTCGAGGGAGAGGTCACGGGAGGCGAGGAAGGCCTCGTGGACCTTGTGCACGACGGCGGGCTCCCGGGCGAGGTAGTCCTTGCGGGCGGCCCAGACGGCGAAGACGAACGGCAGTCCGGTCCACTCCTTCCACATGTGCCCGAGGTCGTGGACGGTCAGTCCGAGCCGGGGCGCGTCGTGGAGCGAGGCCCGCAGCGCGGCGTCGCCGATCAGCACGGCGGCGTCGGCCTCCTGCATCATCAAGCCCAGGTCGGGCGGGCAGGTGTAGTAGTCGGGCCGTACCCCGTACTGCTCGGAGAGCAGTAGCTGGGCCAGGCGTACGGACGTACGGGAGGTCGAGCCGAGGGCGACGCGGGCTCCGTCGAGCTGCTCCAGCGGGACCTGCGAGACGATCACGCAGGACATCACGGGGCCGTCGCAGCCGACCGCGAGATCGGGGAAGGCGACGAGCCGGTCGGCGTTGCGGAGGAATTCGACGAGGGTGATCGGGGCGATGTCCAGCTCCCCGTCGACCAGCCTCTGGCTGAGCTTCTCGGGGGTGTCCTTGGTCAGCTCCAGGTCCAGCAGCGTGCCGGTTCTGGCGAGCCCCCAGTAGAGGGGCAGGCAGTTCAGGAACTGAATGTGGCCGACGCGGGGCCGGCTGCGGTAGACGTCCACATCGCGAGACTAGTCCCACGGTCTGCGTCAGCCTTGAGGCGGGTCTCAAACGTCCGGGTGACGTGATCTTTCCCTCTGGTCTCGGCCGCATGGTGCGTGCTAGGCTCGCCGCAAGTTGCAGTTTGGTTTCCCTTGCAGTACGAGGCCTGCGGAGAATGTGACCCGCAGGCTTTTGTAGTTTTCAGACTTCTTAGCAGGTTCTGGAGCAGGGCGACCCTTTGGCCCATAGGAGGGCTCATGGCTACCGGAACCGTGAAGTGGTTCAACGCTGAAAAGGGCTTCGGCTTCATCGCCCAGGACGGCGGCGGCCCGGATGTCTTCGTCCACTACTCCGCGATCAACGCCTCTGGCTTCCGCTCCCTTGAGGAGAACCAGCAGGTCAACTTCGACGTCACGCAGGGTCCGAAGGGCCCGCAGGCGGAGAACGTCACCCCGGCCTAGTCGCCAGGGCCAACCTCATCGCGGGTTGGAAAAGCAGTACCCAAGGAGCCCTGCCCCCTCTGCGCCAGCAGAGCGGCAGGGCTCCTGCCTTTTCCCTCCCGCCGGCGGGGACGGAGAAGACCTCGGGCCCGCACCGTGTGGACGGTGCGGGCCCGAAGGGTGTGGAGCGGGTTACTTCGGGGTGGCGGCCGGGGCGGGGGCCGTGATCTCGATGTCGATGATCAGGGTCACGCCCTCCGGGGTGACCAGACGGAGCTGGTAGGTGTCCGGGGCGAGGTCCGCGTCCGTGAAGAGCTCCGGCAGGACGATCCGGCCGTCGGCGGCGGTCTCCGGGAGGGTGAGGCTGAAGACCTTCTTGCCGGTCTCGTCCTTGAAGTACGGGCCCTTCGCGGTCGCCGGGTCGGCCGGCACCCACGTGCCATCCTTCACCTGGCCGAAGCCCGCGACGACACCGGACACCGCGACGGCCTTGCCCTTGGCCGTGGCCCGGACCTCGATGCCCTTGATGCTCTGACCGGCGACCGCCGTCGGCGGCTTCGAGCCGTTCGGGCGGGCGAGCAGGTCGGCGGCCGGAGCCGTGACCTTGCCCGCGAAGTTCACGGTGAGCCGGCTCGTGGTGTCGTAGGCCGAGACGCGCAGGGTGAAGGTGCCCGCCGTGGCGCCGGCCTTCAGGCCGGGCGCGGCGGCGATGCCGTCGGCGCCCGTCTTGACCACCAGGGACTTCGCCGTCCCGAAGAGGGTGCCGGTGGCGTCCTCCTCGACCGCGAAGATCACTTCCCGGTCGGCGGCGGGCTTGCCGTCGCTGAGGAGCAGCTTGACCCGCGGGACCACGGTGAAGGCCGCGCCCGTCTCGGCGGTGAGGCCGGGACCGTCGAGCACCGCCAGGTCCTGCAGGTGCGGGGCCGGCTTCTCCGGGGTCGGGGTGGGCGTCGGGGTCGGCGTCGGCGTGGGGGTCGGCGTGGGGGTCGGCTTGGGGGTCGGCGTCGGCGTCGGCGTCGGCTTGGGGTTCGGCGTCGGCGTGACCGAGTTCTGCGGGCGGGGCGTGGGCAGGGTGCCCGGCTGCGCGGGCGGGTAGTTCCCGACGGGCGGGTTTGCCACCTCGGTGGCGCCCTGCTGGTACTGGCGCATGTAGCCGAGCACGGTGTTCACGTACTCGCGGGAGTTGTTGTAGCTGAGGATGGCCTTGTCGAGCTCGGCGGCCACGGCCAGGTTCCGGTCGCCCGCGCACAGGTACAGGCCGGCGCCCAGCGCCGCGTCGTAGATGTTGTTGGGGTCGCGCTTGGCGTCGCCGTTGCCGTCGGCGCCCCAGGTGGCCCAGGTCGACGGAATGAACTGCATGGGGCCGACGGCGCGGTCGTAGACCACGTCCGCGTCGAACTCGCCCCGGTCGGTGTCGCGGATCTCGGCGAAGCCGTTGCCGTCGAGGCGCGGGCCGCGGATCGGCTTCTCGGTGTAGCCGTCGGCCTTGAGGCCGTAGCCGGAGGCGTGGACGGACTCGACCCGGCCGATGCCCGCGAGCAGTTGCCAGGGCAGCTTGCAGTTGGGGAGCGCGGCCGCCACGGCGACCTCGGCACGGTTGTAGGCGTCGAGGGCGGTCGCGGGTATCCCGCTGGCGCCCTCCTGCGTGCCCGTACCCGCGCCTGCGGCGGGCGGCGGGTCGGCGACGATGTCCGGCAGGTCCAGCCGGGCGTCACCGCGATCGGTGGCCTGCGGACTGTCCGGGGTCGGTTCGGACTCTCCCGCATCCGCGGTCGACGGAGTGGACACGACCGCGGCAGTGGTCAGGCTGGCCGCGAGCGCGGCCGTGCACAGGACCTTGCGCGAGGTGTTGACGATGTGGCGGTGAAGCGGCTTCACAGTGCGGCAATCCCCCCAAGGAGCCGTTCAGATGTGTACGGCCGGAGTGACCGTGAATATCCACTGTCTATCAGGTATTCCGACCCGACTCGCCGTGCGCCCGGCAGATGTGACGCACCATTCGTCTCGCCTTCACCAGGGTCTGACGACAGAACGGACAACACTGTCAACTCTGCGCCCGATATGGCCTGATGACAACGCATTTCCAGCCAGATCCCCTGCGCTCGAATGGCCGAACACGCCTACGCCCCCGCGACTGCCGCCCATCCGGCGGCCGTCACCACAGGCCCCCGAAGCGTTCCAGGCGTCCCACACGACCCGCACACGGCGGTGTGACCCAGATCACCCAAGCAGGGCCGCGGGAACCGATGCGTTCCGCCGGGCCCGCCGGTCTAAGTTGCGTAACCACCGACCCGGACGGAAGAGGAACGAACCCCATGCGCATCGTCATCACCGAATTCATCAGCCTCGACGGCGTCGTGCAGGCCCCGGGCGGCCAGGGCGAGGACAACGACGGTGCCTTCGCCCACGGCGGCTGGTCGCAGCCCTTCTTCGACCCGGAGGTCGTCGGCGGCTCCTTCACCGAGGCCCTGGAGAAGGCCGAGGCGCTGCTCTTCGGGCGCCGCACCTGGCAGACCATGGCCGCGGCCTGGCCCGAGCGGGCCGGCGACCCCTTCGCGGACCGGATGAACGCCCTCCCGAAGTACGTCGTGTCCGACACCTTGGGTGATGACGAACTGACCTGGAACAACACCACGCGCATCGACGGCGCCAAGGCCGTCGCCCGCATCCGCGAGCTGCGCGACGGCGCGGGCGGCGACCTGGTGGTCATGGGCAGCCCGACCCTCGTACGCACCCTGCTGAGCGAGGGCCTCGTCGACGAACTCCGGCTCATGATCATGCCGGTGCTGCTGGGCGGCGGAAAGTCGATCTTCCCGGAGGACGGCGGCCTGCACACGCTCGAACTGGCCTCCACGGCCATCAGCCCCGCGGGCGTGCACGTGTGCACGTACCGCCCGGCCGCCAAGAGCTAGTGCCGCGCCAGGCAACGTTCGCCCCGTCGCGACGCCCGGCGCGCACTCTCGCCGCACCGGCCGCCGCTCCTGACGGGCAAACGTTGCCCGGCGCGGCACCAGCCGGGGCGGGGGCGTCGAGGGGACCGGCCGTCAGAGGACGGCGGTCCCGATCTCGACGAGGATCCCGGCCGCCGCTGCCAGCACGACAGCGGCGAACAGGCCCACCAGGGACAGCAGGAAGTAGCCCTCGCCGTTCTGCACCGTGCCGCTGCGCGCGCAGGCGAACAGCCAGGCAGCGAGCGTCAGGAACGGCACGAGCAGCAGGCCGCCGGCGGTGCCGAAGTTGAACACGGCGGTCCCCGACAGCTCGTACGCCCTGCCCCTCGCCGTCCGCACCTCCACCTCGGTGCCGCGCCGGTACTCGTCGGCGGCGGTGTCCAGCTCGATCTCGCGCGCCGCCTCCCCCGGCCGCCGGGGGGCGTACCAGCCCGTGCAGTCGGTACCGGTCGTGTAGCCCTCGGCGTCGGCGGCCTCGTAGCAGCGGCTGACCGAGACGACCCCGTCCACGGGCCCGAAGCCGAGGACGGCGCCCATCTGCGGCCCGGGCAGCACCCACATCAACCACCCGGCCACCGCAAGCGTCACGATCGCCCCGGCCCCGGCCACCCCCCGCCCCAACCCCCGCACATCAACGTGCACAGCGCCCCCTCTCCCGTGCAGGCCGATACCCGCGGGGAAGCGGCGTCACGCCGGGTCGGCGGAAGGGCGGGAGCGGGGGCGGTGGGCGGGATGCACGTGACCGGGATCAGAGACGTTCTGGGGGTTTCCCGTCAGCGCGTAGCGATCTGGGGCGGCTTGTGCCCAGCCACAGGGGTTCGCGGACGCCGTCCGGCAGGAGCGCGTAGCGATGTGACGCGTCCCCTGGCTCCGCCCGCGCATCGCTGGCCGCCCCGTCTCGGTCTCGTGACAGCCCGGCCCGTTCTTCTGGGGGCTTCCCGGCAGTCTTTCGGATGTCCGGGGCGGGACGGTCGGTCAGGGTGGAGCGCAGCGACATCGCGAAGCGACGCGAGGAACGAGCGCCCTTGAGGGACCGGCCCGACACGGACAGACGATGGGACAGACGGGAAACCCCCAGGACGTCTCTGATCCCGGTCACGTGCATCCCGCCCACCGAAACCTCCCCCGGCTTCCGCCCCCGCACCAGCGGATCCCGCCCCCGGAGCCCCCGCCCCGCGCAGGCTCGCGATGGGGGCGGTGTCAAGCCCCGAGATGCCGTGGCGTGACGGGGTGGGGGCGGCGGGGCGCAATGGTCGTACGGGGTTCGGCCCCCGCAGACCGGCCGGCCGGCCTCCACCGCTCGCCCGCCGTGCCAAGGAGAACGTCATGACCAGCATCCACCGTCTCGCCCTGCTCAAGGCCGCCATCGCCGTCGGAGCCCTGCGCGTGGCGCCCGCCGCGATCCGCGACTCCAAGGAGCGCGCCGCCACCGGCACGCTCGTCCCCATGCGACCCGCTTCCCGGGGCGCGCCCGAGCGCTCGGGGCGGGCGTAGCTGCCCGGCCGCCGGGGGCGCGGGGGTCATCCCTCCCGCGGCCCCCGGTACAGCTCGTCGATGCGGTCGGCGTAGTCACGTGCGATCGCGCCGCGGCGGAGCTTCAGCGACGGGGTCAGATGCCCGCGCGCCTCGGTGAAGTCGCCCGGCAGGACGGCGAACCGGCGGATCGACTCAGCCCGCGACACCAGCTGGTTCGCCTCGTCGACGGCCCGCTGGAGGTCGGCGAGCAGCTCCTCGTCCCGGACGAGTTCCCGCATCGGCATGTTCTGCTTCTTCCGCATCTGGCGCCAGTGCCACAGCCCGTCCGGCTCCAGGGTGATCAGCGCGGCGATGTACGGCCGGTTGTCGCCGACGACCATGCACTGCCCGACCAGCGGGTGGGCCCGCAGCCAGTCCTCCAGCGGCGCCGGGGCCACGTTCTTCCCGCCGGAGGTGATGATCAGGTCCTTCTTGCGGCCGGTGATGGTGAGGTACCCGTCCGCGTCGAGTTCCCCGATGTCCCCGGTGGCCAGCCAGCTGCCGTGCGGGAGCGCCTGCCCGCTGTTCCAGTAGCCGGCGAAGACGTGCCGCCCGCCCAGCAGCACCTCCCCGTCCGGTGCGATCCGTACCGCCGTACCGGGCAGCGGCCAGCCCACGGTGCCGAGGCGGGGCCGCTGCGGCGGGGTGACGGTGCTGGCGCCGGTCGTCTCCGTGAGCCCGTAGCCCTCGAAGACCTCGATGCCCGCGCCGGTGTAGAAGGCGGCGAGTCTGCGCCCCAGCGGTGATCCGCCGCTCAGGATGTAGCGGACGCGGCCGCCGAGCGCGGCCCGGATCCGCCGGTAGACGAGCGGGTCGTACAGGGCGCGGGCGGCGCGCAGGAGCGGCCCGGGGGCCTTGCCCTCTACGCTCTCGCCGATGCGGCGGGCGATGCGGGCGGCCCGGTCGAAGGAGGAGGCGCGGCCCATCTTCTCGGCGGTGGCGCGGGCGGTGTTGTAGACCTTCTCCAGGACGTAGGGAATGGCGAGCAGGAAGGTCGGGCGGAAGCCTGCGAGGTCGGCGAGGAGGTCCTCGGTACGGATGCTGGGCGCGTGTCCGAGCTTGACGCGGGCCCGCAGGCAGCCGACGGCGACCATCCGGCCGAAGACGTGGCTGAGCGGCAGGAACAGCAGGGTCGAGGCGGGGTCCTTGCTGACCGACTTGAAGACGGGGTGCAGCAGCTCGATGGAGTTGTCCACCTCGGCGAAGAAGTTGGCGTGGGTGATGACACAGCCCTTGGGCTGCCCGGTGGTGCCGGAGGTGTAGATGAGGGTCGCGACGGAGTCCGGGGTCCGGTTGCCCCGGCGCGCGTGCACGAGGGCGTCGGGGATGCGTTCCCCCGCCTTCACCAGCCGGCCGATCGCGCCGGTGTCGAACTCCCAGAGGTGGGTCAGCCAGGGCAGGTTGGCCCGCTCGGCGCTGATGATGCGGGCCTGTGCGGTGTCCTCGACGGCGCAGGCCACGGCGCCGGAGTCCTGGATGATCCAGCGCGCCTGGAGGGCGGAGGAGGTGGGGTAGATCGGTACGGTGACCAGCCCCGCGGCCCAGCCGGCGAAGTCGAGCAGGGTCCACTCGTAGGTCGTGCGGGCCATGATCGCGAGCCGGTCGCCCTCGCGCAGCCCCTCGGCGATCAGGCCCCTGGCGACGGCGAGGACCTCGGCCGCGAACTGGGCGGCCGTGACGTCGCGCCAGGACCCGTCGGCCTCCTTGCGGGCGAGTACGGCCTCGTTCGGGGCCTGCGCGGCGTTCTCGAAGGGGATGTCCCCGAGGGAGCCGTGCGCGGGGGCGGCGGCGAGTGCGGGCACCCGCACCTCGCGCACCACTCCGTCGACGACCGTCCGGACGGGCTCCACCAGCTTCGGCTCCGCTTCCACGGCGCACCCTCCTCGGCTCGCACGAGTGTTACCGCCGGTAATTTACGGAGGGGAAACCTCGTCCGACCAGCCCTCGGAGCCCTTCTTCACCGACGCTCCACTCCGCCACCGCCGCCACCGCACCGCGCGAGGGAATTGAGGAGGGCCGCGCCGCGTGCGGCGTCGTCGACGCTCACCGCGAAGTCCTTGCCCTCGCCCCTGCCCCTGCTCCTGCCCCTGACCGCGGTCTTTCAGCCGCCTCGGGAAAGGCGGTCCTCCAGTGCAGGCGGGAGCGGGTAGGTGCGCTCTGCGGGAAACAGCCGCCGGGCTTTGGCGGCCTGTCCGGTCTGCAGCAGCGAGGCGCACCGGCGCACCTGCGCCGTGAGGTCGGTGAGACTGACGATCCAGTCCTCGTTGAAGGTACGGATCAGATGGCGGCCGATGCCGACCTGGATGCTGTAGTGGTTCAGCGCCGTCCCGCGCGGCGAGCGCTCCGGGTCCCACTGGACGTGCACGGCCGCCCGGGCCACGGCCGTCGGGTCCTCGGTCGTGAGCACGGCCCGGGACAGAGCCTCCTCCCAGCCCTCGCGCGTCATCCGCACCGCGAGCACGCGCTCCTGACCCGGCTTTCGAGCCCAGTTGCTGCGGTGCATCAGCCACATGAACGACGGCTTGATCCACGTCATCCGGTGGAAGGAGAACGGCTCGACGAAGCGGCCCGCCCGC
Source organism: Streptomyces sp. NPDC060232 (assembly GCF_042726555.1). NCBI lineage: Bacteria > Bacillati > Actinomycetota > Actinomycetes > Kitasatosporales > Streptomycetaceae > Streptomyces > Streptomyces sp. NPDC060232. Next base: position 98,297 of record NZ_JBHXAG010000003.1, on the reverse strand, counting down.
AGCGCCGGCTCGGCGATGGCGGGCGCGTACGCCTGGTAGACCACGATCGTGCGGTCGTCGTAGTCGGCACGGATCTGATACTGGGATGCCATGCCGCACCCTGCCATCCGGCCGGTGTCCCCCGCGCGCGTTTTTCCCGCGCGCGTTTTCCCGCGGCAAGGCCGTCGGCGGCAGGCGCGGCCTACGCGGCGACCGGCGGGCAGGTTCTGCAGCGGCCCGGGGTCGGGGCGCGGAAGGCGCGGTCGCAGCCGTCGCAGTTCTGGAGCGGGTCCGGACGTGCGGGCGGCCGGACCGCCAAGGGCGGTGGGGCGGGCGGCAGGTGGGGCGGGAGCAGGGCGGTGAGCCGGTACGCGAGGACGGACGCGGGTCGGCGCATGTCCGCGGGGAGGTCCCACGACAGGACCCGCCCGACAGCCTCGGGGTCCACGCCGCGCTCCAGCCAGGCCGACACGGAGGGCGCGAGCCGCCGCACGTCCCCTTCGGACAGCAGGAGCCTCGGATCGCGGCGCCGCAGACTTGCGAGCAGGTCGGCCGCACCGGGGTGCAACCGCTGCGCCTCGGGAGTCCGCGCGGCCTCCGGAGCCGGGTTCGGAGCCGGGCCCGGGTCCGCAGCCGGCTCCGGCTCCACCACGGGCCCGGACACGTCGGCCGCCTGCGACACGGCCCTCTGCTCCGCCTCCGGCTCCGGTACGGGTTCCCGGCCGGGCGGCGGGTGCGGGCCGCCCGAGGCGGGGCCCGGCTTGTTGTACGAGTACGTACGGGTCACCACCCGCCCGCCCTCCAGCCGCTCGCGCCGCCGCTCCAGGTAGCCGTGTTTCTCCAGCTCCCGCAGGGCGGAGGCGATCCGCACCTCCCCCTCCGGAAAACGGCCGGCGAGGGCCTTGATGCCGACGGGGGCGCCGTCCGGCAGCGACTGGATGTACGCCGCGACGCCGATCGCCGTCGCGGACAGCTCCCGGTGCTGGAGGAGGTGGTTGCCGACCACGGTGTAGTGACTCGCGTGCCACGTGTTGACGTGGATGACACCGGATCGGGCGGTGCCGGAGGGAACTCGGGACGTGGCGCGCGAGGGCGCGCTAGGGTGCTGGGGAGCCATTGGGAAGCCGCTTACTTCCTTGTTGGTCAGGCCCTCGGCCGGGATGCCAGTCCCACCGGGGGCCGTCTCATGTCTGGGGTTGTCGCGGCGAGCATATGCCCGCCAACCCACCCGAAATCCAGCCCAGTTGGCACCTTTCACCCGACCGAGCGACGCGGGCCGGGTTTGGTTGGTGGGTTGGTTCTTTCTCCCGGTTCTTTGGGTCTTTATGCGTCTAAGCACGCCGGGTCGCGGACCCCCGTGACCCGGCCGTCAGGGAGACCTCCGCCCACACCACCTTGCAGGGCAACGGCCCTTCCCTGACGCCCCAACGGTCCGCCAGCGCTTCGACGATGACCAGTCCGCACCCCGCGTCGCGGATCCGCGGGATCCGGTCGCCGCGCGCGTCCGTCACCTCGATCAGCAGCGTCTGAGGGGTCGCGGTGAGGGCCAGTCGGAAGTCCCGGCCGGGCACGCGTCCATGGGTCACGGCGTTGGCGGCGAGCTCGGCCACGACGTGCGCGGGTTCGATCAGGGGCAGTCCCCAGCCCCGTAGTTGCTCGACCGTCAGGAGGCGGGCGAGACGGGCGGCGCGCGGGGTCGCGGACAGCTGGACGTGGAAGTCGACGAGTTGAGGAATCACATCACTCAGCGTGTCCGTCCGTGCGTACCGTGAGAAGCGGCAGCGCCCGTACGTCCCGGGTTTGTCCGGAGCTTGTCCGGAGCCGTCCCGACTGTCCGGACGCGCCCGACGGGTACGAGGCGTTGCGTACATCGGCTCGTCGGAAGTGGGTGCGCATGAGCGCAGACAGTGACGGTACGGAAGAGCCCGGCTGGGACGTCGATCCGGAGGACGAACAGGGCGCGGCGGTGGTGGCCGCGCTGGGCCGCCAGCTCAGGGCATGGCGCGAGGCGGCCGGCCTGCGGCCCGCGGACTTCGGGGCGGCCATCCAGTACGGGGAGGACCAGGTCCGCAAGGTCGAGTCGGGCAAACGGATCCCCCGCCCCGAGTACCTGGACAGGGCGGACGAGGTACTGGACGCCGGGGGGCGGATCTCCGCGATGAAGGCCGACCTGGAGCAGGTCCGCTACCCGAAGAAGGTGCGGGACCTAGCGAAGCTGGAGGCGAGGGCCGTCGAGATCGGGGCGTACCGCATCCACGGCATTCACGGTGTTCTCCAGACGGCGGAGTACGCCAGGGCACTCTTCGAGATGCGCCAGCCCGCCTACAGCCAGGACGAGGTGGAGCGGTACGTGGCCGCGCGCATGGCTCGGCGTGCCCTCTTCAAGCGAAATCCGGCTCCGTCGCTCAGCATCGTCCAAGAAGAGGCGAGCCTGCGTCGGCACATCGGAGGCACAATGGTGTGGCGCCGACAGCTCGAACGCCTGTTGGAGGTGAGCCGGTTGCGGCACGTGGCCCTGCAGGTGATGCCGATCGACCGCGAGGTCCATGCCGGCATGGACGGCGGGATCGAGGTCCTGAAGTTCGAGGACGGTACGGCCGTGGGTCGCTCGGAAGGCGCTTTCGGCGGACGACCGGTCTCCGACCCGAGGCAGCTCCGGATCCTTGAGCTGCGCTATGGCATGATCCGGGCCCAAGCCCTCACCCCCCTGGAGTCGCGGGGCTTCATCGAGCAAGTGCTGGGAGAGACATGACCGACAACCGCGAGCTCGACTGGTTCAAGAGCAGCTACAGCGACGGCAGCGAAGGCGACTCCTGCGTCGAGGTGGCCGCCACCCTCGGCACGGTCCTGGTCCGCGACTCCAAGGACACCGCGCGCACCCACCTGGCCTTCGCGCCGCACGCATGGGCAGGATTCGTCGCCCACGCATCCGACGCCTGACGACACCCCGGGGCAGGAGCAGATGAACGACAACCGTGAGCTCGGCTGGTTCAAGAGCAGCTACAGCGACAGCAGCGAGGGGGACGACTGCGTCGAGGTGGCCGCCACCCCCGGCGCCGTCCTGGTCCGCGACTCCAAGGACACCGCGCGCACCCACCTGGCCTTCGGCCCGCACGCGTGGGCCGGGTTCGTCGCCCACGCGTCCGACGCCTGACGGAACCGCGCCTTCCCGTTGCGCGTCTCCCGATTGACGGTCGCCAACTGTGCGGGGGATGGATGTCGTTCGACGCGGAATGGGCGCAGCACAAAGCCCTCGCCCGGTCGGCACCCGCCCCGGCACCGGCATCGGCGCCCGAGGCGGGCGGCAGCGGCCCGGACGGGACGCTGGTGGCCACGGCCTCCTCCCTCAACGGCAGCGCGAACCTCCTGATCGAGATCGCCGCGCTCCTCCACGAGGGCCGCCCCGACGGCGACGCGAGCACCATGGCGCGCGCCCCGCGCGCCCACGCCGACGTCGCCGCACAGACCCTGCGCTTCGCGGCGTTCGCCGACGACCAGTTCAAGGACACCGTCGCCCTCTTCGCCGGCCTCGCCACCCGCCTGAAGACCGCCGGCACGAGCTTCGCCGGGGTGGACGACGACACCGCCCGGTCCTTCCTCGCCGGCCTCCTCTCCTCGGGGCGGTACGTGCCGCCGGAGTGCAAGTGACCGGACTGGACGGGCTGAGCGGGCTCAGCCACCGCGAGGACGTCGCGTTCCTGGAAGAGTGCAATCCGCCCCTCATCGAGCGGAACGCCGCCGAGTTCCGCCGCCTGCGCGACCTCCTCGTACAGGTCGGCGAGCCGGCCCGGCGCGCCGAGACCCGTACCGAGTGGGAGAGCGAAGGCAGCCACACCTACACCGCGCGCCTCACCGAGGCCCGGCTGCTCGTGGCCCAGATGGCCGAGGGCTACGACAAGGCCGCCAGCGCCCTGAACGCCTATGCCGCCGCCGTCACCACCGCCAAGTCCCACTACCGCAACGGCAGGCACACCGAGCGGGCGCTCGCCGCACTCATCGACACCAAGGGCGTGGCGGTCACCAAGGTCGCGCGGGCGGCCGAGCCGATGCGCCGGTGGGAGGACATGCGCGCCACGACCGGTTTCCTGGACTTCCTGGCCGAGGCCACGATGGACGTCGACGACATCCGGGAGGAGGCGGACCGCCTCCACGACGCGGCGGGCGGCAGCTTCCACCTGGCGAAGACGGTCGAGGCGGAGGCCCGCGCCACCTGCGTCCACGCGCTGAAGCAGGCGTACGAGCTGCTCCCCGAGTTCAAGGTGCCGGGCGGCGGCGCCCGCCCCGACCTGTATGCGGCGATGGCGGACATCCGCCGGGAGGCGGCGGAGGCCGCCGCCTCCCCGCTGACGCACCTGCCCGGCAGCGGACCGAAGCGGGAGACGGCCCCGCCTCCCGGCGACGCCGCGATGTCACCCGCCCTGCGGGACATCCGGATGCGGATCTCGTCCCTGCCGCAGGCGGACGACAGCTACTGGGACCCGCCGGGCGACGACGAGGAGCGGGCCCGCTGGATCTCCCACAACAGGGAGGTCCTGCGGGCCGCCGCCCAACACTCCGGGCTGCCCGACGAACTCGTCGCGGGCATCGCCTGGAAGGAGATCGGCGGCCAGTACGGGGTCACCGACGACCTCACCGACACCGTGCGCGGCGCGGCCGCCTCGCCGCTGAGCCCGGTCGCGCCGCGGGAGCTGCCCTGGCGGCTGGGCGGGACGCCCGACGAGACCTCCTTCGGCCCGATCGCGATCCAGCTGCGCCGGGGCGCGGAGGTGCTCGGCTACGATCCGGCGCACCTCACGGACGCCCAGCGGGTCCTGGTGGAGGAGTCGCTCCAGGACCCCCGGCAGAACGCGTTCGTCGCCGCGGGCTACCTGGCCCAGCTCAAGGCCGAGGCGGGGTACGGCGATGTGCCCGCCGAGCAGCTGACCGACGCCCAGATGCGGGAGATCGCCGCCCGCTACAACGGCGGGCCGTACTGGCAGTCGGGCAAGGCCCAGGACTACGGCGATGATTTCGGCGACGCTCTCGGCAAGGTGAAGGACGCGATGCGATGACAGACGGCAGCGGGACCATCGTCCCGCCCGGGGACCGTCGACGGGTGCGCTGGGCGTTCGGGCTCCCCCTCACCCTCGTGCACGCTTTGAACGCCGTGTTCGTCTACGCCGCCGTGTTCCGCGGCCCGCAGGCCGCATGGGACCACCAGGGCTACGAGGGCACGGCGGCGGCCGTCTTCCTCGCTCTCTGCCTGAGCCTCCTCGGGATCCTGATCACGCTGGTCCCGCCGGTGCGCAGGGCACTGGGCCCGTGGTGGTTCGCGCCGCCGCTCGTTCTGGGGGTGATCGCGTGGGTGCGTATCGAGACGCTCGGCTGAGGCTGCGCGACCACGGGTGGTTCGCCACCCCCGTCCTGCTCGCGGTGATCGTCTCCTTCCGCGCCCAGCCGGTCTGACGCCCCCGCTGCCCCGCCGCCCCGCTGCCCCGCATCCCCGCCGCGCGACGGCCCGGCCGCCAGGACCGAACGCCGCAGCCCCGCCCGGACGGGGGCGGGGCTGCGGCGAGTGTGGCGGCCGAGCGGCCGGCGGGCCGGGTGGGCCTGGCGGCTCAGGCGGTCGCGGCGGCCGGCTGCGGCGTGGCGTCGAGGGCGGCCGGGGCGGCGGGCTCGTCCAGCGGGGAGCCCGAGGCGGTCGCGTAGGCCTCCTTGTCCAGGATGCCCTCGCGGGCCGAGACGATGACCGGTACCACCGCCTGGCCGGCGACGTTCGTGGCGGTGCGGATCATGTCCAGGATCGGGTCGATCGCCAGCAGCAGGCCGACGCCCGCCAGGGGGAGGCCCAGGGTGGAGAGGGTCAGCGTCAGCATGACGGTCGCGCCCGTCAGGCCGGCCGTCGCGGCGGAGCCGATGACCGAGACGAAGACGATGAGCAGGTACTCCTTGATGCCCAGCTGCACGTCGAAGATCTGCGCGATGAAGATCGCGGCGAGCGCCGGGTAGATCGCGGCGCAGCCGTCCATCTTGGTGGTGGCGCCGAAGGGGACGGCGAAGGAGGCGTACTCCTTCGGGACGCCGAGGCGTTCGGTGACCTTCTGGGTGACCGGCATGGTGCCGACGGAGGAGCGTGAGACGAAGGCCAGCTGGATGGCGGGCCAGGCGCCCTTGAAGAACTGGATCGGGTTGACCTTGGCGACCGTCGCGAGCAGCAGCGGGTAGACGCCGAACATCACGAGCGCGCAGCCGATGTAGATGTCGGCGGTGAAGGTGGCGTACTTGCCGATCAGGTCCCAGCCGTACGTGGCGATCGCGGTGCCGATGAGGCCGACGGTGCCGATCGGGGCGAGGCGGATGACCCACCACAGGGCCTTCTGGAGGAGCTCCAGGGCGGATTCGGCGAGGTCGAGGACCGGCTTGGCCTTCGCTCCGAGCTGGAGGGCGGCGATGCCGGCGACGACGGCCAGGAAGACGATCTGAAGGACCTTCAGCTCGGTGAACGGCGTGACGATGTCGGTGGGCACGATGCCGGTCAGGAAGTCGATCCAGGAGCCGGTCTTCTTCGGGTCCTTGCCGTCGGCGGCGGTGAGGCCGGTGCCCGCACCCGGGTCGGTCAGCAGGCCGATGCCGATGCCGATGCCGACCGCGATCAGCGAGGTGATCATGAACCAGAGGAGGGTGCGGGAGGCGAGGCGCGCCGCGTTGTTCACCTTCCGCAGGTTGGTGATCGACACGAGGATCGCGAAGAAGACGAGCGGGGCGATGGCCAGCTTCAGCAGCTGGACGAAGAGGTCGCCGGTCTTCTCCAGCGTGGTGGCGAGCCAGCTGACGTCCTGGCTGCGGGCTATCCAGCCGAGGAGGACGCCGAGGGCGAGACCGGCGACGATCTGGGCCCAGAAGGGGAACTTGAACGAGGCCTTGGCAGGGGCCTGGGGGGTCGCGGACACGGACACTCTCCGGAGGTGGCGCACGAAGTGAGGGGGGGTGGTTCTGCGTGGTGTTGCGGTGCGGCAGCAGCCAGGAAGGGCCGGCCGGGACCGCTGCTGTATCGATTCAGCTCAACAGCAACAGGCCGCGGACGCGCGGCGGCAGAGGTCGACGTGCAGGCGCGTCACGAGCGGGACGCTCGCGATCATCGGGTGCGCAGCTGAGGTCAACATGTTGAACACGCTAACACCTCTCCTTTGAGATTCTCAAAGGGGCCCTTTGAGACAACGGCGCACGGAGCCCTCTTGCGCGGGCCCGGAAACACACCAACGCCCCAGCGTCGACGGGCGGTGTACCCGGTGCTGGGGCGTTCGGTGCGCGATGAGGCTGTGTGATGAAGCCAACTGGGGCGTCAGGACCCGACTAGGACCCGACGAGGACCTAGGATGCGACGCGCGCCGCGTCGTCCGCCTGGTCCTCCTGGCTGCGGTTGTCGGCGAGCTTCTGCTTCGCACCCGCGACGCGCCCGGAGATCTGCGCGGACATCTCGTCGCGCTGCTTGCGCAGGAGGACGAAGGAGAGCGGGGCGGAGAGCACGAGGGCGAGCAGCACGACCCAGGCGCCGTTGGCGTCGCCGAGTCCGGCGGGGACCAGGCCGAACCGGACGAGGAGCGCGACGACGGCGAGGCAGCCGACGAAGATGCCCAGGCGCATCGCGGTGTATCGGATCGTTGCGCTCGGCTTGAGGGACACGGTGACCCCTTCTCTCTCGTCGTGGTCGTCAGGTCGTGCGTCGCACGGTGCCCGTCCAGTGAAGCACGCCGGGACCCGGCCGCGGCCCGCCGGGGTGCGTACGCCCGTACGGCCCGTACGCCCGGCGCCCGTACGGCCGCCGTCGGTGGATCAGTAGAGCGGCAGCAGCATCGTGATGTCGTCGCGGTCGTCGCCCGGGGCCACGCGGACGGCGCCGGGGACGCGGCCGACCTCCTTGTAGCCGCAGGAGGAGTAGAAGTGCTCCAGGCCGAGGCCGCCGCGGCAGGTGAGGCGGATGGCGTCGATGCCCTCGATCGAGCGGGCCGCGGCCTCGGTCGCGGCCATGAGGTCGCGCCCGAGGCCCTTGCCCTGGTGGCGCGGATGGACCATCACCGTGTAGGCCCACAGCCAGTGCCGCTGGAGCCGGTGCGTGTTGTGGGTGAGGAAGGCGGTCGCGGCGACCGCACCGTCCTCGTCGCGCCCGACGAGCAGCCGGCAGCTCCCGTCGGCGACGCCGGCGAGGTGCTTGTCGAGCGAGGGGCGGACGTCGTCGTGGGTGACCGGCGGCACGAAGCCCACGGCTCCGCCCGCGTTGGAGACGTCCGTCCAGAGCTTGAGGATTCCATCACGCAGGGAGGGCCCGACGACCGGATCCAGGGTGAAAGTAAGGATCATTTTACGAGTTTAGCCATTACCTCATCGGCTCGTCCGGAAAAAGCCAAACCCCGGCCCATGGGCCGGGGTCAACTCGCCGGAAGCGGCTGTGGTGCGGGGCGGACGCCGATCAGACGCGCATCGCCTGCGGGGTCTCGCGCAGGTCCGCGTCCGGGCCGGGGTACTCGCGGATGATCTCGTAGCGCGTGTTGCGCTCGACCGGGCGGAAGCCGGCCTCCCGGATCAGCTCCAGCAGATCCTCACGGCCCAGCTTGTTCGGGGTGCCGTAGTTGTCCGCGTCGTGGGTGATCTTGTACTCGACGACCGAGCCGTCCATGTCGTCCGCGCCGTGCTGGAGCGCGAGCTGGGCGGTCTGCACACCGTGCATCACCCAGAAGACCTTGACGTGCGGCACGTTGTCGAAGAGCAGCCGCGAGACGGCGAAGGTCTTCAGGGCCTCGGCGCCGGTGGCCATCGTCGTGCGCGCCTGGAGCTTGTTGCGCACCTTGCCGTCCTGCATGTCCACGAAGTCGTGCTGGTAGCGCAGCGGGATGAAGACCTGGAAGCCGCCGGTCTCGTCCTGGAGCTCGCGCAGGCGCAGCACGTGGTCCACGCGGTGGCGCGGTTCCTCGATGTGCCCGTACAGCATCGTCGAGGGGGTCTTGAGGCCCTTCGCGTGCGCGAGGCGGTGGATGCGCGACCAGTCCTCCCAGTGGGTGCGGTGGTCGACGATGTGCTGGCGGACCTCCCAGTCGAAGATCTCCGCGCCGCCGCCGGTGAGGGACTCCAGGCCCGCCTCGATCAGCTCGTCCAGGATGTCGGAGGCCGACATGCCGGAGATCGTCTCGAAGTGGTGGATCTCGGTCGCCGTGAACGCCTTCAGCGAGACGTTCGGGAGCGCCTTCTTCAGCTCGGAGAGCGAGCGCGGGTAGTAGCGCCACGGCAGGTTCGGGTGCAGGCCGTTGACGATGTGCAGCTCGGTGAGGTTCTCCGTCTCCATGGCCTTGGCCAGGCGCACGGCCTCCTCGATGCGCATCGTGTACGCGTCCTTCTCGCCCGGCTTGCGCTGGAACGAGCAGTACGCGCACGAGGCGGTGCACACGTTGGTCATGTTGAGGTGCCGGTTGACGTTGAAGTGGACGACGTCACCGTTCTTGCGCGTGCGCACCTCGTGGGCGAGGCCGCCGAGCCAGGCCAGGTCGTCCGACTCGTAGAGGGCGATGCCGTCCTCACGGGTCAGCCGCTCGCCGGAGCGGACCTTCTCCTCCAGCTCACGCTTGAGCCCAGCGTCCATGTACCGGTCGCCTCCTCTAGATGCCTCTTGCCTGTCCTGCAAACCCTGGCCAACCGTACTCTCAGGCTTCCTCGGGCAGCTCCCCGACCCGGTTCTCCCACTTCGTGGAGAGCACGATGGTGGTGCGGGTGCGCGAGACGCCCTTGGTTCCGGAGAGCTTGCGGATGATCTTCTCCAGGCCGTCCACGTCGCTGGCGCGCACCTTGAGCATGTAGGAGTCGTCGCCGGCGATGAACCAGCAGTCCTCGATCTCCGCGAGGTCGCGCAGCCGTCGGGCCACGTCCTCGTGGTCGGCGGCGTCGGAGAGGGAGATGCCGATCAGCGCGGTGACGCCGAGGCCGAGCGAGGCCGAGTCGACCGTCGCGCGGTAGCCGGTGATGACGCCGGCCGTCTCCAGACGGTTGATGCGGTCGGTGACGCTGGGGCCGGAGAGGCCCACGAGACGGCCCAGCTCCGCGTACGAGGCGCGACCGTTCTCCCGGAGTGCCTGGATGAGCTGCCTGTCCACCGTGTCCATTACGTGGAGCCTTCCATTATTCGGCGATCCTGCGAGTCTAGGTATAGAATCTAAGGCATGCAGGGTCAACACCCTGCGATTTCTTTCAGCAGATCAGCGACGATCTTCAGGAGTGGTACACCGTGTTCACGATCGAGATGGCGCACGCACACATGCGACAGCTCCAGGAGCTGGCCAACCGATCCCGAGCCCACCAGCCCGCCGCGGCCGTCCGCGTCGACAAGGCCCGCAAGCCGCTCGGCCGCAAGAAGGCCTAGTCACCACCGTTTGCCCCCCGGGTGGAGCGGGAGCCTCCCAGCTCCCCCTCCCAGCGGCGGTACAGCCGGTGCGGCACCCCTGCCGCGTCCAGCACCCGCCCGGCGACGAAGTCCACCAGATCCTGGATGTGCGTCGCCCCCGCGTAGAAGGCCGGAGAGGCGGGCAGCACGACCGCGCCCGCCTCGTCCAGCGCCACCAGGTGCTTCAGCGTCTGGCCGTTCAGCGGGGTCTCCCGCACCGCGACCACCAGCCGGCGCCGCTCCTTGAGCGTCACGCTCGCCACGCGCTGGAGCAGGTCCTTCGACAGCCCGAGCGCCACCCCCGCCACGCATGCCGTGGAGGCGGGGACGACGAGCATCCCCTTGACCGGGTACGAGCCCGAGCTCGGGCCCGCGGCCAGGTCCCCGGCGCCCCAGTACCGGACGTCCGCGCCTGCGGCCAGGCCCTCGAAGGTCCCCGGCTTTCCGTCGGCTCCGCGTGCCAGCCACTGCGCGAGGTCCTCGCGCCAGTGCGCGTCACGGAAGGCGATCCCGGTCTCGTCCAGCAGGGTGAGGCGCGACGCCCGGCTCACGACCAGGTCGACGCTCTCCCCCGCGGCGAGCAGCCCGCGGAGCACCGCCGCCGCGTACGGCGTCCCGGATGCTCCGGAAACCCCGACCACCCACGGGGTGCGATTGCGCTCTGTCATACCTCCGAGACTATCCGGCCATGCCCGGCGGGCACTCAGTAAGGTGACCGGACGTTCCCGTGAGGGGAGCCGCGAAGGGGGCGAAGATGAGCACGACGGTGGATACCGGCTGGACGCAGGCCGACCGGGCCAAGGCGGCGGCCAAGCTGATGCTGGGCTGGGTGGCCCTGCTGTGGGTGCTGGAAGCCGTCGACTACGCCACCGGCCACGCCCTCGACCAGTACGGGATCATCGCCCGCGACCCGGACAGCCTCACCGGTGTCGTCTCCGCGGGCTTCCTCCACTTCGGCTTCGACCACGTCGCATCCAACAGCGTTCCGCTGCTGGTCCTCGGCTTCATAGCCGCCCTGTCCGGGATCCGCCGGTTCCTCGCGGTGTGCGGTCTGATCATGCTGGCCGACGGCCTCGGCACCTGGCTGATATCCCCCTCCGAGACCATGACGCTGGGCGCCTCCGGCATCGTCTTCGGGCTCTTCGGCTACCTGCTCGTACGGGGCTTCGTCGAGCGCAGGGCGCTGGGCATCGCGGTGGCCGTGGGTGTCGCCGCCGTCTGGGGCACCACGATCGTCTCCGGCATCCTCCCGACGGACTCGGGCGTCAGCTGGCAGGGCCACCTGTGCGGTCTGGTGGCGGGCATCGTGACGGCCCTCTACTTCCAGCGCCCGGCCCGCCGCCCGGCCGTCACGGCCTGACGACGGAAGGGTCCACGGGCAGGCCCGAGGTGTCGATCACAAGCTTGCCGATGCCGGTCTCGACGGTCACCTCGTCGCCGTACGGGATGGTGTCCCGGCCCCGGTAACCGTCCGGGCCGGGGTTCCACAGGGTCACGCAGTGCGCCTTGTACGGGTCGAAGATCAGGTAGTGCGGGATCCCGCGCCGGGCGTAGGCCCGGTCCTTGACCTCGTAGTCGTTGCGGATGCTGCTCGGGGAGACGACCTCGACGGCCAGCTCGATGAGATCGGGCGAGTAGGCGCTGAGGTTCTTACGGCGCTCGGCATCCGGAATGACGGCGAGGTCCGGGCAGAACTCGTTGCTTTCGTCGAAGGGGACCGCGACATCGGAGATGAAGGCCCACCCGGTCGGGAGCTGCGGTTTCAACAAGTCCCGCACGTCCCAGATCGTCTGATTATGGTGGGGCTTGACCGGGCTCATCACGATGGCACCCTCGACAATCTCGGTCCGATACCCCGGGAACATGTCCTCGTACCGGCTGAGCTGTGAGTGCAGGCGGTCGCTGTCCGAGATGGTCACGTCGGCCTCCCTGTCCATGCACTCGATGTTAGGGCGCACGGTAGCGAGAAGGTCAGGCCCCGAACGACCAATGCCGATCGACCCACCCGTTGGAGCTACTACACGGCCAGACCGCGGGCCACCAGATCGGCCAGGGCGCACACGAAGAGGGCGATGCCGATGAAGCCGTTGACGGTGAAGAAGGCGCGGTTCAGGCGGGACAGGTCGTGCGGCGTCACGATGGTGTGCTCGTAGGCGAAGGCGGCGACGACGATCGCCAGGCCGGCCCAGAACAGCGGGCCCGCGTCCGTGGCGAGCGCGTACCAGGCCAGCAGGGCCGTGGTCACGACGTGCGAGCCACGCGCCCCCCAGAGGGCGGCCGGGACGCCGAAGCGGGCCGGGACGGACCTGACGCCCTCCGCGCGGTCGGCGGCCACGTCCTGGCAGGCGAAGATCAGGTCGAAGCCGCCGATCCACACGCCGACCGCCAGCCCGAGGATCACCGCGTCCCAGGACCACGCGCCGGTGATCGCCAGCCAGGCCCCGACCGGGCCCATCGCCTGGGCCAGCCCCAGGATGGCGTGCGGGAAGTTCGTGAACCGCTTGCCGTACGGGTAGACCACCATCGGGACGACGGCGACCGGCGCCAACGCCAGGCACAGCGGGTTCAGCAGGGCCGCCGAGCCGAGGAAGACCACGAGCGCGATTCCCGCCCCGGTCCAGGCCGAGCGGACCGACACCGCGCCGGTGACCAGCTCGCGCCCCGCGGTCCGCGGATTGCGGGCGTCGATCTCGCGGTCGATGATCCGGTTCGCGGCCATGGCGAAGGTGCGCAGCCCCACCATGCAGACGGTGACGAGGAGCAGCCTGCCCCAGTGCACGGTCCGGTCGAGCTGGAACATCGCGGTCAGCGCCGCGATGTAGGCGAAGGGCAGCGCGAAGACCGAGTGCTCGATCATCACCAGCCGCAGGAAGGCCTTGACCTTGTTGGTGGCCTCCGGCGCGGGACCGTGTCCGACCACTCCGTCGGCGGTGGTCATCATGCGAGTTCCCTCCGGAACGGTTCGAGTTCGGCGGCGGCGCGGGTGCCCGCGAGCAGGCGCTCCGCGGCGGCATGGACCTCGTCGTCGCCGCTGCGCGGTCTCGGGGTCACGCCAGGCTCCGTCGGAACTCTTCGAGGTCGGTCAGCAGTTCCGACGTCGGCAGCGCGCCGAGTTCCAGCGTCCGGGCGGCGGGGCCGTCCTCCTCGCCTTCGGGCGGGGTGACGTGCGCGGTGACCGTCCAGTCGGCGCCGGTGGGCCGGGCGTCCAGGCGCAGGAAGTTTCCGGCCTCGACGGTGAACGGCTCGGCCGCGGCCACGGCCTGCTGCAACTGCTCCGCGAAGGCATCGGCCTCGGTGTCCCGCGCGCCGGGCAGTTCGAAGCCGTCGCCGTCGCCGTCCGCGTCGTACATCAGCGTCCAGACGTCGCCGGGGCCGGCGAACTCCTCCGGGCTCACGCCGGCGTCCCGGGCCGCGGCGATCACGCCGGGCTGGGTCGGGTCGATCTTCGGGCGCGCCAGGACCACGTACGCCCCCGCGGTGCCGACGACGAGCTCCGGGCCGCTCACGGCGATCGGGCTCACAGGCCGTACTCCTTCCAGCGGCGGTCCACCAGGGCGGCGGTGGCCGGGTCGGACTCGACCATGTCCGGCCAGCCGCCGTCGCGGGTGTAGCCCTCCTCGGGCAGCTTCTTCGTCGCGTCGATGCCCGCCTTGCCACCCCAGAACTGCTGGTAGGAGGCGTGGTCGAGGTGGTCCACGGGGCCCTCGACGACGGTGAGGTCGCGGGAGTAGTCCGTGTTGCCCAGCGCCCGCCAGGACACCTCGTGCAGGTCGTGGACGTCGCAGTCCTTGTCCACCACGATGATCAGCTTGGTCAGCGACATCATGTGGGCGCCCCAGATGGCGTGCATGACCTTCTGCGCGTGCTTGGGGTACTTCTTGTCGATCGAGACGATCGCGCAGTTGTGGAAGCCGCCGGACTCGGGCAGGTGGTAGTCCACGATGTCCGGGACGATGATCTTCAGCAGGGGCAGGAAGAAACGCTCCGTCGCGCGGCCCAGCGGGCCGTCCTCGGTCGGCGGGCGGCCCACCACGATCGACTGGAGCAGCGGCCGCTTGCGCATCGTGATGCAGTCGACCTTCAGGGCCGGGAAGGGCTCCTGCGGGGTGTAGAAGCCGGTGTGGTCGCCGAAGGGGCCCTCCGGGAGCATCTCGCCGGGCTCCAGCCAGCCCTCGACGACGACCTCCGCGTTGGCCGGGACCTGGAGCGGGACGGTCTTGCAGTCGACCATCTCGATCCGCTTGCCCGCGACGAAGCCGGCGAAGAGGTACTCGTCGATGTCGCCCGGCAGCGGCGCGGTGGACGCGTACGTGACGGCGGGCGGGCAGCCGAAGGCGATGGCGACCGGAAGCCGTTCGCCCTTGGCAGCGGCGACGGCGTAGTGGTTGCGGCTGTCCTTGTGGATCTGCCAGTGCATGCCGATGGTGCGCTTGTCGTGGCGCTGCAGCCGGTAGAGGCCGAGGTTGCGCACGCCCGTCTCGGGGTGCTTGGTGTGGGTCAGGCCGAGGTTGAAGAAGGAGCCGCCGTCCTTGGGCCAGGTGAAGAGGGCCGGCAGCAGGTCCAGGTCGACGTCCTCGCCGGTGAGGATGACCTCCTGGACGGGCGCGGAGTCGCCCTTCACCTTCTTCGGCGGCACGTGGACCATCGAGCCGAGCTTGCCGAAGGCCTCGCGGACCCCGATGAAGCCCTGCGGCAGCTCCGGCTTGAGCAGGCCGCCGATCTTCTCGCTGATCTCGGCGTAGGACTTCAGGCCGAGGGCCTTCAGGAGGCGGCGGTCGGTGCCGAAGACGTTCATGGCCAGCGGCATCGCCGAGCCCTTGACGTTCTCGAAGAGGAGCGCGGGACCGCCCGCCTTGTTCACTCTGTCGACGATCTCCCCGATCTCCAGGTACGGGTCGACTTCGGCCTTGATGCGCTTGAGGTCGCCCTCTCGCTCCAGAGCCCGGAGCAGCGAGCGGAGATCGTCGTAAGCCATAGGGGCCAGTATCCGTCACCAACTACGCTGGGAGCGTCACCGGGGCCCCTTGTGGGCCCGCCGTCACTGCCCGGGAGTCGGTCCCACACCGTGTTGCGCTATCTGCCGTTCCTGCTGATCATCGCGCTGACCATCTACGCCTTCATCGACTGCCTGAACACGCCGGAGGAGGAGGTCAAGCACCTGCCCAAGGTGATGTGGGTGATCATCATCCTGCTCTTCTCCATCGTGGGGCCGGTGGTGTGGCTGTTCGCGGGCAAGAAGCGGGTGGCCTCCGGCGGTGGGCGCGGCCCCCGCGGCCGGAGCCAGTGGGTGGCCCCCGACGACAACCCGGATTTCCTGAAGTCCCTGCGCGAGGAGCAGGAGAAGAAGGACCGGGACAAGGACACCGATTAGTCGGCGTCGGCGGGGTCCGTCCGGGGCAGCGCGCCGACGAGCCACCGCATGTTCTTGGGTTTGACGGCTATGAGCACCTCGCGCTCCCCGTCGCGGCACTGGGCCACCAGGCACGCGCGGCCGATGTCGTTCGCGACCATGGCATCGGGATCCGAGGGCAACAGCAGCCGGACCCGCTCCAACACCAGCCCGGCGGGCAACGGGTCGCGCCGGAAGGCGCCGGTGGGGTCGTTGGTGAAGGCGAGCACCCCCGGGCCCACCACGAGGTGGCTGTGGGCGTACGTACCGCCGGGGCCGCTGCGGTCACCGAGCACCAGCGCCGGGAAGACGTGCTCCCGCCCGTCGCGGCGCGGCGCCACCTCGATCACCTCGCCCCGGTCCACCTGGGACCGGCAGAGGGCGACTGTGATGCACAGCAGCACGGCGGCGGCGACGGCCGTCCAGAACAGGCTCTGGGTCACGCCGTCGGTCAACATGGCCGTGAAGGGCGCGGCGACGGCGACCGTCACGAGCCAGACGTACGGGATGGCGGCCCCCAGCGGCGCATTGCGCAGGGAGCGCGTGGAGAAGGCTGCGGTCCACGTGACGAGCCACAGCACGCCCGCACCGGCGAAGACCAGGCCCAGCGCCCAGGCCAGGGGCGCCTGGTGGTCGTCGAGCGGGTTCTCGGTGGTGGTGGAACTGCCGGCGGTGGGGCCGTTGCCGTACTGGACCGCGGTGACCGCGCCCCGCCAGGCGACCAGCCGGACGGTCCTGTCCGCGGGGAAGTGCCTCTCGTCGGGTTTGTAGTCCAGGGTGATCACCCTGCTGGTCCCGTCGGCCGTCGCGAACTCGATGTCGGCGTGCCGGAGGTTGCCGTTGTCCAAGCGCCCCACCACCGTCGCGGGAGCCACACTCAGGCAGTCCCCCGTCCGTCCCTGGGCGCACGGTGTCGCGGCCTCGAAGGCGCGTTCCGTGTCCACGGCGTTCGCGACGGGGCCGAGCAGCAGCCCGGCCCCGGCCAGTACCGACGCCAGCCCGACGGCGGCGGCCGCGACGAACGCGGACCGCCTGCGCGGCTCCCCGGTCGTCCCCCCGTTGCTTTCGATCATGCTGGTCAGCATGCCCCGGGCGGCCGCTCGCCGCGTCCGGCCCGGAACGTCTGTTACGGACCCCGGACGGGGAGGCGGCGGTTCCGTCACGCACCCCCTGGCGGGGACGCGGGGAGGGTCCTACCGGGCCCACGGCAGGACGCGGGTGCCCTCCTCGCCCGCCACCGACACCACGCCGTCCGCGCGCATCGCGACGTAGGCCTGGAAGGTCTCGGGGGCGTGGATCCGGCGCGGTGCGTCCGCGGGCAGGACCAGGGTCTGGCCGGCGGCGACCTTCTCGGTGCGCCCGTCGCAGGCGACCTCCAGGGAGCCGGCCGTCAGGGTCCAGACCTGCTCGCGGCTGACGGAGTGCTCGGGGCCGGTGGCGCCGGCGGGCATATCGACGCGCCAGGTGGACAGCTCCACGCTGCCGCGGCTGGGGGCGGCGAACGCGGTCATGGTGGCGTTCGGGGTGGTGGTGACGTTCTCGGGGGAAGCGGCGATCACGTGCAAGACGGGGTCCTCGTCCTTCGGAGCGGGCAATGAGTCAAGCTGCTTTACTCGCACCGAGTAAAGCAGCTTGTCTCGATCGTGTCACCATGTTTGCGTGACGAGAGACGACGCGACGTGGGACGGCCCGGGCGAGGGCGTCGAGCTGACCTTCCTGCTCGGCCTGGGCTTCCAGCTGGTCCTGGGCGAGTTCACCCGGCGCCTGGCCGAGGTGGGGTACGCGGACCTGCGGCCCGTGCACGGCATGGCCTTCCAGGCCCTCAAGGGCGACGGCGCCACCGCCACCGAACTCGCCGAGCGGCTCGGGGTGACGAAACAGGCGGCCGGGCAGATCGTCGACGACCTGGAGAGGCGCGGCTACGTACGCCGCGAGCCGCACCCGGAGGGCGGCCGCCGCAAGCTGGTCGTCCTGACCGCGGCGGCCCGGCAGCACCTCGGCGTCGCGGGCCGGGTCCTGCACGAGCTGGAGGCCGATCTCGCGGGCAGCGCCGATGTCGCCGCCCTGCGCCGGGAGCTGTCCCGCGTCGTGCGCGCGCTCCACGGAGGGGACGGGCTGCCGCCCCTGCGCCCGGTCTGGTGAGCCGGTCTGGTGAGCCGGGCGCCCGCGCCCTCAGGAGGCCTCGCGGGCCCTGGTGAAGGACGCGTAGGAGTCGCGCAGCCGCGCCCAGCGGCTGCCGGTCCGGGCGGACCAGTCCGCCGGGCGCCCGGCCAGTGCGGCGTCCAGCAGCTCGAAGTGCTCGTGCCAGCCGGCCAGCCAGTCGAGGCGGTCCTCGTCGGACCCGCCGCGCTCGTTCAGGAAGCGGATGACCGTCGAGTCGGTGCCCACGGCCTCCAGGTGGAAGCGGATCCGGCCGAACTCGCTCACCGTGTACTCGGCGACCCGCTCCACGTCCCAGGCCGTCACGTGGCCGGTCACCACGGTCCCGGTGGTCAGCCACCGCAGGGTGACGGCCCCGCCGAGGTGGCGCTCCAGGACGTCGGCCGCGGCCAGCCAGCCGCGCAGCCCTTCGGGTGTGGTCAGGGCGTGCCAGAGGGCCTCGTAGGAGTAGGGCAGGTGCAGCTCGAAGCGGAGCAGCCAGTGGTTCTCGCCGCGCCGTTCGCTGGTGGCATGGCTCACGAGGGACATGCCACCAGCGTCCCACTCCCGCCGGTCAGACGCCCGCGTACGAGTGCTTGCCGCTGAGCAGGATGTTCACGCCGTAGTAGTTCCAGATCCAGCAGGCGAAGGCGAAGAGCGCCAGGTAGGCGGCCTTGCGGCCCTTCCAGCCGGCGGTGGCGCGGGCGTGCAGGTAGCAGGCGTACGCCACCCAGGTCACGAAGGACCAGACCTCCTTGGGGTCCCAGCCCCAGTAGCGGCCCCATGCGTCGCCGGCCCAGATGGCGCCCGCGATGATCGTGAAGGTCCACAGCGGGAAGACGGCCGCGTTGATGCGGTACGAGAACTTGTCCAGCGAGGCCGCCGAGGGCAGCCGCTCCATGACGGACGTGGCGATCCTGCCCGGCTTGCCGCCGCCGGCCAGCCGGTTCTCGTAGCCGTCGCGGAAGAGGTAGAGGACCGCGCCGGCCGCGCCGAGGTAGAAGACGGCGCCGCAGAAGATGGCGGTGGAGACGTGGATCCACAGCCAGTACGAGTGCAGGGCCGGGACCAGCTGGTCGCTGTCGGTGTAGAGCCAGGTGACGGCGATACCGAGGTCCAGCAGGACGGTGGTGACCAGGATCAGGCCCATCCAGCGGACGTTCTTCTTCAGGGCGAGGAGCGCCAGGTACGTGCCGACGGCCACCGTGGAGAAGGTGATCGAGAACTCGTACATGTTGCCCCAGGGGGCCCGCTCGACCGACATCGCGCGGGCGACGACTCCGGCCGCCTCGACGAGGAAGGCCAGCGCGGTCAGCGAGACGGCGATCCGGCCGTACAGGTCGCCCTGCGCGGTGCCGCCGGCGGCTCCGGGGCCGTCGGGGACGTCACGGGTGCCGGCGCCGGAGCGGGTGGTGACCTTCGGCCGGTCCAGGACCGCGGTGGCCCCGCCCTTGCCGCGGACCTGCACGGCCGGGGCCGGGGCGGCCTCGGCGCCGGTGAGCGCGGCGGCCGTACGGGCCACCTTGCTGCGGCTGCCGAAGGTCCACTCGGCGATGTGGGCGAAGAAGGCGAGCATGTAGACCGCCATCGACGAATAGATCAGGTAGTTGCTGATCTGCGCCAGGTTCTCGTTGGCTGCGGCTGCGAGCGGCGTCATCCGCGCTCTCCTTCGGGGGTTTCTTCGACACGTGGTTCGGCCGGTGCGGTGGGCGCGGTCGGCGCCTGCTGGTGCAGCGTGGCGGCGAGGTCCGCCAGTTCCTCGGGGAGCCGGGCGGACTCGCTGCGGCCCAGGCCCGCCATCTCGACGACGGTGACGCCGTCCTTTCCGGTCACCGCCCGGACCCAGATCCGGCGGCGCTGGATGAACAGCGATCCGGCGAGGCCCGCGATGGCGGCGACGGCGCCCGCGAGGGCGAGGCCGCTGCCGGGCTGGTGGGTGACGGAGAAGGTGGCCCACCGCTCGATGCCCTCGAACTTCACGGTGCCCGCGCCGTCCGGCAGGGTCATCGTGTCGCCGGGCGCCAGCTTCTGCTTGAACTGCTGGCCCGACTCGTCCTTGAACGGCACCAGCTTGGTGGTGTCGAGCCGGTAGACGTTCTGCGGCAGACCCGAGTCCACGCCGAGGCTGCCGTGGAAGGCGTTGAGCATGAGCTGCGGGTTCAGGGGGGCGGGGAACTGCGAGAACATCGTGCCCATGCCCTCGCCGGCGAAGGTCGGCACGAAGACGGCGTTGAAGCCGAGCTGCTCGCTCTTGCCGTCCTTGTCCTTGTAGCCGTCGGTGACCTTGATGGCTCCGGTGGAGGTGAGGTTGCCGTCCTGCGGGAGGACCGGGACGGCGTCCCTGTAGATCACCTTCCCGGTGGGGTCGGTCACCGAGATGACCGGCGCGTAGCCGTGGCCCAGCAGGTAGATCTTGGACCCGTCGACCTCAAGGGGCTCGTTGACCTGGATCTCGCGCTTCTGCGGCGCGCCGTGCGCGCCGTCGCGGAAGGTGACGTGCGCCTTGAAGTCGCGCGGGGTGCCCCGCTGCGGGCCGGACATCTCGTAGGTGGCGTCGAAGCGGTCCAGCGTGAAGCTGAACGGCGGCAGGTCGTCCGGGTGGAAGAGCGTGCCGGGCTTGAAGTCGTCGTACTGGGTGAGGGTGTTCGAGAAGCCGCTGCCGCGCAGGACGAGCTTGCCGCCCTCGGACTTGAAGTACTGGCCCCAGGCGAAGGCCACCAGCATCACGATCAGCGAGACGTGGAAGATCAGGTTCCCGGCCTCGCGGAGGTAGCCCTTCTCCGCCGCGACGTGGTCCCTGCCCGCCTCGGTGCGGAAGCGCCGCTCGCCGAGGAGCGTCTTCGCGAGCGCGAGGACCTCCTGCGGGGTCTTCCCGGTGCGCCAGGTGGTGTGGGCGGGCAGCCGGTCGAGGCGGCCCGGGGCGCCCGGCGGGCGGCCGCGGAGCTGGCCGACGAACTGCCAGGCGCGCGGGATGATGCAGCCGATCAGCGAGATGAACAGCAGCAGGTAGATGGCGGAGAACCACACCGAGCTGTAGACGTCGAAGAGCTGGAGTGCCTCGGCGACGCCGACGTAGGAGGGGTTGTCGCGCTTCCACTCGGCGACCTTCAGCGCGTCGACGTTCGTCTGGGGTACGAGGGAGCCGGGGATGGCGCCCAGCGACAGCAGGAAGAGCAGGATCAGCGCCACCCGCATGGAGGTGAGCTGGCGCCAGAACCAGCGGGCCCAGCCGATGACGCCGATGCCGACGGGGCCGCGGTCCTCGGCGGGTGCGGTGGAGAGCTGGGCGCCCGCGTCGCCGAGGGCGGCGGAGTCGCCCTCGGCGGGCTCGGCGGGCTCGTGCGACGCCTCGGTGGACGCTTTGTCTGTCGTACTCATGTCCGTTAGGTCCTCAGATCCCCACCGTGAAGGTTTGGGTCCAGCTCTGCATGTCGCTGACGATGCTGTCCCACATTCCTGTGACGAGCAGCAGTCCGGTCAGGATCAGCATGCCGCCGCCGATGCGCATCACCCACGCGTAGTGCTTCTTCACCCAGCCGAACGCGCCGAGCGCCTTGCGGAAGGCCACCGCGGCGAGGACGAAGGGCACGCCGAGGCCCAGGCAGTAGACCACGGTCAGCAGGGCGCCGCGGCCGGCGCTCGCCTGGTCGAGGGAGAGGGTGGTGACGGCGGCGAGCGTCGGGCCCATGCAGGGGGTCCAGCCGACGCCGAAGAGCACGCCGAGCAGGGGTGCGCCGAGCAGGCCCGCCGTCGGCTTCCGGTGGAAGCGGAACTCCCGCATCGTCAGCCCCGGGATGGCCCCCATGAAGAAGAGGCCCATGAGGATCACCACGCCGCCCAGGACGCGGGAGATGATCTCGTTGTTCTCCCGGAGGGTCTCGCCGAAGTACCCGAAGAGCGCGCCGGTGGAGACGAAGACGGCGGTGAAGCCGGCGATGAACAGGAGCGCGCCCGCCAGCATCCGCCCGCGGCGGGCCTCGGCGAGGTCGGCGCCGCTGACACCGGTCACGTAGGAGAGGTAGCCGGGGACGAGCGGCAGCACGCAGGGAGAGAAGAAGGAGACCAGACCGGCGAGGAGGGCGATCGGCAGCGCGAGGAGCAGCGCGCCGTTCAGCACCGTCTCGTTCACACCGGTGGCCTCGGCGGCGAGGACGTACGGGACCACGAGGTCACTGCTCCGCGAGGACGGGGTCGATCATGGAGCGCAGCTGCTCCTCGCCGAGGGGGGCCAGGGTGCGCGCCGCGATCTTGCCCTCCCGGTCCAGGACGAGCGTGGACGGGATGGCGTTGGGGTTGAGGCTGCCCTTGGGGAAGCGCAGCAGCAGCTTGCCGTCGGGGTCGTAGAGGCTCGGGTAGGTGATCTGGAAGGTCTCCTCGAAGGAGGCGGCGTTCTGCTTGCTGTTGTCGCGGACGTTGACGCCCACGAAGACGACGTCCTTGCCGGAGTCGGCGAGTTCCTTGGAGACCTTCGCGAAGGAGGGGGCCTCGGCGCGGCACGGCGGGCACCAGGAGCCCCACACGTTGAGGACGACGACCTTGCCCTTGAAGGCGGTGGTGTCGAGCGTCTTGCCGTCGACGGTCTCGCCGTCGAGCCTGGGTGCCTCGGTGCGCTCGCCCTTGGCGGCGGTGGAGACGCCCTTCGCGCCCGTGACGTAGTTCCCGCCACTGCCGGTCGGCTTGCCGCTGTCCGCACCGCTGCACGCCGTGAGGGCGAGGGCGCCGGTGAGGGTCACCGCGGTCAGCAGGCGGGCACGGCCGCTGGTCGAGCGGCGTCGGGGGGCGCGGCTAAGGCTCATGTGAAAAGTTTCGCATGAGCGGTTCCGCGATCTACCGCGCCCCCCGCGCCGATGTCGATGCCCTGGTCAGGGGATGGGCACTACGGGTCAGGCGGCCGTGAGGTACGTGTTCCAGCCGCCGGTGGGCGGCCGGCCGGGGCCGAGGGTGCGCAGCCTGGCGAGCACCTTGGGGTCCTGGACGTCCAGCCAGTCGGTGAACTGCCGGAAGGATACGAGCCGTACGTCCCTTTTGTCCGCCATACCCTTGAGTGCTTCCTCGACCGCGTCCATGTAGATGCCGCCGTTCCACTCCTCGAAGTGGTTGCCGATGAAGAGGGGCGCCCGGTTGGTCTCGTAGGCCCGGCGGAAGCCGCCGAGATAGGTGGCGGTGGCCTGGGTGCGCCAGGCCGGGTAGTGGGCGGGCACGCCCTGCGTGGTGTTCTTCGACTGGTTGGCGAGGATGTTGTAGTCCATCGACAGGACCTCGAAGGAGTGCCCGGGGAAGGGCAGGGACTGCAGCGGCAGGTCCCAGACGCCCGACCTGCGCACGGGCCAGACCTGGAGGCCGCCGGGCGAGCTGGAGTCGTAGCGCCAGCCCAGCTTCCCGGCGGTCGGCAGGAGGTTGTCCCGGCCGAGCAGGCAGGGGGTGCGGGCGCCGGTCAGTTCCTTGCGGTAGTCGAAGGGCAGCGGTTCGACGTCGGTGAAGCCGGTGTTCGTGCGCCAGCCCGTGACGAAGGACACGGCCTGGTCGATCTCACTCTGCCAGTCGGCCGGGGTCCACCGGGCGACGGAGCCGGGGCCCCCGCAGAAGTGGCCGTTGAAGTGCGTGCCTATCTCGTGTCCGTCGAGCCACGCCTCGCGGAGGTACTTCAGGGTGGCGCGGACGTTCTCGTCCTTGAGGTAGCCGATGTCCGAGGCGCCGACGGGGTTGTGGGGCGGCCGGTAGAGGTCCCGCTTCGACTCGGGCAGCAGGTAGAGGCCGGAGAGGAAGAAGGTCATGGCCGCGCCGTGGTCCCTGGCGAGCCCCAGGAAGCGCGGGAAGAGGCCGTTGCCGACCTCCCCCGCGCCGTCCCAGCTGAAGACGACGAACTGCGGCGGCGCCTCGCCCGGCTGGAGCGGGACGGGCCGCTCGGGCTGGTGGGGCTGCGGGCCGGTGTCGGCGGTGGAGCCGTCACCGATGGGCCTGCCCGCCGGCCGCTCGCCGGGCTGCGGGCTCTTCACGGGTCCGGGAGCGCCGGGACCGGACACATCGGGCAGACCGCAGCCGGCGACTCCCATCGCGGCCGCGGCGCCAAGTCCCAGTCCCAGCAGCCCCCTCCGACTGACTCCCCTGTTGTCGCGCATGTCACCGTCCCCATCGTCGTCAACACGCCCCGACCCGAAGCCCCTACAGACGGACAAGCAGACCGGACATGTGTGCTGACACGGTGATTCCCGCGCATCTTGTATTTAATTAGACAGGCCTGTAACGGTCCGTAACAGACCGTCGGATCAGGCCCGCGTCAGGCGCCGAACGCCTTGGAGGCGCCCTTCACCGGCTTCGCCCCGGCCAGCAGGTGGGCCGGGACCAGGTCCCGGGCCGGCTCGCTGTAGCCCACCGACACGAGCTTGTCCCCCTGGAACGTGAAGGAGGTCAGGGACGCGAGGGTGCACTGCCGGCGGCGCGGGTCGTGCCAGAGCCGGCGCTTCTCCGCGAAGCTGCGCACGATCCAGATCGGCAGCTGGTGGCTGACCGCCACCGCCTCGCGGCCGCGGGCCGCGTCGCGCGCCGTCTCCAGCGCGCTCATCATCCGGACCACCTGCTCGACGTACGGCTCGCCCCAGGAGGGCTTGAACGGGTTCGTCAGGTGCTTCCAGTTGCCGGGCTTGCGCAGCGCGCCGTCGCCGACGCCGAAGGTCTTGCCCTCGAAGACGTTCTCCGCCTCCAGCAGCCGCCCGTCCGTCGCCAGGTCCAGGCCGTGGGCCTTGGCGATCGGCTCGGCCGTCTCCTGCGCCCGCTCCAGCGGCGAGGCCACCACGTAGGCGATGTCCCGGCTCTTGAGGTGCTCGGCGACCCGGTCCGCCATCTGGCGGCCCAACTCGGAGAGGTGGTAGCCCTCGCGGCGCCCGTACAGGACCCCGTCCGGGTTGTGCACCTCGCCGTGGCGCACCAGGTGTACGACGGTGAGGTCGGACGCCACCTCGCGGCTGTCGTCGCTCATGCCGTGGCCTCCGCGGCGGCCCGGGCGGCGGCCGGCAGTGCGGCCGCGACCCGCTCGATCGCCTTCTCGTCGTGGGCGGTGGAGACGAACCAGGACTCGAAGGCGGACGGCGGCAGGTAGACGCCCTGCGCCAGCATCGAGTGGAAGAACGCGTTGAAGCGGAAGCTCTCCTGCTTCTTCGCGTCGTCGTAGTTGCGCACCGCGTCCTCGGTGAAGAAGACGGAGAACATGTTGGACGCGGTCTGCAGGCGGTGCGCCACGCCCTCCTTCGCGAGCGCCCCGGTGACCAGGGACTGGATCTGCGCCGAGACCGCGTCGACCTTCTCGTACGCGGCCGCGTCGAGCAGCCGCAGCTGCGCGAGGCCGGCGGCGGTGGCGACGGGGTTGCCGGAGAGCGTGCCGGCCTGGTAGACGGGCCCGGCGGGCGCGAGGTGGCCCATGACGTCGGCGCGGCCACCGAAGGCCGCGGCGGGGAAGCCGCCGCCCATGACCTTGCCGAAGGTCATCAGGTCGGGCTTGACCCCGTCGACGCCGTACCAGCCGGCGCGGGAGGTCCGGAAGCCGGTCATGACCTCGTCGGAGACGTAGAGCGCGCCGTTCTCGCGGCAGAGGTCCGCGAGTCCCTGGTTGAAGCCCTCTGCGGGGGTGACCACGCCCATGTTGCCGGGCGCGGCCTCGGTGATCACGCAGGCGATCTCGCCGGGGTGCGCGGCGAAGGCCGCCCGTACCGCTTCGAGGTCGTTGTAGGGGAGCACGATGGTGTCGCCGGCCTGCGCGCCCGTGACGCCGGGGGTGTCCGGCAGCGCGAAGGTCGCGAGCCCGGAACCGGCGGCGGCCAGCAGCGCGTCCACGTGACCGTGGTAGCAGCCGGCGAACTTCACGACCTTGGCGCGACCGGTGAAGCCGCGCGCCAGCCGGATCGCCGACATGGTCGCCTCCGTCCCGGAGGAGACGAGCCGCACCTGCTCCACGGGGGCGACGCGCGCGACGATCTCCTCGGCGAGCGCCACCTCGCCCTCACCGGGCGTGCCGAAGGAGGTACCGCGGGCGACGGCGGCCTGGACGGCCTCGATCACCTCGGGGTGGGAGTGGCCGAGGATCATCGGCCCCCACGAGCAGACGAGGTCCACGTACTCGCGACCGTCGGCATCGGTGAGGTACGGACCGGTGCCGGACACCATGAACCGGGGCGTACCGCCCACGGCGCGGAAGGCGCGCACGGGAGAGTTCACGCCGCCGGGGGTCACGAGGGAGGCGCGCTCGAAGAGCGTCTGCGAAACTGGGGCTTCATACGGGTACGGGTAGCTCACACCAGCCATGGTCTCAGAGGCTGCGACAGACTTGCGGGCGGGCGTTTCACCGCGTCGCCGCGGGGGAGGTCACTGCCATGATGATCAGGCTGCGTGGCGGGGGCCGCGGGGCCGTGGCGAGCAAGACCAGTCGGGTGGAGATATGCAACGCGGTGGTGGACCGGGCGAGGGTACGGACGGCCTCGATCCGCAGCGCGCCCGCGAAGCCCGCGAGGCCCGCCGCCGGGGCAGGCACCGCCGGCGCGCCACCGAGGCGGCCGACGCCGTGCCGGAGCCCGCGACGACGCCGGAGGACGTGCCCAGGGGCCGCGGCATGGGAGTGACGTACAAGTACTTCGGCGCCCCGGACGGCGCCACGGCTGCGCGGGTCCCGGTGACGATGCGGCCGGAGGAGCTCGGCGGCGACGAGCTCGGCATGGGCGGCCTCTTCACCAAGATCAAGCCGGAGACGGTGGCCGCGATGGTCCTGACCGGCATCGAGGGCATACCCCTGCACAAGGTGCCCCCGCTGGAGCTGGTCGTCCTCCACCCCGACTACGCGGTGGTCAAGCTCCCCATGACGGTGGTCGACCCGCTGCGCGGGATCGGCGAGGAGTCCGTGGGCGCGGCGGCCTTCATCTGGTCCACGGTCCCGGACCGCGGCGGCCCGAGCGACGCCTTCAACGTCTACCAGCTGCTCCACGAGTGGCAGGATTTCAGCCACCGCCTCCACGAGGCGGGCCACCAGCCCTACTGCCTGGTCTGGCCCTGACCTGGTCTTTCGTCAACTGAGGGCGGCTTCTGGGCGGGCTGCCCGCCGTCCTCAGAAATCCCGCCCCGTTGCATGGCGTCCGCCCTGGCACCAGTGTCGGCGTCCATCACGCCCGGATGGGCGCCGGGGCCTCGTCCTGCCTGCTCCCCGGCCCGTCGTATCAGACCTCGACCGAACGCCGCGACAACGCAATTGCCGCGCCGGGTGCCCTTGCCCCGCCGTGAGGCAGGGCAAGGGCCGTGCGTCAGCGCGCCTGTACGAACGCCCTGCCCTCATGGGCATCGGCGGAACAGGACTTCTTCTCCGCAGCGGTCATCTTTCGGCTCTTGACGACCACGGCATTGCTCTTGCCGTCCGTGCCGTTCGCGGCCGGTCCGGTGATGGTGTCCTGCCAGAACCAGTAGTAGTGACCCCACTTGGGGCTGTCGTAGTGGGTCTGCCAAGTGCCGGAGACCTTCTGCATCACCTGGGCACGGGAGATCCAGCCCACTTCACCGGGCTTGACCGTCATGCCCAGGGAGCTGCTCTCCGAGTGCGTGCTCGACCAGCTGTGGTCGTAGCTCGCCGTCACGCTCAGGTCCACGATGCCCGCGATCGTGCCGCCCGCGGTGACCGAGACACCGACCGAGTCGGTCGATCCCACGGTGTCGCTCCAGGTCATGGACTGAGTGGCATCCGACGTACTGCAGTTGTAGAGCGAGTCGGAGACCTGGCGGAACTGCCCCAGGTACGCCTCGCCCAATCGGGGGGAGTTGAAGGTGCACTTGCCCTGGCCTGAGGTGCAGTCAGCCGTCAGCTGCTGCCGTGTCGGCTGCTCGTCGGCCGCTGCGGGCAGGGCGGTGGCCGCCGCTATTCCACAGGCCGCCACCGTCAGTACCAGTAACCGGCCGGCGTGCCGCATCGCGCGGTTCGTCGTCATCTTGGTGCCTTTCCGTCATGCATGGGGGGTTGGTGAACTGCGTTGCTCCGTACAGGGGTTGAGGCCTCGCAGAGGTGTCCGTGCTCACCGTCTGTGCATGCCGAGACTGTCCCAACCGCCCCCGCAGCCACACCAAAGGCAGGCAAAGTTGTAGTTGACGGTGCAACCGCCGCCGAATCCCTGCCGCAGACATGGGTGGCTCCGTACGCCGGCCGATGCTCGGCACGGGTCTGTACGGTCGACGGCTTCGTCTCACTTCCGGCGGCATCGGGAAGTCATTGCCGAGAGTGCCTGGTTGAGCTGCGCGGACGCCTGCCCTGGCCAAGAAGGGGACACCGTGTCGACTGCCCCAGGCGGGAGGCGTTGCCACCGGACTGGCGAGCGGGATTCACGCCGACCGGGGGCGAGAGTCGAAATACAGCCATATTTTCCTCGGCTGCCTTACTACCACCCAGTAGGCACCAGCAGGCACGCAATAGCCGTGGAACGGCGTAACCGCACCGGAAGGCGGGAATACCGACGACCCGTCACCGGTCCGTCCGGTAAGCGCTTTCCGGACGGACCGGAGCGGGTCCGCTTTGTTCCTGGGCGAGCCTGACGGACGATGTCCGTGCCGCTCGGGTCACCTGAGGTCGCTCAGCACACCGCTCACGTTGAGGACTTCGTGGCACTCCTGCGCCTGACGGCCGGTGGCCGGCGTGCCCGGCTTTGCACAGGTCACCTGGACGGTCACAGTCTGGCTCTCGGTGATGCTGATGGGGGTGACCCAGTGGTAGTCCTGGTTTCGGAACGTCTCCAGCGCGATCGTCGTGATCTTGCGGTCGCCGAAGTTGATCGTCACCACGCCTTCGTCGCCCTGGAAGTTGGCGACGACGAGGTCGGTGATCCCGAACACCTTGCCCGCGGGCACCGTGTAGGAACCGGTCTTGGACTGGCCGCCTGCGGTCTGCAGGTCGATGGTGGCCGAGCTCTGCAGCCCGCCCCCACCGCCGCCGGTTCCGCCGCCGCCCGTGGCGCCGCCGCCCCCGCCGGGCTGGTTGCCCTTCGCCGCGCCCGGGGCCGTGCCCGCGCCGCCCGGCTGCCTGCCGTCACCGGTCACCGGGGTCTGCCCCGCCCCGTCCGCGGCGGGCGCCGGATTCCTGGCCGCCTCGGCGGCGGCCTCCTTGGCGGTGCTGCGCACGGCCGGGCGTACCAGCATGAACCAGGCGAGCAGCAGCGCGAGCAGCGCGGCCAGTACGGCGAGCAGCCACGTCGGGAAGATCGGGATCTGGACGAACTCCACGTCCAGCGGCGCCCGTACGGTCTCCGGCTCGGGCCGCGCCGCGGCGGAATCGGCGTCGGCGTCCTCACCGTCCTTGGCCTCGGCCACCTCCACGGTGAAAGGCCAGGTCACGGGGGATCCGAACCACACCGGCCCGCCGGCGCGGACCTTCAGCACCGCCTCGGCGGACTCGCCCGGCTCCAGTTTCAGCGTGGCCGGGGCGAAGTCGAACTTCAGGTCCTCACCGGGCTGCGCGGGCGTGAAGCCCACCCGCACCGGGGAGTTCCCCTCGTTGCGCACGGCGATGCGGTAGCGCCCGCGGAGCCAGCCGCGGCGGCGCCTGGGAGCGCTCTCTGCGCGCAGCTCCCGGAACTCCCCGACGTGCACGGTGGTCTCGGGGACCCGGACCGCCTCGGGCTGCTCGGTGGGCAGCACGCGCACGGCGAGCGGCACGTCCCCGGCCCGCACCTGGGCCGAGCGGGGCGGCGCCAGACGGATCGTCACCGTCTCCGAGGTGCCCGGATACAGCGAGACGCGCTCGGGTTCCACCGTGGTCCAGGCAGCGCAGTCACCGACGACTTCCAGGCGGTACGCCTCGACGATGTCGCTGTCGTTGCGGACGGTCAGGCTGGTGGTGGCGGTACCGCCCGGCATCACCGACACCGGCTCGATGTCGAGGACGGGCGCGCCAGGGCTGGGAGATGCGGCTGGGGATGTCACGCCACGACGCTACGCCGGCCCCCCCGCCTCCCCCACGGACGCGGGGGCAAGGCCCCGGGCAGTCCCGATGCCCCCACGGACTCTTCAACTCCTCATGTACGGACACCGGTTGGATCTCAGCGTCGAGACCCGAACAGGCCGGTGCATTCCGTCACCCCACATACGCATCACGGAACAGGTACGACACATGCGCTGCGCTGACACCAACAGCCCCGTCCCGACGTCCCACACCGGCGCGTCCCAGCCCCAGCACCCCGCCCCGGCTCCTCCCCGCAGAACCGGCCGACGGGTGACCGTGGCCGTGTACGCGTCGGACCCGATTCTGCGCGTCGGGGTCGTCCACCAGCTGCGCCAACGCCCCGAGATCGAACTCGTCGCCGACATGGACGCCGACACCGCGCAGGTGTCACTGGTGACCGTGGACAGCGTGGACGACGAGACCGCCGCACTGCTGTACCGGCTGCGGCACAATCCCGACACCCGCACCGGGCTCGTGGTCGGCACCTTCGAATCCGGGGACGCCCTGCAGCGCGCCATCGAATGCGGGGTCAGCGCGGTGCTGCGGCGCGCCGAGGCCGACCAGGACCGGCTGCTGCGGCTGGTCCTGGCGATAGCGAACGGCGAGGGCGTCCTGCCGGGCGACCTCCTCGCGAAACTCCTCGACCACATGGGCAGCCTGCAGCGTTCGGCGCTCGATCCGCGCTCCGTGTCCCTGTCCACCCTGACCTCCCGCGAGGCGGACATGCTGCGCCTGGTGTCGGAGGGCCTGGACACCGCGGAGATCGCACGCAAGACCTCGTACTCCGAACGGACCGTCAAGAACGTGCTGCACGAGGTCATCACGCGCCTGCAGCTGCGCAACCGGACGCACGCGGTCGGCTACGCCCTGCGCAACGGGCTGATCTGACCGCCCGGCCGGTGGGAGGGAGGGAGGGAGGGAGGACACCGGCGGGCGGGCGGGGACGGTTGCGGGCGGGGCGGGGACGGCCGCCCGCCACTGCCCGAAAGCGCAACGCGCGCTTCCCCCGCGTCCGGCCGCCCGGCCCTGCCGCACCCGCGGCGCCCGGCCGCAGGGTGGCGGGGTGACAGGCAGCATGCTGGACCGGACTGTGAGGTGGGCCGTGATGGGCACGGATGGGTCCGGCAGTCGGCGACACCGCTGGGGGAGGGCCGGCGCGTCGATGCTGCTGCTGGCGCCCCTGCTCGCGGTGACGGCGGCCGCCGGACCGGGCGACGCCGGGGCGCGGCCCCTCGCGGCCGACGCGGGCGACAGCCGGGTCGCGTACGCCGGTACGCGCCACCGCAGCCTGGGGCGGGTGGCGAGCGGCACGTCCGACACCAGTACCCCGCTCTTCGGTGCGGGGCCGGTCCACCTCGACGTCCAGCCCGCCGCGCTGGGCGACCAGCTCGTCTTCGCCAGCCGGCGCGACGAGAGGTCCCCGCAGGTCTACCTGCGGGCCGCTGACGGCTCGGTACGCCGGCTGACCAGCGGCATGGACGCGGGCAACCCGCGGCTGACCCCCGACGGGCGGTCGGTCGTCTTCGACTCGGCCCAGCGCGCCGCGACCGGCGGCGTGCAGCGCGACCTGTGGCTCGTACGCACCGACGGCACCGGCCTGACCCGGCTGACCGACACCCCGGCGAACGAGGAGCACCCCACCGTCTCCCCGGAGGGCGGACGCCTGGCGTACTCCTCCGACGGCGACCCGGCCGCCGGCCGGCAGGTCTACGTACGCCCCCTGCGCGGCGGCGCCGCCACCCGGCTCACCGACCCGGCCAACGGCCGGGCCACGGAGCCGGTGTGGAACCCGGTCGACGACGCCGCGAACCGCGACGTGATCGCCTACACCGCCACCGGGGGCTCCGGACCCCGCCTGCGCTGGACGAACGGCCGCACCGACGGGCAGCTGCTGGCCGGCGCCCAGGCCGGCTGGCGCACCCGGGGGGCAGCCTGGCTGCCCGACGGGAACGGTCTGCTCTTCCTCAGCCCGGACCGCACCTGCGACTGCAAGGGCGACTGGGACCACGTCTTCCAGGTGCCCGCGCACTCGGCGGACACCCCGAAGCTCGTCTACAGCGAGGACCGCGAGATCGGCTCGCCCACCTGGCTCGGCCCCCTCGACGGCGGCGGCGCCGTCGTCGAACGGATCTCGGCGGCCGGCCCGCACACCGTGACCCTGCAGGACGCCCGGACGGACGGCTCCGACCCCCGCGACCTGGGCCTGACCATCCTCGACGAGGACCCGGCGGCCGACACCAACACCGACCCGGCCAAGGACCCGCTGTTCCGGCCCGGCCCCGGCCATGACCCGTGGACGGAGCGGCAGAGCTACACGCCCGACGGGCGCAGGATCGTGGTGACCCGCTTCGAGGGCGAGCCCGGGGCCCGGATCCAGCGGATCTGGATGGCGGACGCCGACGGGACCAACGCCTCGGTCCTGCCGCTCGCCGGCCGCGGCCCCAAGGACTGGGACACCGACCCCGCGTTCTCCCCGGACGGCCGGTACCTCGCCTTCACGCGTACCTCGCCCGGCGGCGTCGGCGAGGCCGCGGGCCCCGGTCGCATCCTGATCGCGGACGCCGCCACCGGCGCGATCCGCAGCGAGATCACCCCGCCCCCGGGCCAGCCGCGCGGCGGCGACGCCCAGCCCACGTGGTCCTCCGACGGCATGACGCTCGCCTTCACCCGCAACCTGGTGATCAACGGCCACGGCGGCAACAAGCACGTCTGGACCGTGCCCGTCGACCACCTCGACCGGCAGCGCGACCTGAGCGCCGCCATGTGCCCCGGCGCCTGCGACGTCATCGACGACAGCCCGGCGTTCTCCCCGGACGGCGCCACCATCGCCTTCAACCGCAAGAACGGCGGCGGCCGCATCGACGAGCGCAGCGGCATCCTGCTGGCCTCCGCGACGGGCAGCACCTGCCGGGTCCTGCTGCCCGACGCCGCCCGCGACAAGCCGGGGGCCTGCGGCCGTGAACTGCCCGAGACCACCGGCTCCGGACCCTTCCAGCCCCGTGACGCCGCCTGGACCGCCGACGGCAGGTCCCTGGTGCTCACCGGCCGCGGCGCCCGGGCCGTCAACAGCCCGGAGAAGCTGAAGCTGGTGGACGTGGCGACCGGCGCGCACAACCTGCTCGTCACCGGCCTGCCGGGCCGTCAGAAGGAGCCCTCCGTACAGCAGTCGGTGGACCTCGCGGTGCGGGCGCCCGAGAAGACCCCGCCGCTCATCGTCGGCGGCTCGGCCACCGTCCGGGTGGACGTCGTCAACCACGGCCCGGCGGCTTCCCCCGGCACCCGGCTGACCGTCGTACCCCCGCTCGGCGCGAGCGTCACCGCGCTCACCGCGCCCGGCGCCACCTGCGACGCCGCGGCCCTGACCTGCACCCTGGGCGTGGTGCGCCCCGGTACCACCGTCCCGGTGACGGTGACCCTCACCGGCGTCATCCCCGGCGAGCAGCCCGTGGAGTGGTCGGTCACCGGCACCGTCCTCGACCCCCGCCCCAGCGACAACGCCGGCCGGACCGTGGTGCCGGTGCGCGAAGCCCCCGTACCCCCGAAGCCGACGCCGACGCCGACGCCCACGCCGACACCCACACCGACGCCGACGCCCCCGCCGGCACCGGCTCCGACGCCCACCCCGACGGTCCCGCCCGCGCCGCCGCAGCCGCCCGCACCCAAGGCAGGCCCCGGCGTGAGCATCACCGCGCAGCCCAATCCCGGCTACGTCGGCGGCCGCGTCGTCGTCACCTACACCGTCGCCAACGGCCGCAGCGCCCTGGCCACCGGCCTGCGGCTGCGCATCGGCCTGCCCGACGGCGTCCCCCACGACGGGCCGCCGCCGGGCTGCGACCAGAACTGGACGTGCGCGCTGCCGGACCTGGCACCGGGCGCCCGCAACGTCCTGCGGGTCGTCCTGAGCCCCGACAAGGCGCTCACCGGCCGTGTCACCGCGACCCTCACCACCACCGGCACGGACGCCGACCCCGGTGACAACACCGCCCAGCAGCAGCTGCGCATCCTCCAGCCGCGCATCGTCGCCGTCCCGGCGGTCGGCAGGCCCGGCTTCGTCACCTCGGTACGCGGCGAGGACTTCCCGCCCGGCGCGCCGGTGCGGTTCGCGTGGAAGCCGGGCATCACCGCCGCGGCGGCGCCGACCCACCCGCAGGCCGACGGCACGTTCATCGGCCAGCTGCTGATCCTCGCCAAGGACCAGACCGGCCCCCGCGTCATCACCGCGAGCGGACCCGGCTTCTCCCCGGTGCAGACCGACTTCCTCGTGGTCAACGGCACGGTGCAGCCGCCGGACGAGGTGGCCCGCCGGTGATCCACGAGGTCGACGAAGGGCTGCGGCGGCTGCTGGCGGAGTCCGGCCTGGAGGCGTCGGGCGTCGAGGTCGTCTTCGACGCGCCGACCCGGGACTGGGCGGCCCGCCGCAGCGCGCCCACCGTCTGTGTGTTCCTGTACGACATCCGGGAGGACCCGACCCGGCGCGGCAGCGGCGCGGGCGAGGTGTACGACGCGGACGGCTTCGTCGTCGCGCGCCGCACCCCGCCGCGCTGGTTCGAGCTGACGTACCTGGTCACCGCCTGGGCGGGCCGGCCGCAGGACGAGCACCGGCTGCTGTCGCAGGTGCTCTCCTGCCTGGTGAACACCGACACGCTGCCGCCGCGTCTGCTCACCGGCACGCTCGCCGACCTCGGCCTGCTCGTGGACGTGGACGCGGGCGGCACCGGAATGGACGCGCCGGCCGCCTCCGACGTGTGGTCGGCGCTGGGCGGCGAACTCAAGCCGTCCCTCGGGCTGCGCGTGAAGGCCCCGCTGGCCGGTATCAGCAAGGTCACCGCCGCGCCGGTCACCCAGGGCCTCGTGGTGAACTCCGTACCGCAGGCCGGGCCGGGCGGGGACGGCGACGGCAGCCCGCGCCGACTGCGCTACGTCGAGCTGGGCGCACCGGGGCCGGAAGGCTTCGGCGGGTCCCGGGAACGGCCCAAGGCCCCCGCCCGCCGGCGACGAGGAGAACGCCAGCCGTGACGCACACCCTCCACCCCCCGGCCCCGGCCCTGGCCCCGGCCCCCGTGCCTGACCCGGAACGGGACGTGGACGGCGGGGTCCCCTACCTGTGGGCACGGCTCCGGCTCGTCGAGGAACGGGTCCGGCTGGCCGTGGAGCTGCGGCGCGCCGTCGACCCCGACCCGGACGACCCCTACCGGGGCCAGTACCTCACGCCCGAGGCGGTCGACCGGATCCTGGACGGGGAACCCGCCCCGGACCTGCCCGCGCTCGCCGCGGCCGGCCCGCCGCCGCCCAGCTCACCACTGGACGTGCTCGCCACGCGCTTCGGCCTGGAGCCGCTGGACGTGGACCTGCTCCTGGTCGCGCTCGCCCCGGACCTGGACGCCCGGTTCGAACGGCTCTACGGCTACCTCAACGACGACCTGACGCGCCGCCGGCCCACCGTCGGGCTCGCCCTCGAACTGTGCGGCCGCGGCCGGGTCGCCGCCGCACGCTTCCGGCTCGCGCCCGGCGCACCGCTCGTCGCGGGCGGGCTGCTGGAGGTCACCGAACCCGAACGACCTCCCCTGTCCCGGGTGCTGGCCGTACCGGACCGGGTCACCGCCCACCTCCTCGGCTACGCCGCGCCCGATCAGCAGCTGGCCGAGGTGCTCGGCGAAGCCGCCGACGACCCGGCCGTCGACCCCGACGAGCTGCACCGGGCCGCCGCCGCGGCCCTGAGCGGCACCGGCCACGTCCACCTGCGTACACGCGGCGGCGACCCCGAGGGCCTGGCCGCCGCCGCCCTGCGGGCCCGCGGGCTGCACCCCCTGGTCCTGGACCCGGCGGCGCTGACCCACCACGCCCGCGCCCTGCCCGCACTCGCCCGCGCCGCGGCCCGCGAGGCGCGGCTGCTGGGCGCCGGTGTGCTGCTCGGGCCGCTGGAGGACCTGCCCGACAGGCCCGACGAGCGGGCCCACGTACTGCGCACGCTGTGCACGGTGCTGCGCGGCATCCCCCTGTTCACGCACGGCACGAGCGGCTGGGAGCCCGCCTGGGCGGCCGCCACCCCCGTCTCCCTGCCCGTGACGGCCCCCTCCCCCGACCGGCAGGCCGTGCGCTGGCGGTACGCACTGGAACGGGCCGCCGCCGAGCACGGGGAGCAGTGCGGTGAGGCGGGCGGGGCGCGCGAGGCCGGCGAGGCCGGCGAGGCCGGCCCGGCAGCCGAGGCCGGCGCGGTCGAAGCGCTCGCCCGGTCCGTGTCCGCGCACCGCCTCGACGCCGGGCAGCTGCGGCGCGCCGCCGACACCGCGTCGCGCACCGCCGCGCTCGACGGCCGTCCCGTCTCCCCCGCCGACCTGCGCGCCGCCGTACGGGCCCAGAACGGCGCGGGCCTGGCCCGCCTCGCCCGCCGGGTGGAGCCCGCCGTGGGCTGGGACGACCTGGTGCTGCCCGCCCCCACCCACCGCCGGCTGCGCGAACTCGCGGTACGCGCACGCCACCGCGACCAGGTGCTCGGCCAGTGGGGCATGCGCCCCGGAGGCGGCCGCGGACGCGGGGTGATCGCCCTGTTCGCGGGCTCCTCCGGCACCGGCAAGACCATGTCCGCCGAGGTGGTGGCCGCCGACCTGGGCATGGACCTGTACGTGGTGGACCTGTCGACGGTCGTCGACAAGTACGTCGGCGAGACCGAGAAGAACCTCGAACGGATCTTCACGGAGGCGTCGGCCGTCAACGCGGTGCTGCTCTTCGACGAGGCCGACGCGATCTTCGGCAAGCGCTCGGACGTGAAGGACTCCCACGACAAGCACGCCAACATGGAGTCGGCCTACCTGCTCCAGCGGATGGAGTCCTTCGACGGCATCGCCGTCCTGACGACCAACCTGCGGGCCAACCTCGACGAGGCGTTCACCCGCCGCCTCGACGTGATCGCGGACTTCCCGGTGCCCGACGCCGCCCAGCGCCGGGCCCTGTGGGAACGCTGCCTGGGCGACCAGCTGCCCCGCGCCGAAGACGTCGATCTCGACTTCTGCGCCGACCGGTTCGAACTGGCCGGCGGCTCGATCCGGTCCTGCGCGGTGACGGCCGCCTACTTCGCGGCCGCTTCGGGTGGACCGCTGACCATGCGCCAGGTGATGACCGCCGTCGCCCAGGAGTACCGCAAGCTCGGACGCCTGGTCCTGGAGGGCGAGTTCGGACCGTACCTGGGCCAGGTCACGGACGTCTGAGCCGCGGCCGGCCGGGCGGGGCGGGGCGGCCGCTGCGCAGGGCGGGCGGCTGGGGCGGGCGTGGCGCAGGGCATGCGGGTGCAGGGGCAGTGCGAGGGGAGGCGTGCGGTCTGCCTGGCCGGCCCGGCGGAAACGACCACGGGGGCAGCGCACTTGCCCCTGACCAGGTCCACACGCCCCTGCCGACCGCGTCGCCCGCGCACGAGGCTGTGACCAGACCTGATTGCAAGCCGTGACGAAGGAGCGAGCATGCCGACGTACCTCACCCCGGGCGTGTACGTGGAGGAGGTGCAGTCCGGTGCTCGCCCGATCGAAGGGGTCGGCACCGCCGTCGCCGCGTTCGTCGGGTTCGCCCAGAGCGGGCCCTTCCACGAACCGACGCTGGTCACCAGCTGGGACCAGTACTCCCAGCACTTCGGCGGCTTCACCGAGGGCACCTACCTGCCCCACGCCGTCTACGGCTACTTCGCCAACGGCGGCGGCGCCGCGTACGTCGTCCGCATCGGCGGATCCGACCGCGGCGGCGCCTCCACCGCACCGGCCGCCACGGGAGCGGTCCCCCAGCCCCGCGCGGCGGAGCCCGTCGAGCTCGGCGGCTTCCTGATCACGGCGCGTCCGGGCGTCAGCGGCGTGTCCGTGGAGATCGCCGACGCGGACGGGGAGAACCCGCCCGAGGACCGCTTCAAGCTCCTGGTCCGCCAGGGCGAGCAGGTCGCCGAGACCTTCGAGGTCTCCGCCCGCAAGAACGTCAAGGGCTACCTCGTCACCCAGGCGCGCGCCTCGAAGCTGATCGAGGTCACCGAGCAGCGGTCCGCCGCCCAGACCCGGCCCGCCGTCCAGACCCTGGCCCTGCCCGACACCCCGACGGCCGTACCCGCCGCGACCGGCAACGGCACCGTGTCCCGGCTCGACCCGGCCGAGTACGTCGGCGACCCGGCCGCCCGCACCGGCTTCGCCGGCCTGGAGACCATCGACGAGATCACCATGGTCGCGGTCCCGGACCTGATGAGCGCCTACGAGCGCGGCGACATCGACGCCGAGGGCGTGCGCACCGTACAGCTCGCGGTGATCTCCCACTGCGAGCAGATGGGCGACCGGGTGGCCGTCCTCGACACCCCGCCCGGCCTCTCCGCCCAGCAGGTGCGCACCTGGCGCAACGACGAGGCGGGCTACGACTCCCGCTACGCCACCCTCTACTACCCGTGGGTGCGGGTCTTCGACCCGGCCGCCGGCCGCAACACGACCGTCCCGCCGAGCGGCCACATCGCCGGCGTCTGGGCGCGCAGCGACGCCGAGCGCGGTGTGCACAAGGCCCCCGCCAACGAGGTGATCCGCGGCGCGGTGGACCTGGAACTGCGCCTGAGCAAGGGCGAACAGGACCTGCTCAACCCGATCGGCGTGAACTGCGTACGGGCCTTCCCCGGCCGCGGCATCCGGATCTGGGGCGCGCGCACCCTCTCCTCCGACCCGGCCTGGCGCTACCTGAACGTGCGCCGCCTCTTCAACTACCTGGAGGAGTCCATCCTCCTGGGCACGCAGTGGGTGGTCTTCGAGCCGAACGACGACCGGCTCTGGTCCAGCATCCGGCGCAACGTCACCGCGTTCCTGACGGAGGAGTGGCGCCGTGGCGCCCTGTTCGGCCGGACGGCGGCGGAGGCGTTCTACGTCAAGTGCGACCGGGACAACAACCCGCAGGAGTCGATCGACCAGGGCCGCGTGGTCTGTGAGATCGGTGTGTCACCGGTCAAGCCCGCCGAGTTCGTGGTGTTCCGGCTGGCCCAGTTCTCCGACAGCACCAGCCTCGTCGACGAGTGACCCTCCGGGGCAGCGACACAAGCGGCAGCACCGGCAGGACCAGCAGCAGCAAGGAAAGGTGAAGGACAGTCATGGCAGAGGGCGATGCTCTTTCCACCCATATCTTCGGCGTGCAGCTCGGCGGCTACCTGGTCGAATCGATCCAGGAGATCAGCGGCCTGACCGTCGAGGAAGAGGTCGTCGAGGTCCGCCAGGTCAGCGCGGAGGGCAAGCAGATCATCCGCAAGCAGCCCGGCGCACGCCAGGCGGGCGAGGTCACGATCACCCGGGGACTCGACAAGAGCAGCGAGTTCACCAAGTGGATCAAGGAGACCCTCAACAACGGCGCCGTCGACACCGCGCGACAGAACCTCACGATCGAGATCAAGGACTCCACGGGCGCGACCATCCGCCGCATCCAGCTGATGCAGGGCTGGGCCTCCAAGTGGGAGGGCCCGTCCCTCAAGGCCGGCGAGTCCGCCGCGGCCACCGAGTCCGTGACCATCGTGTTCGAGGAGATCATCGTCGAATGAGGCGCCGTACCGTGACCGCGGGCAGCCTGGAGGAGATCCTCCAGGTCACGGCGCCCGCCC
The DNA here is from genome assembly GCF_042726555.1 of Streptomyces sp. NPDC060232. NCBI lineage: Bacteria > Bacillati > Actinomycetota > Actinomycetes > Kitasatosporales > Streptomycetaceae > Streptomyces > Streptomyces sp. NPDC060232. The sequence continues at coordinate 58,837 of NZ_JBHXAG010000003.1, read as the reverse complement.
AGGCCCCGGAGCAGGCGGCGGCACCCCCGGCCGCCGCCGCTCCGGCCCCGCGCGAGGACCACGGGCTGCGCACGGAGTTCGAGTTCGAGCTGCCGCGCGGCTACGTGGACGAGGCGGGCACGGTGCACCGGCACGGCGCGATGCGCCTGGCCACCGCGCGCGACGAGCTCCGCCCGCAGATCGACCTGCGGGTCAAGGAGAACCCGGCGTACCTGAGCGTGGTGCTGCTGAGCCAGGTGATCACCCGGCTCGGCACCATCACCGACGTGCACGCCGGGGTCGTCGAGCGGATGTACGCGACCGACGTCGCGTTCCTCCAGGACTTCTACCGGCGCGTCAACAGCGAGGGCCACACCCGCGCGGCGGTCACCTGCCCGCACTGCGACGGCGGCTTCGAGGTCGACCTCTCCGGTGGGCGCCTGGGGGAATCGTGACGTACGCGCTCCCCCGGCTCCGGGAGGAGATCGCGTACATCGCCTACCACTTCCACTGGCGGCGCGACGAGATCCTCGACCTGACCCACGGCGAGCGCCAGGACTGGGTCACCGAGATAGCTCGTATCAACACCCGTGTGAACGAAGGCGGTTGAGCAGATGGCATGGCGGGACAGGCTGCGTCGGCGCACCGCCGTGCCGGACACCACTGCTGCTGGGGCGGGCACGGCTCAGGACACCCCGGCCGCGCCGGTGGCCGGACCCGCCGCGCCGGTCGCCGGACCCGCCGTGCCCGGCGACTGGGACGGCGGCTGGCGCATGACCGCGCCACCGCTGCTGACCGTGTCGCGCGCGGCCCTGGGCGTCAGCGACGGGCTCGCCTTCCGCTCCGGCCTGGCCGCGTGGCGCGACCCGTCGTTCGACACCGGGCTCGCCCACGCCCTGCTGCCGTCCGCGCCCGCCGGTCTCGTACGCGGGGTCGCCCGCCCCGCCGCCGGCCGCCCCACCCACAGCGGCGGCGGCCCGCTGCTGCTGCGGGCGCTGCCCACCGAGCCCGGCGCGGAGCCGGAGCCCGGGGCGGGGCCCGTACGCGACACCCCGCACGCCCCGCACATCTCGCGCCGTACGCGGCCCGGCGCCGCCTCGCCGAGCCCGACGACGCCCGCCCCGAACACCGTACGGCCGACGCAGGCTGCGGACCGCGGCGCGAACACCGGCAGGCCGGGGCCGGTCGTCTCGCGTGCCGTCTCGCGTGCCGTCGCCCGGGGTGACGCGGGCGCGCCTGTGTCGCGGGCGACGGCGCCGCCCGGCTCCCGGCACTCGGGCTTGCCGGGTCAGTCCCCGGATCCGCAGCCCGCGCCCGCATCCGGCACACCCGCATCCGCGTCCTCGTCCTCGTCCGCGTCGGATGCGGGCGCGCGCTCTGGCGGCGCCGAGCGCGGACGGGCCCGGGCGGCGGGCTCCGGCGCCGCGACGCCGGCCGGATCCGGATCCGGGTCGCCGGATGGGTCGGCGGCCTCGGCCGGTACGCGGGGCATCACGTCCACCCACTCCGCGTCCGTGCTCGGGACATCCACGCCTGCCGTACAGCGGGCCGCCGGCTCCTCTGCCGAACCCGGCCGTACGGCGGCCTCGCCTGCGCTGTTTCCCGTGGTCCGCCGCATCGCGGTGGTCCCCGGGGCATCCGCCGAAGCCGTGCCCCGCCCGGCCGTCCAGCGCACCGCTGCCCCCGGGGACGCCCGGCCCGGCCGTACGGGCGAGGGGGCGACCACCCCGGTGCGGCCGCGCCCTGTCGGGCGTGCGCTCACCACCGCGCGAGTCCCTGCCACGCCCCGGCGCCGCCTGCCCGTACTCCCCTCCGCCGCGCCGGACACCGCCCCGGGCGCGCCCGAACAGCGGGCGCAGACCCGCCCCCCGCTCGGCACCTCCCTCCCCGAACTCCCGGCAGTGCAGGCGCCGTCGAGCCCCGTAGCGGCGGGCCCGGCACCGGCCATGCCGACGGTGCAGCGGCAGGCGGAACCCTCTGGGGCGGGCCCGGCCGCCCCGCAGATGCCGGTTCAGCGCACCCGCTCGCCGCTCACGGAGTCGCCGGTCACCAAGTCACCGGTCACGGCCCCGCCGCCGAGCCCGGCCCCTGCCGTACCGACCGTGCAGCGGCAGGCAGAAGCCTCGGCGGCCGCGCCCGCAGGCGCCGCCCCGGAGACTCCCGTCCAGCGGATGCGGACCCGCGCGCCCCTGGGCGAACCACTGACCGAACTCCCGCCCACGGCGACCCCGGCGACCCCCGCCACGGCGGCGGCCCCGTCCCCGGCCATGCCGACCGTGCAGCGCCGGGCAGAACCCACGGCCGGTGTGGCGGGTCCCGGGACACAGGTACAGCCCACCCCTCCGCCGCACACCGCAACCCCGGCTCCGGCCATGCCCACCGTGCAGCGGCAGGCAGAACCCACGACCGGTGTGGCGGGCCCGGACACACCCGCACAGCCGACGCGGACCCGCGCACCCCTCGGCGCACCGCTCACCGAACTGCCGCCCACGGCCACACCGGCGCCCCCCGCCACGGCCACCACCCCGACCCCGGCCATGCCCACCGTGCAGCGCCAAGCAGAACCCACCGGCAACGGCCCGGCCCCGGAAACACCGGCACAGCCGACGCGGACCCGCGCACCCCTCGGCGAGCCGCCCACGGCGACTCCGGCGAAGCCGATCGCCGGGCCGGCCGCTCCGGTCATGCCGACCGTGCAGCGTCAGGCAGAGCCCGCCGCGCCGCGTCTGCGCAGTGGTCTCGGGGCGCCTCTGCCGTCGATGCCGGCGAGTGCCGCCGTACCCGCCTCGGCAGCCCCCACCTCCGGATCCCGGGGGCACATGCCCCTGCTGGGGGTGGGCGCGCCCGCCACCCAGCCACGTACCAGTGGGCCGACGGGGGCGCGTCCGCCCGCCCAGCGGGCCACCGCCGCCCCGCGGCGTTCGGGCCCGGTCCCGCTCGTCGCCGCCCGTGCCGTCGGTGGGACGGCCTCGCCGGACGCGGCGGCCGCGCCCCGGGCGCTCCAGCTCCTGGCGGCTCGGCCCCTGTCGCTCGGCACCCTTGATGTGGCGGGCATGGGGGCCGCGCCGGCCGCCGCCCCCGGCCCCCGCCCGGCGGGCCGCCCCGTGGTCCCGGCTCGCTGGTCCGCCCCGTCCGCCGCCGCACCCCGGCAGACGCGGCAATCGCAGACTCCACAGGTCCAGCGCGCCGCCGACGGCAGGCACACCCCGGCGCCCGTACCCCCGCGCCCGGCACGCCCCGTGCGCCCGGCGCCCGCGTCGCCTGCGGCCCGTGGCACGGCGGCCCCCCTGCCCGTGACCGGCCCGTACACCCCGCCGCTCGTGGTCCAGCCGGCCCCGGCGGCCCCGGCCGCCGGGTCCGTGCCCGTCGTACGGGCCAGGAGCTCGGCCCCCGCCGCCTCGGGGGCGCCCGTGCCCCCGCCGCCCCCGGCGAGCGGCGGCCCGCCTCCCGTCCAGCGCGATACGGGCGGCGGCCGGACCAGCCCGGGCCGGGCCACGTCCACGTCCACCTCCACCTCCGGCTCCGGCCGGAGCAGCCCCGCCCGCGCCACTCCCGGCGACGCACCGCCGCACGGCGGCGGCGACCTCGACCTGGACGACCTGGCGCGTCGTCTGCTGGACCCGGTCGCCCGCCTCCTGCGCACCGAGTTGCGGCGCGGCCGGGAACGCGCGGGCAGGCCCTTCGACGGCCGCCGCTGAGAACACGTACGAACGAGAAACGGACGACGGACCGATGACGGACAACATCTTCGCGACCAGCGTGTTCTTCCGGCTGGCGATCGGCGGCAACGACCTGGGCGCCTTCCACACCTGCTCGGGCATGGGCGCCGAGGTCGAGATGGAGAGCTACGCCGAGGGCGGCAACAACGGCTTCACCTGGCAGCTGCCCGGCCGCGTGACCTGGTCGAACATCACCCTCACCCGGCCCGTCACCGCCGACACGGCGAAGATCGGCCGCTGGCTGGACGAGACGCTGCGGCGGGTCGAACCGAAGGACGGCGAGATCGTGGCGCTGCGGCCCGACCTGAGCCGGATCATCAGCTGGCAGGTCTTCGGGATCGTCCCGGTGCGCTGGCAGGGGCCGTCCTTCGACCCCGCCAACTCCGCGGCGGCCGTGGAGACCCTGGAGATCGCCCACGCGGGCCTGCTGCCCTCCTGACACCCCGACTCCCGCTCCCGCCTCCTCCCCCAACTCCCCCTCCCCGTCGTCCCGTTCCCCGCCGCCCCGGAAGGAAGTCCACGGCATGGCATCCTCGGCACGCGCCAGCCGCGCCCGGGCCCAGCTCACCCTCAAGGAGCCCCCGGCCTCGGTCGGCGCCAAGCCCGGCGGGACGATCGCCCGGCTCGACCTGCAGTTCAACCCGTCGACCCTGCAACTGGGCAAGACCACCGAATGGCGGCGCTCCCCGTCCCGGATGGCGGGCCAGTCGGCGCTGCCCGAGTTCGTGGGCAGCGGCCCGCGCACGCTGAGCCTGGACGTGTTCCTCGACGCCACCGCCACCCACGACAACTCGGTGGAGCAGGCGGTGGAGAAGCTGATGAAGGCGTGCGTGCCGACCCCGGCCAGCCTCGGCCGCAAGAAGCCGGCGAGCCCCTGGGTGCGCTTCGAGTGGGGCAGCGCGCGCACGACCTCGTTCGACGGGGTCCTGTCGAACCTGTCGGTGTCGTACACGCTCTTCGACGTGGACGGAAAGCCGCTCCGGGCCACCTGCTCGCTGTCCATCGAGGAGGCGAGCGTCGACCCGCCCGGCCAGAACCCGACCTCGGGCTCACGCACCGCCCGCAGCACGCACACCGTGGTGGCGGGCGACAGCCTGGCCATGCTGGCCTGGCGCGAATACGGCGACGCGACGGCCTGGCGGGTCATCGCCGAGGCCAACGGCATAGACGACCCGATGGTCCTCGTCCCCGGCAGCGAGATCGTGGTGCCGGGCACGCGGGACCAGCACGGCGAGGAGGAACAGCGGTGAGCGGGTCCGAGCCCGGAGGGCGGTCGTTCGCGGCCGACCCCGTCGTGGAAGCCCCCGGCGAGCTGCCGCAGATCTGGGCGGCACAGCTGGTCAGTTGCGTGGTCGACGAGAACGTGGGCCTGCCCGACACCGCGGTGCTCACCTACCGCGACCCCGACCACGAGTTCCTGCGCGCCACCGGCGTCACCATCGGCACCCCGCTGCGGGTGTCGGTGGCGACCGTGAAGGGCCAGTCACGGGAGCGGCTTTTCAACGGCGAGGTCACGGCCCTGGAGATCGACCGGGACCGCACCGGCTCGTTCACCGTCGTACGCGCCTACTCCAAGGCGCACCGCCTCCAGCGCGGCCGCAAGGTGGTGGCGTACCGGAACATGACGGCCGCCGCCATCGTCCGCAAGGTGGCCGCCGGCGCCGGCCTCGCCGTCGGGAAGGTGGAGGCCGCGCCGGTCACGTACAAGCAGCTGTCCCAGGCGAACGTCTCCGACTGGGACTTCCTGCAGTTCCTCGCCGGGGAGAGCGGCGCCCAGGTACGCGTCGACGACCAGGGGATCCTGCAGTTCACCCGGCCCGTGAAGGCGTCGGGAGCGCCCGCCCCGTCGACGTCGGCGGTCCGTGACCCGATGGTCCTGGAATACGGGCGCAACCTCCTCGCCCTGCGCGCCGCGCTGACGGCCGCCGACGGCGCCTCGAAGGTGCAGGTCCGCGGCTGGGACGTGACCACGAAGCGGCCGCTCGTCGCCGAGCAGCCGTCCGTGGTCAGCGACACGGTGGTGCCGGGCCTCGGCCCGCAGACCGCCGCACGGTTCGGGGCGGCGGCCGTGTCCGTCACCGACACCCCCTACCGCACGCAGGCCGAGACGACGGCGGTCGCCAAGGCCACGGCCGCCCAGATCAGCTCCGGCTTCGGCGAACTGGAGGCCGTGGCCGAGGGCAACCCGCTACTGAGGGCCGGCAAACCGGTCGCCCTCGGCAACGTCGGGCAGGCGTTCTCCGGCCGGTACACGGCCACCGCAGTCCAGCACGTGCTGGAGCCGCACGGCGGCTTCCGCACCACCGTGTGGGTCAGCGCCAGCCCGGACCGCTCCCTGACCGGCCTGGTGACCGGCGCCAACGCGCCCGGGCGCGGGCCGCGCATCCCCGGCCTCGCGATCGGCGTGGTGACGGACGTACGCGAACCGAACGGCTCCCAACGCGGCGCCGTACGGCTGAAGTTCCCCTGGCTGGACGACACCTACGTCACCGACTGGGTGCGTACCGTCCAGTGGGGCGGCAAGGGCGGCGGCGGCGTCGTGAGCCCCGAGGTCAACGACGAGGTGCTGGTCGGCTTCGAGCAGGGCCTGCTCGACAGCCCGTACGTCATCGGCGGCCTCTACAACGGCGTGGACCAGCCCTCACCGCACGACGTGCCGCTGATCGACAAGACCAGTGGCAAGGTCAACCGCCGCTCGATCGTGTCGCGTTCGGGCCACCGCGTGGAACTGCTGGACGCGGCGGCGCCGGGCCCCTCCGGGCTGCGGCTGGTGACCGGGGACGAGCGCCTCGAAGTACGCATGGACGACCGCCGGGACCGGATCGAACTCACCGTGTACGCGGGCCGGGGCCGGCCGCTGACCTCCGTCCTCATGGACAAGGACGGCATCACGCTGGACGCCCGCAAGGGCACCGTGAAGGTGTCCGGCCGCCAGGTCGACATCGACGGCACCGCCGGGGTCAGCATCGGCGGCCGGTCGGTGAAGGTGTCCGGAACCTCGGACGTCACGGTCAACGGCGGCCTGCTCGCCGTCCTCAAGGCCCGCCTCATCCGCATCAACTGACCCCGCCGACCGCACCCGCACCCGCACCCGTACCGCACGCCCGCCCCCGCACCACGACCGCCGTCCCCGAGGAGCCCCCGATGCCAGCCGCAGCCCGTACCGGCGACCCCATCAACCACGGTGGCCTGCTCGCCACGCCGCCGCCCGGCGCCGCCGCGGCGGTGGCCACGGTGCTGATCGGCGGCCGGCCCGCCGCCGTCGTGGGCAGCCTGCACGTCTGCGTGGTCCCGCCGCACGCCGCCCTCGGCCCGGCCAACGTGATCGTCCCCAACCCGGCCGCCCTCACCACGGGAACGGTCCTCATCGGCGGCCTGCCCGCCGCCCGGGCCCGCGACCAGACCGCATGCGGCGCACAGGTCCTCACCGGCGCCATGGACGTCCTGATCGGAGGCATGTGATGAGCGAACGGTTCATCGGCCGCGGCTGGGCGTTCCCGCTGCGCGTCGGACCGACCGGCGGGATCGCCATGGTCGAACGCGAACGCGAGCTGGAAGAGGCCATCCGCCTCGTCCTGGGCACCGCCCCCGGCGAACGCCCCATGCGGCCCGACTTCGGCTGCGGCATCCACGAGTACGTCTTCGCCCCCGGCGACGGCGACACCGCCGGCCGCGTCGCCCAGCAGGTCCGCGAGGCCCTGGAACGCTGGGAGCCCCGGATCACCGTCGACGACGTCGTCGTGGCCTTCGACGCCGTCGAGGCGGGCACCCTCTACATCGATGTGCACTACACGGTGCGCACCACCAACGACCGGCGCAACCTGGTCTTCCCCTTCTACACGATCCCCTCCGAGGAGGGGGCCGAGGAAATGGTCGCGGACTGATGGCCCTGCCCTCCCCCAACCTGGACGACCGAAGGTTCCAGCAGCTCGTCGACGAGGCGAAGCGGTACGTGCAGCAGCGCGCACCGGAGTGGACCGACCACAACGTCTCCGACCCGGGCGTCACCCTCATCGAGACGTTCGCCTACCTCGTCGACCAGCTCCTTTACCGGCTCAACCGGGTCCCGGACAAGAACTACCTGGCGTTCCTGGACCTGTTGGGCATCCAGCTGTACCCGCCCTCGGCCGCCTGCGCCGACGTCGACTTCTGGCTGTCGGCCCCCCAGCCCGACACCGTCACCCTGCCCGCGGGCACCGAGGTGACGACCGAAGTCGCGACCGCGGCCGGCGACACCGAGGAAGCCGTCGTCTTCGCCACCACCGACGACCTACGGATCCTGCCCAGCGAGCTGACGAGGCTGGTCACCGCGCCCCGCGCCGGCGAGCCCGCCGACCGGACCGGCGCCCTCACCGAGGGCCGCGACATACCGTGCTTCCAGGCGACGCCCGAACCCGGCGACGCCCTGCTCTTCGGCCTCCCGACGGCCGTGCCGCGCTGCGTCGTCGCCGTACGCCTGGACAGCCGCGTCGAAGGCGTCGGCGTCGACCCGCGCCAGCCCCCGCTGGTGTGGGAGGCCTGGGACGGCGGCCGCTGGCAGCGCTGCGCCACCGACTCCGACAGCACCGGCGGCCTGAACCGGCCCGGCGAGATCATCGTGTACGTGCCCGCCGGGCACACCGCGTCCGTGATCAGCGGAACCCGCGCCGGCTGGCTGCGCTGCCGGGTCACCGAGCCCGAGCCCGGCCAGCCCTTCTACTCCGAGTCCCCCACCGTCCGCGAAGCCGCCGTCTTCACCGTCGGCGGCACCATGACCGTGGAACACGCCGAGCGCGTGGCCGACGTACCGCTCGGCGTGTCGGAGGGCGTGGCCGGGCAGAGCTTCCGCCTCGGCCGGCCGCCCGTACTGCTCGACGGGGAACCCCCGGTGGTGGAGGTGTCCTCCCCCGAGGGCTGGCAGCGCTGGGACGTCGTCGAACACTTCGGCCGCTCCGGACCCGACGACCGGCACGTCCGCGTCGACGCCACCACCGGCGAGTTCTCCTTCCCGCCGGTGCTGCGCGAGGCCGACGGCACCCTGCGCGCCTGCGGCGCCGTACCGCCCAAGGGCTCCCAGATCCGCGTGACCCGCCACCGCACGGGCGGCGGCCCGGCCGGCAACGTCTCGCGCGGCGCGATCTCCGTACTGCGCAGCTCCGTCCCGTACGTCGCCCGTGTCACCAACCGGGAGGCGGCACGCGGCGGCGTCGCCGGGGAGACCGTCGACAACGCCAAGCTGCGCGCCCCGGACGCCCTGCGCATGCAGGAACGCGCCGTGACCGCCGAGGACTACGAGATCATCGCCCGCCGGGCGGCGCCCTCGGTACGCCGCGTCCGCTGCCTGCCCGCCACGGACGGCGGACGCGGCGCCGGCTCGGTACGGGTCCTGGTGGTGCCCGACGCCGTCGCCGACGAGGGCGACCGGCTCCGCTTCGAGCAGCTGATCCCCTCCGACCAGGTCCTCACCGCGATCACCGACACCCTCGACGAACGGCGCCTGATCGGCACCAGCCTCGTCGTGGAACCGCCCGTCTACCAGGGCATCACCGTCGTCGCCCGGCTGTCGGCACCCGCCGCGGACGCCGACCGCGTGCGCGACGCGGCACTCGCCGCGCTGTACCGGCACCTCAACCCGCTGCACGGCGGACCCGACGGCACCGGCTGGCCGTTCGGCCGACCCGTGCAGTACGGCGAGGTGTTCGGCGTACTGCAACGCGCCGTCGGGGACGTCCTGGTGGAGGAGATCCGGATGTTCGCCGCGGATCCGATCACGGGACGGCGCGGCGCCCCCGTCGACCGCATCGGCATCGGCGCGGGCACGCTCGTCTTCTCCTACCAGCACCAGGTGGTCGTGACGGAGCCGGAGGCGGGCGAATGAGCCGGGCCGCCGTACCCGGCCTGCCCAGCCGGCACCCGATCGGCGGGCAACTGCCCGCGCTGTACGCCGACGACGACTTCGCCCAGCGGTTCACGGCCGGCCTGGACACGGTCCTGGCCCCGGTGTTCACGACCCTCGACAACCTTCCCTCCTACTTCGACCCCCGGCTCGCCCCGGACGACTTCCTCGCCTGGCTGGCCTGCTGGGTCGGCGGCGCGGACGACCCCGACTGGCCGGCCGCACTGCGGCGCGAGGCGGTGGCCCGCGCGGTGGAACTCCACCGGTGGCGCGGCACCCGGCGCGGCCTGGTCGAGGCCCTGCGCCTGGTCCTGGGCGTGTCCGCCGACGTCAGCGGCGACGGCACGGCCGCCTGGTCCCGCACGGCCGGCTCCGAGCCGACCCCGGCGCCGGCCGGCGAGGTCCTCGTACGGGTGTGGCCGCGCGGCCCGGGCGCCTCGTACGAGGTGGACGCGGACCGGGTCCGCGCCCTCGTCCACAGCCTGTGCCCCGTCCACACGGCATGCCGGGTGGAGATCCTGCCCGGGCCGCCCACGGCCGAAGGGAGCTGACTCCATGCGCACGTGTCCCGCCTGTGGGGCGTCCACGACCCCGACGGACGACTTCTGCACCAACTGCGGCGCCTACCTCAACTGGTCCTCCCCCACCCGCCAGGACGACCGGGCCCAGGAGCCCACCCCGTGGTGGGCCACAACACCACCGGAGGACACGGCCCAGGAAGCCCCACCGGGCGCTGGCCCGGCCCAGGCCGGCCCGTCCCAGGAGGCCACCCCTCGGGGCGGCACAGCCCGGGAAGCCGCCCCTGGCTCGGAAACGCACCCGGAGACCACCGCCGGCGAGGGCACGGCCCAGGACGGGCGAGCTCAGGGACCCGTCCTCCGGGGCACGGCCCAAGGCGGCGCACCGCGCGGGGACGCACCGCACGGGGACGCAGCCCCCGAGGACGCCCCTCAAGCCCGCCCGGCCCACAGCGGCTGGGCCGAGGACGGGATGCCTCGGGAGGACACCCGGCACGGCGACACGGCCCCACAGGGCGCGGCCCAGGACGGGCCCGCCCGAGGTGGGCGAGCCCGGGAGGGCACGCTGCGGGGCGGCACGCCCCGGGAAGCCGCCCCCGGCGCCGACACACCCCGACTGGGCGCGGCCCAGGAGACGACCCGCCGCGGCGACACATCCCCAGAGGCCGCCCCTGCCGACGGCACGGCCCTGGGCGGGCAGGCCCGGGAAGCCGCCCCTCGGGGCACCAGGCCTCAGAAGGACGCGGCCGGGAACGGCGCACCCAGCGCTGGCGCGCCCCCCGGCGGCCGAACCCAGGAAGGCCACAGCGGGGCGCCCCAAGAGGCTCCCCCTCCGGGCACAGCCCATGGCGGAGCACCTCGTGGGGGCATGGCTCAAGAAGCCACCCCTCAGGCCGGCACTGCCCAGAGCGACGGGGCCCAGGCCGGGACGGCTCAGCAGGACCCGCATCAGACGGGCACCACCCCTCACGGCGGCACGTCCGCACCCCTGGGCGGCACACCCCCGCGGGGCGCAGCCCCACAAACCGCCGCCCACGGCGGTACAGCCCAAGGGGCCACACCTCAGGCCGACATGGGCCTGCGGAGGCCGGCCCACGGTGGAAGGGCCCCGGAAGCCATACAACAGACGGGCACCTCCCAGGGCGACACGCCCCCGCCGGGTGCGGCCCAGGACACCGCCGCCCACGGCGGTACGCCCCAAGGGGCCACGCCTCAGGGCGGCGCGGCCCGGGAGGGTGCCTCTCAGGTCGGGACGCCCTTGCAGGGCGCGGCCCAAGGCGGCACCGCTCAAGGCGGCGCGTTCGGCAGCCCGCACGGGGCCGGGGCCCGCCAGGGCACAGCCCGGGAGGCCACGCCGCGCACGGGCACGGACTCGGAAGGGCCCGGATCACCTGCCGTCGGGGCAGAGGCGCCCGCGGGAGCGGGATCCGGGGCGTCCGCCCCCGCCGGGGCGCAGGCCGCGTCTCGGGTGGAGCGGTGGTTGTCCTGGCTGGGCAGGAGGCCCGCCCCGGCCTCGGCCGCCAGCCCCGACGCCGAGTCCGGCCCGACCGCGCCCGTCGGCGCCGGCGCCGACGCCGACGCCGGGTCCGGCCCCGCAGGGGCCGAGCGCCGTCCGGGCGCGGGGTCCGGCGCCGCGGACGGGGCGGGAGCCTCGCCCGCGCCGGTGGCCCCGGCCCGCCCGGCGCCGCCGGCGCCGCGGCCGCCCGCCGCCCCAGCGGCAGCGTCCCCGGCTCCCGTGCTGCCCGCCAGGGCCGTCGCGCCGCGCCCCCTCGTACGCCCCCTTCCGGCCGCCGACGACGTCACCGGCGCACCGTGCCCGGCCTGCGGCACGCCCAACCCGCCCGACCGCCGCTTCTGCCGCCGCTGTGCGACACCGCTGACGCCCACGACCGTCGCGGCCCCCCTGCCGTGGTGGCGGACCGTCTGGCCGTTCCGCCGCCGCACCCGGGCCGGCTCCGGCCGCCTGGTCCGCTTCCTGGTGGTCCTGGCCGTCGTACTGGCCCTGTGCGCGGCCGCCTTCCTGCTGCTGCCGGCCGGACGCCACCTCATCGAGGACACCCGGGACAAGCTCGGCAAGGCCAAGGCGGTGACCCCGACCCGCGTCCAGGCGAGCGCCGAGCTCCCCGGACACCCCGTGGCCCACAGCACGGACGGCCTCAGCAACCGCTACTGGGGCGCACCCGCCCCCGGCGCCTCGGTGACGTACACCTTCGGCAAGCCGTTCCGCCTCGTCGACGTGATCGTCACCAACGGCGCCTCACCCGCACCCGAGGAGTACGCCAAGCAGGGACGGGCGCTGCGCATCGACATGGAGGTGACGGACCGGGACGGCACCACCGTCCACAAGAAGCTCGTCCTCAGCGACAAGCCCGGACCCCAGACCTTCCCCCTCGGCATCAGCGACGCCACCACGATCCGGCTGACCCTGCAGGAACCCGCCGGATCGGCTACGGACCGCCCTCTCGCCCTCGCGGAGGTGGAGTTCTTCCAGCGCGGCTGAACCACCCGCCCGCCGACCACACCCCCGCCGGCTACACGCCCGCCCGGAGGGTCTCGGCGGGCAGGATGCGGGCGGCCGCCAGGGCCGGGTACAGCCCTGCGGCCAGACCCACCACGAGGCCCACCAGCGGCCCCGCCGACGTGAGGGCGGGGTCGAGGACCACCAGCCAGTCCTTCGCCAGGCAGGTCACGGCGGTGATCTGGATGCCCAGTACCGTGCCGACGACCCCGCCGGCGAGCCCGACCAGACCGCTCTCGATGCAGAACTGCCCGGCGACGGCCCGCCGGGAGGCACCCAGGGCACGGCGCAGGCCGATCTCGGAGCGCCGCTCCAGCACGGACACGTAAGCGGTGTTGCTGACACCGAGCGCGCCCACGCCGAGGGAGACGGCGGCCAGTCCGAGGAACAGGGCCCGGGTCTGCGACTCCACGCCCTGGCGCAGGGACCGGGGGTCCGGCGGCACCAGCGCGACGAGCTTGTCCGGGGCGCCCGGGGCCAGGGCGAAGGGGGCCTCGGCGCCGATCTGGTCGGCGGCGCCCAGATCCGTACGGATGATCATTTCCGCGGGGGCGAAGCCCAGCCCGGCCGGGTCCTGGAGGGCGGCCCAGTAGGGGACGACCACGGACCCGGTGAGGTTCGTGTCGCCGGAGGGGGCGCGGAAGACTCCGAGCACGCTGAACGGGACGCCGTTGACGTGGATCACGGAGTTGCCGGCGCCGCCGTCGACGGTGAGCCGGGACGCGGCGGCCGTGTCGATCAGGGCCACCCGCTCCCGCCGCGCGTCGTGTCCGGTGTCGAACCACCGGCCCTGCGTGAGTTCGGCCGACAGGGCCAGCAGTGCTTCGGGCTGCGCGGCCAGGACCGAGCCCTCGGGCAGATCGTTGGACGTGCCCGATGACAGCCGGGAGACCACCGGCTGTTCACCGGCCTTGCTGACGAGACCCGCGGTGCGGACCCCGTTGAGGCCGCGTACCCGCTGGGTGTCGCCGCCGTCGGGCCGCGGCCGGATCCCGGCGACGGGCTCCGACGGGTACTTGACCGTCACCCGGGTCGCCTTGAGCGCGTCGAACTGGTCGGAGACGGCGCCGGCCGCACTGGCGGTGATACCCAGCGTGGCGAGTGCCGCGGCCAGCCCCACGGAGATGCCCACCATCGTCAGCAGGGTGCGGAACCGGCGGCCGAACAGCGCGAGGAACGCCTGCACGAGCAGGTCCGCCGCGGACGTCCGGGGAGCGGCCGTGCCCATGCCCGTCCCGGTCCCCTCCGCGGACGGCGCGCGCGTCCCACGGCTACGAAACACGGCCGTCCACCACCTTGAACACGCGGTCGGCTCGGGCCGCCACGTCGGGTTCGTGCGTGACCACGACGACGGCCCGGTCCTGCGCGACCAGTCCGGTCAGCAGGTCCATGACGCGGGCCGAGTTCGCGGTGTCCAGGTTGCCGGTCGGCTCGTCGCACAGCACGACGGCGGGCCGGTGGACGATCGCCCGCGCGACCGCGACGCGCTGCCGCTCCCCGCCGGACAAGGTGGTCGGTCTGACGTCCAGCCGGTGCCCGAGGCCCACGGATTCCAGGGCCGCCACGGCCTGCGGCCGCCGCCGGGCACGGGGCACGCCGAGGTGGACGAGCGGAAGGGCCACGTTCTGTACGCAGGTCAGGTGCGGGACGAGGTGGAAGGCCTGGAAGACGAAGCCGAGCGTCGAGGCCCGCAGGGCGGTGCGGGCCCGTTCCGACAGGTCGGTGGTGTCCCTGCCCCCCAGCAGGTACCGGCCGCGGGTGGGCACGTCGAGCAGCCCGAGCACGCTCAGCAGCGTGGACTTCCCCGAGCCGGACGGGCCGACGATCGCGGCGAGCCGACCGGGCCGGACGTCGAGCGTGACGTCGGTCAGCGCGTGCACGGGCGGCGGCCCCGGGTACGTCTTGGCGATGCCGGCCATCTCGATGACGGGGGCCGGATCAGCCATCGCTGCCCCCTTCGGAGCTGTCCGCCGCCTTTCCACGGCGCACGAGGACGACGCTCTGGCCGGTGCCGAGGTCCGCGTCGAGCGCGTTGACCGCGGTGAGGCCCTCATGGGTGAACAGCACCTCGACGGGGACGTTGCGCTCCTTGCCGTTCTCGGTGACGGTGACCGTGGACGAGCCGCCGAGGTCGGTCCAGACGGCCGACACCGGAACGGTCAGCGCGCCCTTGGGGCTGCGCCGCAGTTCGACGCTGATCTGCTGGACCGCCCCCTCCTCGGCCTCCGAGCCGCCGGGGACGAACAGCGCCTCGGACTGCTCCCCGCCGGCGCCGCTGCCACCACCGCCGTTTCCGTTGCCGCTTGCCGCGCCCGCGGTGCCCGCGGTGCCGGACGTGTCCCCGCCGTCCTGCCCGCCGGTCTTCGCGTTGCCCTGCTGGTCGCCGCCCTTGGCGTCGGAGGAACCGCGGAGGGAGCCCAGGCTGCCCTCCCGGCCCGCGTAGGGGCCGGTGCCGAAGCGGATGACCGCGTCGTTCGGCAGGTCGCGCAACCGGGTGCGCTGGTCCGCGGTGAGGGTCGCCCGCACCTGGCGGCCGCCGCTGCCGAGGACGGCGAGCGGCTTGTCGGCCGCGTCGCCCACCGCCGCGGTGACCTGCACCACGGTGGCGGGGAGGGTGCTGACGTACGCGACTTCCGCGGCCGGCAGCGTCTCGCCGGGCTTGGCGGGTCCGGAGGCGGGTGGCGCTTCGGGGCCGCGGGTGGGCGCCGCGCTCGCTGCTCCGTTCGCAGCGGGGGCCGCGCCCGTGCCGCCGTCGGTCTCCGCGCCGCCCCGGGGGGCGGCGGCGCCGGCGGACCTGCCGGACGGCGCGCCGCCGCCACCGCTCGCACCGCCGCCCGTCGCGCCGCCCGCCTGCCCTTGCCCGGAAGGCGCCTCGTACCCGGCTGCCGCGTACAGCTTGCGCACCGCCTCGACGGTGGCCTGGCCGTACGTTCCGTTCACGGCTGTCCCGTACAAGGGCTTGAGCGCGCGCTGTAGTTGCTGGACGTCCGGGCCCTTGTCGCCCGCCTTCAGGTCCCGGTACGCGGGGAAGCGTCCCGGCAGGAGCAGGACCGGCCGGCCCGACACCTCGGCGACGACCGCGCCGGCCTTGAGGCTCTTGCCCGCGGTCGCGGGCAGGCCCGTCACGACCGCGCGGCTGGTGCCCTGCGGCTGGACGCCGGTGATGGTCGTCCGGGAGGCCGTCTCGACCTTCCCGGTCAGTTCCATCTTCTCGACGAGCTGCTGGTCGGAGACCTTCCCCGTGATCCGGGAGGGAGGCGGCGCCGCGGCGTTCGAAGCACGCTGCTCGGGTGTCCTGGCCTGGGATGCGATCCACCAGACGGATCCGGAACTTCCGAACAGCACGACGACGGCGGCAGCGATGACGAGGCCCCGCCTGGACCTGCGCCGGGCCCGCCCGCCGGACGGCTCGGCCGCCTGGGCCCCTTCGGGGCGTTCGAGGCTCATCACGGTGTTACGACGTCTCTCGCAGTAGTTCCTGTGCCCTGCCCTTGGCTTTCGTGACGAGTTCCAGCCAGGCCGTGATCTCCGCCTCGTGCTTCACCAGCGAATCGGCGGACGCCTTGCTCTTGGCCTCCCGCGCCTTCGTGTTGAGCCCGACCTTCGTGCCGCATTCCGCATCGGTGGTGGCCTGCTTGATCTCGGCACGCTGCGCATTGTCGAGCGCGGCGGTGTCACCTTCCGGAACATTCGCATAGTGCGAAAGCGCCGCCTCCCTGGCCTTCTCGGGAGTCGGAATCTCCGGATAGCCGCCGGCCTTCATACAGGAGGCCCATTCCGACAATGCCTTCTGATACGCGTCGTCGTCGGCGAGAATGTGCGCGCTGTCCTGCTTCACGGTGTTGTACACCGTCCAGTTGAGGCGCAGGTATTCCTTCACGTCCCCGTACACGGCCTTGAGGGTCTCGCCGCGGCAGCCCTTCGACGGCACCATGACCTTGCCGCCGCCGAAGTCGAACTCGACCCCGCCCTCCGGCTTGTCGACGTAGCCGTCCATGGCCATGCTGTGGGCCCGCTTGACGTCCTCGGGCAGCGCGTCGAAGTCGTCGCCGGTCTCCTGGGTCTTCTGGTTGTCCGAACGGCGCGGGTCCGCGCCGTAGCCCACGGTGCGTGCGGTCTCGGGCGTCGGGGTGAGGTCTTCGCTGCGCTTCTTGCCCTTGTTGCTGTTGGCACCGTCGGACGGGAAGACCTTGAAGCCCTGGTCGTTCATGCACTTGCGGATCAGCTTGGTCTCGGCCTCACGCTCCTGCTCCAGCGCCTCGTTCGCGCTGTCGAGCGCGGCCTGTGCCCTGCGGGCCGTCTCCAGGTCCTTGGGGGACTCCTCCGAGCAGGCGGAGGCGGAGCCCGTCAACACCGCCACCACCGCGATGGCCGTCACAACCCGGGTGCGCTTGTTCAATGTCCGTGTCCTCCGGAAGGTGCGGCCGGGGCCGCCCCCGCGGTGCGGGGGCGGCCCGGCCTTCGAGCGATGGTCAGCAGCGGGAGCCGTCGTTCAGCGTGTTGCTCGCACCATCGTCGTTGGCGTCCCAGTAGTAGTTCACGGAACCGCCGGGAATGAGACAGATCTCGACGCCCAGGGACATCCAGCGACCGCCGTAGGTCTTGGACGACTGGCCGCGCCGGTTCCACCAGGAGCTGTCGGCCTCGTACACGGCCGGCATGTCGATGTCCCAGCGCGCGGACTCGTACTTCGTCCGGTACATCGAGTTGCTGGTGGAGTAGTCCCGGTCCTTGTAGATGCAGAAATTGCCGTCGTAGCAGGTACGGTCCACGGCGGATGCGGACGGTGCCGCGGCGACGACGCCGGCGACGGCCGCCATCGCGATGAATCCGGCCGAAATCCTCTTACTGAGCACTCGTTACTCCCCCTCGTCGGGTGGTGACTGATGCAGTGAGAGGGCAGGGCAGCCGAAGCCCTTCCCCCCGGTCGGCTGAGAGCCAGGCTAGGCCACGCCGTTCGGAAGTAAAAGGTCAATTTCCTTTACAACAAGGACGGTTGACGTTTGGAATTGATCATTCAGTGACCGATTTCCGGCTCGTCCGCCCTCCATTTCGGCACACCCCCCACGCTCCGGTCACGGACCCGGCCCAGGTCAGCCCCGCCCGAGGAGAAGCCGAACTCCCCAGACGCGCACTGTCCGGATCCCCGGCCGCCGGACGGGGAGCGACGTCGCGACAAAAATCCGGAGATCCGCGCCTTCCCCGGAACCGACCACCCGGCCTCCGACGCCGTCTGCCGGCGCGCCGGCTCCGCATGCCTGGGCGAGGTCGACTTCGAGCTCAGCCCGCCGTCCCCCACCCGAGCTTCGACCGGCGCTACCGGGTGGGGACGGCGAGGACGGCGGCGGTCACGGCGTCAGGATGATCCGGCCGCGCACCCCCGGCACCGCGAGCCGGTCGTGCGCCTTCGCCGCCTCCGCCAGGGGGAACACCTCCGAGACCCGCAGGGTGAGCGCGCCCGCGTCGACGAGCGACACCAGGCGGGCCAGCAGCTCCCCGTCCGCGGCGACCTCCTGCTCCTCGACCCGGATGCCGCGCTCCGCCGCCGGGGCGTGGTTCGGGATCAGGCCGACGTAGGCCCCGCCGTCGCGGACGTGGGCCAGCGCGGCACCGCCCAGCACGGCCGCGTCCAGGACCCCGTCCACCGGCCCGGCCGGAGCCCCGCCGCGCGGGACGAAGGCGGCCGCACCCAGCGACCGTAGGAGCTCCTCGTCCTCCGCACCCGCCAGGGCCGTCACCACCAGGCCGGCCCGCACCGCGAGCTGCACCGCCAGGCCGCCGACCACGCCCGCCGCCCCGGTGACCAGCACCGACGAGGCGGGCGCGAGCCCCAGCTGGTCCACGGCGCGGGCGGCGGTCAGGCCGGCCAGCGGCAGCGCCGCCGCCGCCAGGACGTCCACCGCGGCCGGCGCCGCGGCCACCGCGTCGGCGTCGAGGACCACGTACTCGGCATGCGTACCCAGCGGTTTCACCGTGCCGTAGTGCAGGCCCACCACCCGGTCGCCGCGGCTCCAGCCGGTCACCTCGGGGCCCGTCTCGTCGATCTCCCCGGCGACGTCCCAGCCGAGGCCGATCCGCTGCCCGGCGCCGCCGAAGACCCCGGCGCGGACCGCGCCGTCCACCGGGTTGAGCCCCGCCGCGGCGACCCGGATCCTCACCTGGCCCGCCGCGGGACGCGGCACCGGCACCTGCGCCAGCTCGACCTGCTCCGGGCCACCGAAACCGGTCACCACGGCCGCCAGCATCGTCCGCTCACTCATCGTTCCTCTCCCCGCTTCTGTGTCCTCACGGTCGGCACTCTCCGCGCCGCCCCTGGTGACCACTAACCTAGGGAGAGGTACTCTCTTTCCGTAAGTACGCACTTCAAGGTGCGTACCGGACCTGGAAGTGGGGACCCATGGCCACCAGCACCGCCGCGGCCCGCCGCGAGGAAGCCCGTTCCGCCTACGACGCCTTCCTCAAGGAGTGCCCCACCAGCCAGCTCCTCGCCCGCATCAGCGACAAGTGGGTCGGCCTCATCGTCAGCGCCCTCGGCGAGGCCGACGACCGCACCATGCGCTACAGCGACCTCGGCCGCAGGATCCCCGGCGTCAGCCAGAAGATGCTCACCCAGACCCTGCGCTCCCTCGAACGCGACGGCCTCGTCACCCGCCACGTCACCCCCACCGTCCCCGTCCGCGTCGACTACCGCCTCACCGACCTCGGCAGCAGCCTCGGCTGCCTGCTCTCCTCCGTGAAGACCTGGGCCGAGAACCACTTCGACGAGGTCAACGCCCACCGCGCCACCTACGACCGGGCCACCGCCGACTCCTGAGGCACGGGAGACGCAGGACGCAGGAGACGACGCAGGACGCAGAAGGCGCAGAAGGCGGGCGCAGAAGGCCCCTGAAATCAGGCGCGGCCACCCACCCCGCAATGGCATGCTGGCAGGGTGAACGGACCCGGCATTCAGCTCACCCTCGCCCCCGAACTGCGCCTCTTCGCCCCGCCCAGCCGGCGCACGGACCGCGTACCGACCGCCACCGACGGCGCCTCCAGCCTCGGCCACGTCGTCGAATCCGCCGGAGTGCCGCTCACCGAGGTCGGCCGCCTCCTCGTCGACGGCCACGAGGTCCCCGCCTCCTACGTGCCCCAAGACGGCCAGATCGTCGAGGTGTTCGGGGTCGAACGCCCCCAGCACATCCCCGGCGCCCCCCTCCGCTTCCTCCTCGACGTCCACCTCGGCACGCTCGCCCGCCGCCTGCGCCTCCTCGGCGTCGACGCCGCCTACGAGAACGAGGACATCGGCGACCCCGCCCTCGCCACCCGCTCCGCCGCCGAACAGCGCGTCCTGCTCTCCCGCGACCGCGGACTGCTCCGCCGCCGCGAGATCTTCGCCGGCGCGTACGTCTACAGCGACAACCCCGACGAGCAACTGCGCGACATCCTCGGCCGCTTCGCACCGGCCCTCGCCCCGTGGACCCGCTGCACCGCCTGCAACGGGCCGCTCCACGAGGCCGACAAGGAGAGCGTCGGCGACCGCCTGGAACACGGCACGCACCGCTCCTACGACGTCTTCGCCCAGTGCGCCGCATGCGAGCGCGTCTACTGGCGCGGCGCCCACCACTCCCGCCTGGAGCGGATCGTCGACGAGGCACTCGTCGAATTCGGCACCGCCTGACGAGAGCGCCCCGGGGCACCCGGACCTGTGAGGCGGCCGCGGGGCCAGGTCCTGTCGTCGAAATCCCGCCTGGCCCACGGCGGACGAGCCACATGCCCTAGTAGCTCCGCTACGAGGACATTCGTCCCGCACGCCGAGGGCACGCACCGAACGCCGCTCCTTGCTCCACGGGGCAACTCGATACAGACCCTAAAGGCGTAGGCACTTAAAAGGCGTAGGCGTCACCGGTGTCCAGGGCCAGCACCACGTGGTCGTCGTTCGCGTGGTTCCGGTCCGTCGCACCACCGTTCCACCAGGTGTCCACCCGCACCACCACCTCCGGCACCCGCTCCCGCAGCTCCAGCGCCAGCCCCACGTGTCGGCCCCGCCCGCGCAACGGCAACGGCCCCGTCTCGCACACCACCTCACGCAGGCCCGCCCGCGCACAGCCCTCCGCCAGCTGCTGCCGGTCCGCCAGGTCGGCCGACAGCCGCACCCGCAGCGTCGCGTTCGGCAGCGCGGCCGGCCCGTCGTTCTCCGGAACCAGCCACACCCGCAACTGCGACCCGGCCAGGGCCACCCGGCCGTGGTACGACACGTCGGCCTCCGGCCCGGACCCCACCGGCGCCGACACCGACACCGGCGCCCACGCCGACGCCTGCGCCGGCCCGGGAACACCCGCCCCGAACGCCAGCAACCCCGCCACCACCACACTTCGTACGGCGACACGGCGCACCGCCACCACCTCCTCGCGTCTCGCGCGGAGGCTAGCCCCCACCACCCCCCACCGGTCGGACCATCACACGAACGAGGGCGCGCCCGCCCCCATCTGCCATGCATACCTTTGAGCCATGCTGATCGCCCGCTCCATCGCCCTCTTCACCCTCGCCGCCCTCCTGGAGATCGGCGGCGCCTGGCTCGTCTGGCAAGGCGTACGCGAACACAGAGGCTGGACCTGGATCGGCGCCGGCGTGATCGCCCTCGGCCTCTACGGCTTCGCCGCCACCCTCCAGCCCCAAGGCGACTTCGCCCGCGTCCTCGCCGCCTACGGAGGCGTCTTCGTCGCCGGATCCCTCGCCTGGGGCGCCGTCGCCGACGGCTACCGCCCCGACCGCTGGGACATCGTCGGCGCCCTCGTCTGCCTCGCCGGAATGGCCGTGATCATGTACGCCCCACGCGGCCGCTGACCGACCGGCCGCGCCTATGCTGGCGGGTAATCGCCCGTACGAACGACCGAGGAGCACGCACATGAGCACGGCCGCCACCCGAACCGCCGTAGTCACCGGCGCGAGCAGCGGCATCGGCGCGGCCACCGCCCGGCAGCTCGCCTCGGCCGGCTACCACGTCGTCCTCACCGCCCGCCGCAAGGACCGCATCGAGGCCCTCGCCGCCGAGCTCACCGAGGCCGGACACCGCGCGACCGCCCATGCCCTCGACGTCACCGACCGCGCCGCCGTCGACGCCCTCGCCGCCTCCCTCGACCGCTGCGACGTCCTCGTCAACAACGCCGGCGGCGCCATCGGCGCCGAACCCGTCGCCACCGGCGACCCCGCCGACTGGCGCACCATGTACGAGGTCAACGTCATCGGCACGCTCCACGTCACCCAGGCGCTGCTCCCCGCCCTCACCGCCTCCGGTGACGGCACGGTCGTGGTCCTCTCCTCCACCGCCGGCCACGCCACCTACGAGGGCGGCGCCGGCTACGTCGCCGCCAAGAACGGCGCCCGCGTCCTCGCCGAGACCCTCCGCCTGGAGATCGTCGGCCAGCCCGTACGCGTCATCGAGATCGCCCCCGGCATGGTCAAGACCGACGAGTTCGCCAGGACCCGCTTCCGCGGCGACGCCGAGAAGGCGGAGAAGGTCTACGCGGGCGTCGCCGAACCCCTCAGCGCCGACGACGTCGCCGACACCATCACCTGGGCCGTGACCCGCCCCAGCCACGTCAACATCGACCTCCTGGTGGTCCGCCCCCGCGCCCAGGCCTCCAACACCAAGGTCCACCGCGAGCTGTAGGGGCGTCCCGCACTTCCCAGGTGCGGCATCAAGGCTCGCCGTCGACCTCCTCCTCGACGGCACCGCGGGCTGATGCACGCGGAGGGGCCCGGACCGGTCTTCACCGGTCCGGGCCCCTCCACTCCCCCGACAGCCGCGCCCGGGCCTCAGCCCTTGACGCAGATGACCTGCTTGAGCTTGGCCACCACCTGGACGAGGTCCGTCTGCTGGTCGATGACCTGCTCGATCGACTTGTAGGCACCCGGGATCTCGTCCACCACGCCCGAGTCCTTACGGCACTCGACGCCCTTGGTCTGCTCCGCCAGGTCCCGCGCCGAGAACTTCTTCTTCGCCGCCGTCCGGCTCATCTTCCGGCCCGCGCCGTGCGAGGCCGAGTTGAAGGACTTCTCGTTGCCGAGCCCCTTCACGATGTACGAGCCCGTGCCCATCGAGCCCGGGATGATCCCGTAGTCCCCGCTGCCGGCGCGGATCGCGCCCTTGCGGGTGACCAGCAGGTCCATGCCGTCGTACCGCTCCTCCGCCACGTAGTTGTGGTGGCAGCTGATCTCGCGGTCGAAGGAGACCTTGGCCTTGCGGAACTCCTTGCGGACGACCTCCTTGAAGAGGCTCATCATCGCCGCGCGGTTGAACTTCGCGTACTCCTGCGCCCAGAAGAGGTCGTTGCGGTAGGCCGCCATCTCGGGCGTCGCCGCGAGGAAGACCGCCAGGTCCCGGTCGACCAGGTTCTGGTTGTGCGCGAGACCCCGGGCCACTCCGATGTGGTGCGCGGCGAGCTCGTTGCCGATGTTCCGGGAGCCGGAGTGCAGCATCAGCCAGACCGAACCTGACTCATCGAGACAGAACTCGATGAAATGATTTCCGGATCCGAGCGTTCCGATCTGCTTTGTTGCACGTTCCTGACGGAATTTGACCGCATCGGTGAGGTAGTCGAACCGCTTCCACAGGTCCTCGTACCCCTGCACCGAGAAGCCGTACAGCCGCGACGGGTCCACCGCCTCCTTGTGGAGGCCCATACCCACCGGGATCGCCTGCTCGATCTTCGAGCGGAGCGCGGAGAGGTCGCCCGGGAGGTCGTTCGCCGTCAGGGACGTCTTCACCGCCGACATGCCGCAGCCGATGTCCACGCCCACCGCCGCCGGGCAGACCGCGTCCTTCATGGCGATCACCGAGCCGACCGTGGCCCCCTTGCCGTAGTGGACGTCCGGCATGACGGCCAGGCCCTTGATCCACGGAAGGGTGGCGACGTTGTGGAGCTGCCGCATCGCGCCGGCCTCGACCGACGCCGGGTCCGTCCACATCCGGATCGGGACCTGTGCCCCCGGTACCTCTACATACGACATAAGGAATCAATCCCCCGAAACCAACAGAAAGGTGAGATTACGCAAAAGCCTCGCTCTTGATCCCAAAGACGACAGGGGACCGGCGCCAGCACCAGCGTGTGCGATAGACATTGTGTCCAGCCGTGCCCAAGTCGCGGCAACGCATTTTCCTGACCGTCGGGGGGCCCGCCGGTCGAAGGGAGCCAGTGGACGTGCAGCGCAAGGCGGTACGGCGAGTCCTGCCCGGCATCGCGATGCTCACCGCTCTCGCGGCCGGTGCGGCCGGCCTGACCGGGTGCACCGGCGGGGGCGACAGGGCGGGTACCAGCGACTCGAAGGCCGGCGGCGGCGCCGCCGCACCCGCCCAGCCGGGGAAGTACCGGAGCCTGCCCGCACCCTGCAGGGCGGCCGCCGACAGCAAGAAGCTCAAGGCCATGCTCCCCGAGCCGGACGGACTCACCCCCGAACAGCTCGACCAGATGTATGCCGGCGTCGCCGACTCCTCCTACGACGGCGACCGGCACGTCGGCTGCCGCTGGACCGCGCAGACCCCCGAGGAGACCCGGCTGCTGTCGGTCGGCTTCGAACGCGTCGTCTCCTACGACCGCGCCGCCGCCAGCGACGACGACAAGGCCAAGCAGGTCTACGTACGCCTGCTCACGGACGCCCACCTGCCCTTCCCGGGGCCGGCCACCACCCCCAGCCCGGGTGCCACCAATCCGGCCAACCCCGCCGATCCCGGCAAACCAGCCAATCCCGCTAATCCCGCCGCCTCCACGCCCCCGCCCGCGAATGCCGCACCCCCCGCGAGCGGCGCACCGGCGCCCGGAGCGCCGGCCGCGGGGACTCCCGCCCCCGGCACGAGTCCGTCCCCGCAGCCCGAGCTCGGCTCGCGCGTCCTGGAGGGGCTCGGCACCGAGGCCTTCCTGGACGACAAGCTGAGCCCCGCCGGGGCCACGGCCGCGCAGTCGCGCACCGTGCGGATTGTGTTCCGTACCTCGAACGTCATCGTCAAGGTCGAGTACAGCGTGCAGCCGACCCTGCCCGGAACCGTCCCGTCGAGCGCCGAAACACAGGACAGGGCACGGCAGTTGGCGCTGGCGCTCGTCGAGCGCTTCAACGAGTGAGCGGTGCGCGCCGCGCCCCGGCGTGACGGCCCGCACAGCAGTCGGGCACCCGATCGGGCTACCGTTGACCGGGTCCGTGTCCGAAGAACACCCCCAGAGCACTGAAGGAACCATGCACCGATCAGCCTCGCGCCTCACCCGCGTTCTCGCCTGCGCAGCCGTCCCGGTGATCCTCACCGTGGCCGGGTGTTCCTCCGACTCGGGCAAGGAATCGGCCGCGAAGGACGACAAGAAGTCCGGTTCGTCCGCTTCTTCGAAGCCCGGCGAGAAGTCGAAGAAGCCGGAGCTGGAGAAGGCGGCGTTCGCCGCGCTCCCGGATCCCTGCAAGGCGATCCAGACGGCGACGATAGACACGCTCGTGCCGGAGGCGAAGGACAAGAACGGTACGGCGACCAAGTCGAACGACCTGGCCACCCGCGCCAGCTGCTCCTGGAACGGTCTGGACGAGGACGGTCTGAAGGGCTCGCAGTACCGCTGGCTCTCGCTCTCCTTCTTCCGCACGGACTCGCACGCCTCGCTCGGCAGCGCCAACAAGCGGGCCGAGGAGCAGTACGGCAAGCAGGTCGAGGCGGCGAAGGCCTCCGAGGGTGCGCAGAACGTGAAGGCCGAGCCGGCCGAGGGCCTGGGTGACCAGGGCACGTCGGTCGTCTATTCGGTGAAGAAGGACGTCGACTTCTTCAACACGACGATCGTGGCGCGCTCCCAGAACGTGGTGGTCACCCTCGACTACAACGGTGCGGCGTACGAGGGTGCCGGCGCTCCGGACCAGGCGAAGCTGCTGCAGGACGCGCTGACGGCGGCGAAGGAGGCCGTGGCCTCGATCGCGACGGCCAACAAGCCGGCGGAGCAGCCGCAGCCGGAGTCTCCCCAGCCCCAGTAGGAGCGGTGGCGGGTCGGGGTCGGGGCCTCCTGGAGCGCTGACTTCCAGTCACCCGTACGCTGTGCCTGCCGCGGCTCCGTAAAGGCGCGGTAAGCGCTCGGTTTGTGCTCGACAAGGGGAGGGGATCGCGGGTGGCCGCGATGCAGCTGACTCGTACGCACCGAATACTCATCGGTGTCGTGGTCGCCGGAGCCGTCGTCATCGCGGGCATCGGCTTCGCGGGGTCGTACGCCGCGGTGCGCGAGCTCGCGGAGAAGAAGGGCTTCGGCAGTTTCTCCCTGGTGTTCCCGATCGGCATCGATGCCGGTATCTGCGTGCTTCTGGCGCTGGACCTGCTGCTGACCTGGATGCGGATCCCGTTCCCGCTGCTGCGTCAGACGGCGTGGCTGCTGACGGCGGCGACGATCGCGTTCAACGGTGCGGCGTCGTGGCCGGATCCGCTCGGTGTGGGCATGCATGCCGTGATCCCGATCCTGTTCGTGGTGACGGTGGAGGCCGCCCGGCACGCGGTGGGCCGGATCGCGGACATCACCGCGGACCGGCACATGGAGGGTGTGCGTATCACGCGGTGGCTGCTGTCGCCGCTGCCGACGTTCAAGCTGTGGCGGCGGATGAAGCTGTGGGAGCTGCGTTCGTACGAGCAGGCGATCGGCATGGAGCAGGACCGGCTGATCTACCAGGCGCGGCTGCAGGCGCGGTACGGGCGTTTCTGGCGGCAGAAGGCGCCGGTGGAGGCGTTGATGCCGCTGAAGCTGGCGCGGATCGGTGTCCCGCTCTCGCAGACGGCGCCGGACGCGCTGGCGGCGACGGGGATCGATCCGGCGGTGCTGCCGCCGCTGGAGCAGCAGATCGCTGCTTCGGCCCCGGCGCTGGAGATGTCGGCGGCCGGCGCCCCGGACCCGCTCCAGGGCCAGGCGCAGGCCCAGGCCGGGGCGCAGCAGCCCGACCAGGCCCAGCAGCCCGCTGCCCAGCAGGCGGCGCCCGGGGCGGTCGCCCATGTCCCGCCGGCGTTCGCGGTGGATCCGACGGCGATGCCGGCGGCCCACAACAGTGCCTGGTTCGCTGCCCCGAAGGCGCCGCAGGCCGCGTACGAGGGGGGCTACAACCCGCAGTACGTGGAGGGTCTGGAGCCGACCCCGGTGCTGCCCCCGATGGGCCCGGAGGAGCCGCAGGCGCAGCAGCTCCCGATTCCGGAGCCGCGTCACGAGGCGGCTCCGGACGGGCAGTTCCCGGAGCAGGTGCCGGAGGTGGATTCTCCGGACGAGGTCGAGTTCGCGCAGATCGCGTACAAGGTGTTCTGTGCGCTGGCCGAGGAGACGCAGGACTATCCGACCGCTGAGGCCCTCGACATCATGCTGGCGGACCGTTATGGCGTGACGCACCCGCGCAGTGGTTCGCTCCTGCGGCGGATGATCTCGTCGTTCCGGCAGCAGCACCACAAGGACCGTGAGGCCGAGCCGGCGTAGCGGCCAGGCCGGGGCTGGTGCCGGTATGCGAAAAGGGCCCGCACCCCGAGGGGTGCGGGCCCTTTTCGCATGTCCGCCTGCGGCGGCGGGGTGTCAGACGGCGAGCAGCTTGCGCACGCGGTCCGCGCCGACGGCGAGGAGCAGCGTGGGCAGTCGCGGTCCGGTCTCGCGGGTGACGAGGAGCCGGTAGAGCAGTGCGAAGAAGGTGCGCTGGGCGACCTTGAGCTCGGGGGTGGGCTTGGCGTCGGGCTCCAGCCCGGCCATGACCTTGGGGACGCCGTAGACGAGGGTGGTGAGTCCGTCGAGCGACCAGTGGGAGTCGAGGCCTTCCAGGAGGAGGCGCAGGGACTCGCGGCCCTCGTCGTCCAGGGAGGACAGGAGCTCGGTGTCGGCGTCCTCGCGTACGAGGGTGCGCTGGTCGGCCGGGACCTGGGTGGTGATCCAGTTCTCGGCGCGGTCCAGGCGCGGCCGTACCTCGTCGAGGGAGGTGAGCGGCTGCGAGGGGTCGAGGTCGGCCAGGATGCGCAGGGTCTGCTCGTCGTGGCCCGCGGTGATGTCGACGACCGAGGCGAGGGTGCGGTACGGGAGGGGGCGGGGGGTGCGGGGCAGCTCGTGGGAGGCGACGCGGACGGCGCGGCTGTGCGCGGCGGCGTCGGCGGGCAGCACGGAGCCGTCCGCCACCTTGGCCTCCAGCTTGTCCCACTCGTCGTAGAGCCGCTGGATCTCCTGGTCGAAGGCGATCTTGAAGGACTGGTTGGGCCTGCGTCGGGCGTACAGCCAGCGCAGCAGCTGCGGCTCCATGATCTTGAGGGCGTCGCCGGGGGTGAAGACCCCGCCCTTGCTGGAGGACATCTTGGCCATGCCGCTGATGCCGACGAAGGCGTACATGGGGCCGATGGGCTGCTCGCCGCCGAAGATGTGGACGATCTGGCCGCCGACCTGGAAGGAGGAGCCGGGCGAGGAGTGGTCGACGCCGGAGGGCTCGAAGATCACGCCCTCGAAGGCCCAGCGCATGGGCCAGTCGACCTTCCAGACGAGCTTGCCGCGGTTGAACTCACTGAGCTTGACGGTCTCGGTGAACTCGTCCTCGGTGCAGACGTAGGTCATCTCGGTGGTCTCGTCGTCGTACGAGGTGACCTTGGTGAAGTCCTTGCCGCACTGGCCGCAGTACGGCTTGTACGGGAAGTAGCCGCCCTCGCCGGCGCTGCCGTCGTCCTCGGCGGCGGCGCCGGAACCCTCGGCGGCTTCCAGCTCGGCCTCGTCGACCTGCTTCTGCTGGGGCTTCTTGCCGCCCGGCTTGACCTTGGTGCGGTACTGGGCGAGTACGGCGTCGATGTCGCCGCGGTGCTTCATCGCGTGCAGGATCTGCTCGCGGTAGACGCCGGTGGTGTACTGCTCGGTCTGGCTGATCGGGTCGTATTCGACGCCGAGCTCGGCCAGCGACTCGGCCATGGCGGCCTTGAAGTGCTCGGCCCAGTTCGGGTGGGCGGAGCCTTCGGGGGCGGGGACGGCGGTCAGCGGGCGCCCGATGTGCTGGGCGTGCGACTCCTCGGTGACGCCGGGGATGCCCTTGGGGACCTTGCGGAAGCGGTCGTAGTCGTCCCACGAGATGAGGTGGCGGACTTCGTGGCCGCGGCGGCGGATCTCGTCGGCGACCAGGTGCGGGGTCATGACCTCGCGGAGGTTGCCGAGGTGGACCGGGCCGGAGGGGGAGAGACCGGACGCGACGACCACTGCTTTGCCCGGGGCTCGGCGCTCCGCCTCGGCGATGACATCGTCCGCGAAACGGGAGACCCAGTCGGTCTCGGTGCTGCTCTGCGCGCTCTGAGCCACGACACGTCCTTCTATCTCGAATGCTGGCTTCGGCCATTCTCCCAGACGGAAGCAGCCACTCCGGGGTTGCTTCCGCCCAGTGATATCCCGCGAAAGGGATGGCGCCCGCGTGGGATACTCGGCACTTGTCGCCAGGACCCAGGTCCGACCCGGCACGACCCCCCGTACGAAACCTCACAGGAACGGCAGCTCATGGCCTCGGTCCCTTCGCTCGCTTCGTCCGTCAACCAGCGCGTCGCCGACGCCCTCGCCTCCGCCCTGCCGGAGGCCGGTGGCGCCGACCCGCTGCTGCGACGAAGCGACCGGGCCGACTTCCAGGCCAACGGCATCCTGGCGCTCGCGAAGAAGGCGAAGGCCAACCCGCGCGAGCTGGCCACGACCGTGGTCGAGGCCATCCCGACCGGTGACCTGATCAAGGAGATCGAGGTCTCGGGCCCGGGCTTCCTGAACATCACCGTCGCCGACGGGGCGATCATCTCGACGCTGGCCGCGCGCGCCGCGGACGACCGGCTCGGCGTCCCGCTGAACGCGTCGGCCGGCACGACGGTGATCGACTACGCGCAGCCGAACGTCGCCAAGGAGATGCACGTCGGGCACCTGCGGTCCGCGGTGATCGGCGCGGCGATGGTGGAGATCCTGGAGTTCACGGGCGAGAAGGTGGTCCGGCGCCACCACATCGGCGACTGGGGCACCCAGTTCGGCATGCTCATCCAGTACCTGCTGGAGCACCCGCACGAGCTGGACCACAAGTCGGACTCGGAGGTCTCCGGCGAGGAGGCCATGTCCAACCTCAACCGCCTCTACAAGGCCTCGCGCGCCCTCTTCGACTCCGACGAGGAGTTCAAGACGCGGGCCCGGGCGCGGGTGGTGGACCTGCAGGCGGGCGAGCCGGAGACGCTGGCCCTGTGGCAGCGGTTCGTGGACGAGTCGAAGATCTACTTCTACTCCGTCTTCAACAAGCTGGACATGGACATCCAGGACGCGGACGTGGTCGGCGAGTCCGGTTACAACGACATGCTGGTCGAGACGTGCAAGCTGCTGGAGGAGTCGGGCGTCGCGGTCCGCTCCAACGGCGCGCTGTGCGTGTTCTTCGAGGACGTCAAGGGCCCGGACGGCAACCCGACCCCGCTGATCGTGCAGAAGTCGGACGGCGGCTTCGGCTACGCGGCCACCGACCTGTCGGCGATCCGTGACCGCGTCACCAACCTCGGGGCGACCGAGCTGATCTACGTGGTGGACGCGCGGCAGTCGCTGCACTTCAAGATGGTCTTCGAGACGGCGCGCCGGGCGGGCTGGCTGAACGACGGCGTCAAGGCCGTGCAGCTGGCGTTCGGCACGGTCCTGGGCAAGGACGGCAAGCCGTTCAAGACCCGTGAGGGCGAGACGGTCCGGCTGGTGGACCTCCTGGACGAGGCGATCGACCGTGCCTCGGCCGTGGTCCGCGAGAAGGCCCAGGACCTGACGGAGGCCGAGATCGCCGAGCGCGGTGCCCAGGTCGGCATCGGCGCGGTGAAGTACGCCGACCTGTCGACGTCCGCCGCCCGGGACTACAAGTTCGACCTGGACCAGATGGTCTCGCTGAACGGCGACACGTCCGTGTACCTGCAGTACGCGTACGCCCGCATCCAGTCGATCCTGCGCAAGGCGGGCGACGCCAAGCCGGCCGCCCACCCGGAGGTGGCGCTGGCCCCGACCGAGCGCGCGCTGGGTCTGCACCTGGACAGCTTCGGCGAGCTGATCGCGGAGGCGGCGGCGGAGCACGCCCCGCACAAGCTGGCGGCGTACCTGTACCAGCTGGCGTCGCTGTACACGTCGTTCTACTCGGAGTGCCCGGTCCTCAAGGCGGACACGGCCGAGCAGGTCGAGAACCGCCTGTTCCTGTGCGAGCTGACGGCCCGCACCCTCTCGAAGGGCATGTCCCTCCTCGGGATCCGCACCCCCGAGAAGCTCTGACATCAGGACAGAACGCACTGAATGGCAACGACCCCGGCAGCGACTGCCGGGGTCGTTGGCGTTTCGTGATGTTCAAGCCGTCAACCTTCTCACCCACCCCACTAATCTGATCATGTTCAAAAGAAAATGTGTGGGGGAAACAAGTGAAGAAGATCAAGCGCATGGCCGCGGTCGCCGCGGTCGCCGTGGCCGGACCGACCGTCCTGACCGCCACGCCCGCCATGGCCGCCGACCAGCCGGCCGTGATCGTTCCCGACGTGGCGCCGAAGGACGACGCCACGCCTGACGCCGGCGCGCCGACCACGCCCGTCGTCGAGACGCCCGGCGCCGAGACGCCCGGAGCGGACAAGCCCGCCGCGGAGAAGCCCGCGCCCGTCGTCGACACGCCCGCGCCGACCACCCCGGTCCCGGCGCCCAAGCCGTCCGAGCAGCCCGCGAAGGACGCCAAGCCCGCCGCGGACAAGCAGCAGGCCGACTCCGACGGCATCATGATGGGCCCCGACGTCACCGTCGCGGGCATCCCGAAGAACGGCTTCAAGCCGGGCGGCGACTGGACCCAGCTGAAGGTGACGGTCGACAACTCCGGTGGCGACTGGGTCAACGGGCTCCAGCCCCGCCTCTCGGTCGACAAGGCCGGCGGCAAGCTGAAGGACGCCCACTACGAGATCGAGACCCGCATCGTCCGCACGGACGGCAGCAGCTACTGGTGGCCCGCCACGTCGCTCGACCACGCGACCGACGCCACCAGCATGAGCGACTACTTCATCGGCACCGTCGGCACCCTCGACCGCGGCGCGAGCTACGACCTCGACGTGCGCATCCGCTTCACCGCGGACGCTCCGCGCATCAACTTCGAGATGGCCTCCGACGCCGTGAGCATCCGCGCCGAGGGCTGGAAGTACGGCCCCAGCAGCTGGTACGACGCCAAGATCGAAGGCGCCGAGGACGGGGACGAGGACCCGTTCGTCGAAGGCCCCGCGCTCGCGGTGAACGGCGTACCGGAGACCGTCAAGGCCGGCGGCGACTGGACCGACCTGTCCGTGCGCGTCGACAACTCCGGCAAGAAGGCCCTGGACGGCTTCAACGTCGGCCTGGTCCTGGCCCGGCCGGACTGGGTCCCCATGAAGGGTTCCCAGATCAAGGTCGAGGTCCTGAGCAAGGACAAGAACGGCACGGCCGGCTGGCACGAGGCCGAGATCCGGTCCGAGGAAGAGGGCATGTTCCTCGGAGTGGACCTGGCCGGCGGCCCCGTCGCAGCGGGCCAGAGCTTCGACATCCAGGTCCGCATCCGCCTGACGGCCGACGCGCCGCTCGGCGACCTCCGCATCTCCTCCTGGGGCACCTCCCAGGTCGGGCCGGACACCCCGACGCCGTGGGCGCAGTCGCGCTCCAAGGCGCGCCTGACGAAGATCGTCGCCGCCGACCCGAGCACCGGAGGCAACGGCAACCAGCCGAGCCCGAACGGCGGGGCGAAGCCCATCGGCGACACCACTGGCGGCGAACTCGCCGCCACCGGCACCGACCCGGCCACCAGCTGGGCCCTCGGCGGGGCGGGTATCGCTCTGGCCATGGGCGCGGCCCTGGTCGCGGGCACCGGCCGCCACCGTCGCCGTACCACCGCCTGAACCGCGTTCCCACCCGCGTGATGCGACGGGCCCGCAGGGAGAGTCCTCCCCGCGGGCCCGTCCCGCTCTCCGGGGCCGTCCCGGTTCACCCGAACGGGCCGGTTCGGGGTGTGCGGCCCGGGTAGGGGACGGCGCGTCCTTCCCCCCATCCACCTGCGGAGGCATCCGTGCCCGACATGAACGGCCCCTACAAGCCCGGCACCCCGTGCTGGATCGACCTGGTGGTCCCCGACCAGCAGGCGGCCCTCGACTTCTACTGCGACCTGTTCGGCTGGCAGGGCGAGGTCGGCCCGGCCGAGCAGGGCGGATACTCCGTCTGCCTCCTCAAGGGCAAGCCCGTCGCCGGCATCATGAAGGCGTCGAACCCGGACGGCACCGTGCCCGACCCGATGCCGCCGACCGCGTGGACCACGTACCTGGCCACCGACTCCCTCGACTCCACCCTCAAGTCCGTCACCGACGCGGGCGGCTCGGTGATGACGGGCGCGATGGACGTCATGGACCTCGGCCGGATGGCCGTGATCACCGACCCGACCGGCGCCGCCGTCGGCCTGTGGCAGGCCGGCACCTTCGACGGCGCGGGCATCGTCAACGAGCACGGCGCCCTGGTCTGGAACGAGCTGAACACCGGCGACGTCCCGGCCGCGGCCGCCTTCTACACCGCCATCCTCCCCGTCACCACGGCCAAGTCGCAGATGCCCGGCGCCGGGGAGTACACCGAGTTCAAGGTCGGCGACCGCGCCGTCGGCGGGATGATGGACCTCGCCCAGCTGCCGGCCGGGGTGCCGCCGCACTGGATGCCGTACTTCCACGTCGACGACGTCGACGAGATCCAGGCCGCCGCGGTGCGCGCCGGGGGCAGTGTCATGGCCCCGGCCTTCGACATGGTGGCGGGCCGCATGGCCGTCCTCGCCGACCCGCAGGGCGGCACCTTCTCGGTGATCACGGCGCCCGCCCCGGAACAGCCCGCCTGACCGGACGCCGTGCCTTCCGGCTCCTTGCGCCTGCTGCCACGTGATCCGCGGCAGCAGGCGCAAGGCTCCCGGACGCGACCGTCCGGGGAGTTGCCGGGGGGGCAGGCTCCGCGCCGTCAGCATGCGATCCGGAACTCGCACCAGACCGCTCGGCGGCGAAAAGTACACGAGGGCCTCAACACGGTCCAGACGCAGGGCCTGTTGGACCGCCTGCCAGGAGAGCTATGAGCACCGAACTGACGTGGTTCAAGTCCAGCCACAGCGGCGGCGACGGCGATGCCTGCCTTGAGGTCGCCGTGGGCTGGCGCAAGTCCTCGTACAGCGGCAGCGGGGGCGGCCAGTGCGTCGAGGTGGCCCCCGGCCCGGATACGGTCCACGTCCGGGACTCGAAGGTCCAGGACGGGCCGATCCTGACGCTGGCGCCGACGAGCTGGGCGGCGCTGACCGGCTGGCTTACCCGATAGCGCGGGCAGAGCTGAGGGCGGGGATCCCGTCTGTCCTGCCGCGTAGCGATCCGAGGCGCTGCCCCGTCGCTCAGGCCCCGTTCGGCTCCCGCCCCGCCACCAGCGCCGCCAGGCCGTCCAGGATCCGGTCCAGGCCGAAGCTGAACTGGAAGTCCGGCTCGTCCGAGCCGGTGAAGGCGTCCGAGTCCAGCAGCCGCGTCACCGCCGGGTGGCTGTCCGGGCCCGTCATCAGCCGCAGCGTGCGCACGTACTGGCCCATGACCTGGTCCGGTGCGACGCCGGACTTCACGATGGCGTCCATCATGTCCGCGGCCATCGTCGCCTCGTTGCGGACCAGACCGCCGATCAGGATGATCGTCGAGATCTTCTCGCCCTCGGTCAGGGCCGCGCCGGCCATCGCCGCCAGCCCGCGTTCCATCCAGGCCAGCTGGTTCGGGCTGACCGGCGCCCCGGTGATCGGGATGCGCAGGATCCAGGAGTTGGCCATCAGGACGGCCCGCTGCGCGTACGCCCACTGGGTCAGCAGCTCGCGCCACCCCCACCCCTCCGCCTCCGGCGGCAGCGCCGGCGGGGCGCCGACGCCCGCGTCCGACATCAGGATGTAGAGCTCCTCCTTCGCCGTGACGTACCGGTAGAGGGACATCGTCGAGACGCCCAGCTCCTTGGCCACCCGGCCCATGGAGACGGCGTCCATCCCCTCACCCGCGGCCAGCGCCACGGCCGTCTCCACGATGCGCGGCAGCGTGAGCGTGGGGCGCGGCCCCTTCCCGGGGCGTTCGCGCAGGCCCCAGGCCATTTCCAGGCTGGCCGGCAGCCCGGTGCCGCCGCCCTCGTCGTCCTCGTCGTCCTCGTCCGCCATGTCCGCCCACTCCTCGATTGACCCCCATCCTAGTTCTGTGTATTACTTACACAGAAGAGCGTAAGGCATACGCAGAAGAGGGAGAAGGGAGCACATCCCTCATGACCACGCACGCTTCCGGACGCATCTCCGGCGCCCCCGGCCCCCGCGCCACCGGCGCGGGCACCGGCGCCGACGCCCCCGGCATCCACGCCACCGGCCTGACCAAGTCCTACGGCGACGTCCGCGTCCTCGACGGCATCGACCTCGCCGTCCCCCGCGGCAGCGTCCTCGCCCTCCTCGGCCCCAACGGCGCCGGGAAGACCACCACCGTCCGGATCCTCGCCACCCTCACCGCGCCCGACGCCGGCTCCGCCCGCGTCGCCGGGCACGACACCGTCACCCAGCAGGCCCGCGTCCGCGAACGCATCAGCATCACCGGACAGTTCGCGGCCGTCGACGACCTCCAGACCGGCTCGGAAACGCTCCGCATGATGGGCCGGCTGAGCGGGCTCACCCCGCGCGCCGCCCGCACCCGCGCCGACGAACTCCTCGCCCGCTTCGGCCTCTCCGACGCCGCCGCGCGTACGGCCAAGACGTACTCGGGCGGCATGCGGCGCCGCCTCGACCTCGCCGCGAGCCTCGTCTCCCGCCCCGAGGTGATCTTCCTCGACGAGCCCACCACCGGCCTCGACCCGCGCAGCCGCCAGGACCTGTGGGAACTCGTACGGGAACTGCGCGCCGACGGCACGACCGTGCTGCTCACCACCCAGTACCTGGAGGAGGCGGACCGGCTCGCCGACCGCGTCGCCGTCCTCGCCGACGGACGGATCGCCGCCGAGGGAACCCCTGCCGAGCTCAAGGGGCGCGTCGCGGGCCACCGGCTGGACCTCACCCTCACCACCCGGGCCGCCTACGAGGCCCTCGCCCCGCGCGCCGTCCACCTCGCCCCGGACGACCTCACCCTCGGCGTCACCACCGACGGCAGCGCCGCCCACGTGCGCGCCCTGCTCGACGAACTCGACCCGGACCGCACCGCCGTGGACCGCTTCGCCGTCCGCACCGCCACCCTCGACGACGTGTTCCTCACCCTGACGGGAGCCGACCGATGACCGCCGCACCCGTGAGCGCCCTCGCCCTGGCCGGCCGCAGCCTGCGCATCAGCCGCCGCAGCCCGGACGCCCTGATCGCCGCCCTGATGCTGCCCGTGATGCTGATGCTAATCTTCGTCTACTTCTTCGGCGGGGCCATCGACACCGGGACCGAGTACGTGACGTACGTGGTCCCCGGCGCCATGCTGCTCTGCGCGGGCTTCGGCGCGGCCTCCACCGCCGTCAGCGTCGCCGACGACATGCGGGGCGGGATCATCGACCGCTTCCGCAGCCTCGACGTCGGCGGCATCCCCATCCTGGCCGGGCACGTCACCGCCTCCGTCCTGCGCAACCTGCTCTCCACCACCCTGGTCCTCGCCGTCGCCCTCGCCATCGGCTTCCGGCCCCAGGCCGGACCGGCCGCCTTCCTCGCCGCCGCCGGCCTGCTGCTGGCGTACATCACGGCGATCTCCTGGCTGGCCGCCGTACTGGGGCTGCTCGCCAAGACGCCGGAGGCGGCGGGCGGCTTCACCTTCCTGATGATGTTCCTGCCCTACCCGTCCAGCGCCTTCGTCCCCATCCAGACCATGCCCGGCTGGCTGCACGGCTTCGCCGAGCACCAGCCGCTCACCCCGGTGATCGAATCCCTGCGCGCACTGCTCCTCGCACAGCCCGCCGGAAGCGCCCCCTGGACGGCCCTGACCTGGTGCGCGGGCATCACGGCCGTGGCCGTGACCCTGGCAGCCGTCCTCTTCCGCAGCAGGACCCGCTGAGCGGCTCGGTCAGGAGCCCCTCAGCGGGCCGGTGGTCCGCCCACCGCTCAGCGGTTGAGCGGGTAGGAATGACGGCCCGTCGCCTCGTCGATCTCCGAGTGGGCCTTCTGCAACAGCTGCTGCGAGAGATCCATGAGCGCACGGGCGCCCGCGATCTCTTCCCCGACCCTCATCTGCTCCGGGTCGGAGGGGTGACGCAAGGCATAGCCCCGCGCCCTGATCTCGGAGCCGTCCCCGAGCCGTACCAGGGCCGCCGCACTGGTGCGGTGGCCCTCCTCGGTGAATTCGAGCTCCACATGCCACCCGACGAGCGTGGCCATGGTGCATCACCTCCAGGGTCACCTGTTCCCTCCAGAGTGCACCTACGCCCCGACGCGCGCGAGCGGGACCGCGACGCGAGCCCGGCCGCCCCGGCCCCGGCAGCCGCGGGGTGGCTGAGCACTGCGGAAACCGACAGAGGCGAGGCCGAAGGTGTGGGGGCGGCTTCGAGGGGGCGGGATCCGCTCGGGCGGTGTCGGGGAGGTTCTGGGGTTTCCCGTCAGTCCCATCGTCTCTCCGTGTCGTGCCGGTCCCTCAAGGGCGCTTCCTTCGGTCGCGTCGCTTCGCGATGTCGCTGCGCTCCACCCTTGACCGCCCGTCCCGCCACGGAAATCCGA
Organism: Streptomyces sp. NPDC060232; assembly: GCF_042726555.1. NCBI lineage: Bacteria > Bacillati > Actinomycetota > Actinomycetes > Kitasatosporales > Streptomycetaceae > Streptomyces > Streptomyces sp. NPDC060232. The sequence goes on along the minus strand of NZ_JBHXAG010000003.1, from coordinate 21,577 downwards.
AAGACTGCCGGGAAGCCCCCAGAGGAACGGGCCGGTCTCAGTTTTCAGGGACGGGCACATCAGTGATGGGCGGGGAAGCCCGGTGCGCCGCAAATCGCTACGCGCTCCTGCCCGACGGCGTCTGCCAGCCCCTGTGGCTGGACAGAGGCCGCCATCGATCGCTACACGCTTCTCCCTCACGCGTCCGCAGATCACCTGGGGCTGGCCATAAGCCGCAGAGGCATGGATTCGCTCCTCATGGAGGGCGCCTGCGGGCGATCTGGGGGAGGAAGGGCGTCAGATGACGTCTGAGGCGATGTCCAACCCCGCCCCCGAAGCCCCCGCCCCGGACTCACAACGCGTTGAACGACCAGAAGACGCCGACCTCGTCGGCGGACACCGCGATCAGGCCGAGGTCCATCATGTAGTCGGTGAAGGGGCGGCCGCTTTTGAGATCCTGGGCCAGGAAGTCGGGCGCGTCGCAGGTACGGGCGAGGTCTGAAGAAGTCCAGAACGCCGCCTCCGGGCCGAAGCGGTCCAGCACGGTCCGGGCGTCCGCGAGCACCATGTCCCGGTCCTCCCTCAACCGGACAGGGTTGCCCTCGAAGAACCACTCCTGCGCGAGGGAGGCGAGTAGCTCGACGGCGGCGGCGGCCGTGATCGGCCGGAGCCCGTCGTGGATGTCCCCGGCACTCATGGCACGGAACGGGTACGACGGACGGTAGGTCCGACGTCCTTCCTCATCCATCTCCCATTCCAAGACGGACCAACCCCGCGGGTCGGCGACCGACCGCTCCATGACGGCGCAGACGTCCTGCGCCCAGTCCTCGTGCAACCGGGGCCCGCACCTGGCGAAGGTGTAGACGTCCTCAAGGAGCCGCAGCAGTGCGCGGTCCCAGGTGGCGGCATCGGTGGATCGGGTGTGCATGGATTCTCCTCTCGGCTCAGCAGGCAAAGGTCCAGAACACCCCGATCTCTGTGTCGGAGACGACGACCAGGCCGGCGTCCTCCCAGTAGAAGGTCATCGGGGTATAGCCCCAGTGGGACGCCCCAAAGTCCAGCGTGTCGTCCTTGCGCGCGCCGACCGTGACGTTGGTGTAGCAGGCGAACGTGTCCCCGTAGCGGGCGAGGATGGTGCGGGCCATGTCCTGCAGCTCGTCGAAGCTCTCGGTGAACCGTTCGAGGTTCCGCAGGGTGCAGCCGCCGTCGGTGAGCGCAAGGAGGAGGTTTTCGGCACTCGCACGATTGATCTCGTGCAACCGTTCCCCGATGTCGGTCGGCGTGAGCGGGCGGGACGGATCGGAACTGAAAGCCGGACGGCAGAACGGGAAATCCGGGTGCTCCTGCGAGCGGTCGTTCGCGGTGTCGTCGAGCCCCGCCCAGCCGCGCGGGTCGGGGACGGCGCGCGCCATGACGGCGAGCACGTCTGCCCGCCAGTCCTCGTGCGCGCGCGGACCGGTCGCACTGAACGTGGTCGCGTCCTCGTACAGGTGCCGGATCGCCCCTTCCCAGGACGCCTGGTCGGCAACGGACAGGTGTTCAGCCTGCATGCAGAACCTCTCGGTATCGACGTGCCAAGTGCGCACGTATCCCTACGAGGTTCACAGACCTCCGCGCCACGCACCTGAGTACGCACACTCATGTCCGCCTTTCTGTCGCGGAGTTCACTAGAGGCATGAACCCGACCCCGGACGCCGGCGCCGACCGGCATCCGCGCGCGTTCGTCGCGCCGCTCGTCTCCACCCTGCTGACGCTGCCGATGGCGGCCGTCGCGTTCTTCTTCGTCGGGCTGGCACCGATGGCCTGCGACTCCTGCGGGGGCGAGGTGAGCGACCGGTTCGACGCCTCCTACAACCTCGCCTTCCCCGTCTTCGGGTTCGGCCTGGTGGTGGTCCTGGTCGTACTGCTCTCCGCGTGGGCGCTGCCCTGGCAGCGGCGCAACGCCGCCGCCAGGGCGTGGCTGGCCGTGATCGCCCCGGCCGCCGTCGTCCTCGACTTCATGGTCTTCCACGGCCTCGTCGACTGGCCGTAGGACGGATCAGGCCCGGATCAGGCCCGGATCAGGCCCGGATCAGGCCCCGATCAGGCGTTGCGCAGCCAGCCCGCGACCTCGGTCGCCCAGTAGGTGAGGATCGTGTCCGCGCCCGCGCGCTTGATGCCGAGCAGGGTCTCCAGGATGGCGCGGTCGCGCTCGATCCAGCCCTTCTCCGCCGCCGCCTCGATCATCGCGAACTCGCCGCTGATCTGGTACGCCGCCACCGGTACGTCCACGGCCTGCGCGACCCGGTAGAGGACATCGAGGTAGGGGCCGGCCGGCTTGACCATCACCATGTCGGCGCCCTCCTCCAGGTCGAGGGCGAGCTCCCGCAGGGACTCGCGGGCGTTCGCCGGGTCCTGCTGGTACGTCTTGCGGTCGCCCTGGAGGGAGGAAGCGACGGCCTCGCGGAAGGGGCCGTAGAAGGCGGAGGTGTACTTCGCCGTGTAGGCGAGGATCGACACGTCCTCGTGGCCGGTCTCGTCGAGGGCGTCGCGGACGACGCCGACCTGGCCGTCCATCATTCCGCTGGGACCCACGACGTGGACGCCTGCGTCGGCCTGGACCTGCGCCATCTCGGCGTAGCGCTCCAGCGTCGCGTCGTTGTCGACGCGCCCGTGCTCATCGAGGACGCCGCAGTGGCCGTGGTCGGTGTATTCGTCCAGGCAAAGGTCCGACATGATCACCAGGTCGTCGCCGACCTCGGCCTTCACGTCGCGGATCGCGACCTGGAGGATGCCGTCCGGCTCGGTGCCCGCCGTACCGCGCGCGTCCTTGTTCTCGTCGGCCGGGACGCCGAAGAGCATGATGCCCGCGACGCCCGCCTCGACCGCTTCCACGGCCGCCTTGCGCAGCGTGTCCCGCGTGTGCTGGACCACGCCCGGCATGGCCGAGATGGCGAGGGGCTCGCTGATGCCCTCGCGCACGAAGGCCGGGAGGATCAGGTCCGAGGGGTGCAGCCGGTTCTCCGCGACCATCCGCCGCATCGCCGGGGTGGTGCGCAGCCGGCGGGGCCGCGAACCGGGGAAGGATCCGTACGCGCTCATCTTCAGTCGCCTCTTCGAGCTTCGACAGCAGTCGCACCAAGCCTAGAGCCCGTGCGCGGGCCCGCCCGCCGCGCCCGGTCCGAGGCCGAACTCGCACCACACCACCTTGCCCGGCACCCGTGGCAGGGTCCCCCACCGGTCCGCGACCGCCGCCACCAGCAGCAACCCGCGCCCGCCCTCGGCGCCCGGGTCCCCGCGCCCGATGCGCGGCCGGCCTCCGCCGCTGTCGTGCACCTCGACCCGCACGACCCCCTCGAACCTCAGCATCCGCAGCCGGTAGCCGCGGCCGGGCGGGACGCCGTGCAGCAGGGCGTTGGTCGCCAGCTCGCTCACGCAGAGCAACACGTCGTCGCGGCGGCATGTGACACCCCACGCGTGAAGTGTCTCCGCCGCGAATTCCCTGGCAGGGCGGACGGTCTGGCGGCTGCGGGGATAGAACCGCTCGCGCAGCAGGGCCGGTTGGATTTCCACGTTCACCCGCCGATGGTCGCCCTCCGTGACTAGCGTGGTGGAGTACGGGAACCCGTACCCGATGTTCAGTACGGGTTGGTACGGGTAGTTCGCCTTCCAGGGCGGGGAGTTCTGGTTCATGCCACCACGCAAGAGGACACGGCCCAACGGCACGGCGATGAAGATGGTCGGCGAGCAGGTAGCCACCGCTCGTATCGCCAAAGGGCTGACGCAGCGGGAACTCGGCAAGCAGGTCGGGCTCCAGGAGGAGAGCATCGCCTCTATCGAACAGGGCAGAAGGCCGCTGATGCCCGATGTCGCGGAGGCCATGGACCGGGAGCTCGGGCTTCCCGGCATCCTGACCGTCGCTGCTCACAAAATGCCACAGATCGATGTGATCCCGCCCTGGGCAGAGCCACTGATCTGCCTGGAGCAGAGCGCCCAAGCTCTGTCCTCGTACCAAAACCAAGTCGTGCCGGGACTCCTCCAGACTCCCGCTTATGCCGAGTCCGTCTTCCGGAGCCGCATCCCCCTGTACACCGTCGACGACATCGCCGCGCAGACCTCCGCGCGCATCGACCGGCAGTCCGTCCTCCACCGCGCGCAGCCCATGCTGGCCAGCTTCGTGATCTGGGAACCGGTCCTGCGGTGCCCGGTCGGGGGCCGCGAAGTCCTGAAGGAGCAGCTCCGACACATGGCCGCCTGCTCGGAGCTGCCCGGAATCACGATCCAAGTACTGGCCCACGACCGCACGACCCACCCCGCACTCGACGGCCCCTTCGTCCTGCTGGAGACGTCGGACCACCAGCACATCGCGTACGTCGAGAGTCAACGCGGCAGCCTGGTCGTATCCCACCTCGATGAGGTCAGCATCTTGTCCCAGAGGTATGCGATGCTGCGGACTCAGGCCCTCAACCCTGATGAAACGAGGGACCTGTTGGACCGGCTGCTAGGAGACCCATGAGCGCCCAACTCGCGTGGTTCAAGTCCAGCTACAGCGGCAGCGACGGCGGAGACTGCCTAGAAGCCGCCATCGCCTGGCGGAAGTCCTCCTACAGCAGCGACGAAGGCGGCGCCTGCGTCGAAGTCGCCGCCTGCCCCGCCGCGCAGGTGCACGTCCGGGACTCCAAGGTCACCGACGGGCCGACCCTGACCCTCGCACCGGCCGCCTGGACGGGTCTCACCCGCTGGGTTCGTTCCTGAGCTTCCAGCGCCCTCGGTTTCCGGTCCGGGTCGCGCACCCCGGATGCCGGGAACGCGAGGGGCCCGGGCGCGGAATCGCTCCGCACCCGGGCCCCTCGCCCGTACCGTCCGCCGTTCTCCGGCCGGCTAAGCCGCTCACGTGGTACGACGGCGCCGCGCGCCCGGGCGGCGTTCGCTCGGGCGGAAGACCGTCTCGCCGGCCTCCTTGGCCGCCTCGCGGCGCGCCGCGCCGTACTCGGCGAGAGCCTCCGCCAGCTTCGACACCGACGGCTCCGGGGACAGGACGTCGACCCGCAGGCCGTGCTCCTCGGCGGTCTTGGCCGTCGCCGGGCCGATACAGGCGATGACGGTCACGTTGTGCGGCTTGCCCGCGATGCCGACCAGGTTGCGGACGGTCGAGGACGACGTGAAGAGAACGGCGTCGAAACCGCCGCCCTTGATCGCCTCGCGCGTGTCCGCCGGCGGCGGCGACGCGCGCACGGTCCGGTAGGCGGTGACGTCGTCGACCTCCCACCCGAGCTCGATGAGCCCGGCGACCAGCGTCTCCGTGGCGATGTCGGCCCGCGGCAGGAAGACGCGGTCGATCGGGTCGAAGACCGGGTCGTAGGGCGGCCAGTCGTCCAGCAGTCCGGCCGCGGACTGCTCGCCGCTCGGGACCAGGTCGGGCTTGACGCCGAACTCCACCAGCGCGGCGGCGGTCTGCTCGCCGACCGCGGCGACCTTGATGCCCGCGAAGGCGCGCGCGTCGAGCCCGTACTCCTCGAACTTCTCGCGGACGGCCTTGACGGCGTTGACCGAGGTGAAGGCGATCCACTCGTAGCGGCCTGTCACCAGGCCCTTGACCGCGCGCTCCATCTGCTGCGGGGTGCGCGGCGGCTCCACGGCGATGGTCGGCACCTCGTGCGGCACCGCGCCGTAGGAACGCAGCTGGTCGGAGAGCGAGGCGGCCTGTTCCTTCGTCCGCGGTACGAGGACGCGCCAGCCGAACAGCGGCTTCGACTCGAACCACGACAGGTCCTCGCGGCGCGCGGCGGCGCCGTGCTCACCGACCACGCATATGACGGACCGGCCGCCCTCGGGCGAGGGCAGTACCTTGCCCTGCTTGAACACCTGGGCGATCGTGCCCAGGGTCGCGCACCAGGTCCGCTGCCGCGTCGTCGTGCCGGCGACCGTCACGGTGAGCGGGGTGTCGGGCTTGCGCCCGGCGCTCACCAGCTCGGCCGCGGCGGCCGAGACGGTCTCCAGGGTCGCGGAGACGACGAGGGTGCCGTCGCTGGTGCCGACCTCGCTCCAGCAGCGCGCCGACGCGGTCTTCGCGTCGACGAACCGCACGTCCGCGCCCTGCTTGTCGCGCAGCGGGACACCGGCGTAGGCGGGCACGCCGACGGCGGTCGCGACGCCGGGCACCACCTCGAAGGGGATCCCCTCCGTCGCGCACGCGAGCATCTCGTCGGCGGCGTTGCCGTCGAGTCCGGGGTCACCCGTGACGGCACGCACGACCCGCCTGCCGGAGCGTGCGGCCTCCATGACAAGATTGGCCGCGTCCCGGATCACCGGGACCCCGGCGGCTGCTGACACTTCGTCAGCTACCGTCAGCTGCGGCGTGTCGACACCCGCGCGCGCATGCGTCCGTACGACCTCGAGCACCTCGGGCTCCGCGATCAGTACGTCCGCGGCGGCGAGCGCCTCGACGGCGCGCAGCGTCAGCAGACCCGGGTCGCCCGGGCCGGCACCGAGGAAGGTGACGCGCCCGTGGGCGGCGACGGCCGGAAAAGCGGAGGTGGTCGGAATTGAGGGGTTCAAAGCGATCGCTCCCCCATCAGACCGGCCGCACCCTTGGCCAGCATCTCGTCCGCGAGTTCGCGGCCGAGCGCCATGGCCTCGTCGTACGACTGGGGCACGGGACCGGTGGTGGACAGCTGCACCAGCGTCGAGCCGTCGAGGGTTCCGACGACGCCGCGCAGGCGCATTTCATTGACATTCCGTCCGTCGGCCAGCAGGTCGGCGAACGCGCCCACGGGTGCGCTGCAGCCGGCCTCCAGGGCGGCGAGCAGAGAACGCTCCGCGGTCACGGCGGCCCGGGTGTGCGGGTCGTCGAGCCGGCCGAGCGCGGCGATGAGGTCCGTGGAGGACGCGGGGCACTCCACGGCCAGGGCTCCCTGGCCGGGGGCGGGGAGGATGCTGTCGACCGACAGCAGGTCGGTGGCCTCGTCGCCGCGGCCGATCCGGTTCAGGCCGGCGGCCGCGAGGACGACGGCGTCGAGTGCGCCGTCGCGGACGAAGCCGATGCGGGTGTCGACGTTGCCGCGGATCGGGACGGTCTCGATCCGCTTGCCGAGCGAGCGCGCCAGGTGGTTGAGCTGGGCGGTGCGCCGCGGCGAGCCGGTACCGATGCGGGAGCCGTCGGGCAGCTGCTCGAAGGTCAGGCCGTCGCGGGCGACGAGCGCGTCGCGGACGTCCTCGCGCCGGGGCATGGCCGCGATGACGAGGTCGTCGGGCTGTGCGGTCGGCAGGTCCTTCAGCGAGTGCACGGCGAAGTCGACCTCGCCGCGCAACAGCGCGTCGCGCAGCGCGGTGACGAAGACGCCGGTGCCGCCGATCTGGGCGAGGTGCTCGCGCGAGACGTCGCCGTAGGTCGTGATCTCCACGAGCTCGACGGGTCGGCCGGTGATCGCCCGGACCGCGTCGGCGACGTGCCCCGACTGGGACATGGCCAGCTTGCTCCGCCGCGTACCGAGCCGCAGCGGCTGGTCGGGACGTGTGTTCATGATGCCCGTCCTGGGTCGTCGTCGTTCTTCGGATCGGCCGCGTCCGCCCGGCTGACGGAGGCAACCGTCTGAGGGTCGAGGTCGAAGAGTTCGCGCAGTGCGTCGGCGTACCCGGCGCCGCCGGGCTCGCTCGCGAGCTGCTTGACACGCACGGTCGGCGCGTGGAGGAGCTTGTCCACGACGCGGCGCACGGTCTGGGTGACTTCGGCGCGCTGTCGCTCGTCGAGGTCGGGGAGCCGCCCGTCGAGGCGGGCCACTTCCATGGCCACGACCTCGGCCGCCATCGCGCGCAGGGCGACGACGGTGGGCGTGATGTGCGCGGCCCGCTGCGCCGCGCCGAAGGCGGCGACCTCCTGGGCGACGATGCCGCGTACGGCGTCGACGTCGGCCGCCATGGGGGCGTCGGCGGAGGCTTCCGCGAGGGACTCGATGTCCACGAGCCGCACGCCCGGGATCCGGTGCACGGCCGCGTCGATGTCCCTGGGCATGGCCAGGTCGAGCAGCGCGAGCCGGACGGCGGTCGCGTCGGTGTGCGTACGGGCGCTCCTGCGGGGCTGCCGCTGTGCGGCGGCCTCGCCCTGGTCGGCCCAGGTGCCGTGCAGTTCGAGGGCGTTGGCGTCGACGCCGGTCAGCGCGGAGCGTCCGTCGGGGCCCACGGGGCACCCGTCGGCCTCCGGGGTGGCGCTGATGGTCCGCGCGGCCCCGGCGTCGGCCATCCGGCCGCCGGCCTCGGCCGCGGCGACCAGCCGGGCGAGCACGTCGGTGTCCAGCCCCGCCACGTCCGGCCCCGCCTGCGTCCGAGGCGCGGGGACCGGGGCGGAGCCCCCTTCCTCCCGTTCCACGGGCGCGAGTCCGGCGGCGCCCCAGGACACGGCGGCGAGCACGTCGTCGGCGGTCAGCACGAGCCCGGTGGCACCGGTGCAGGACACCACCACGTCGACGCGTGTCAGCTCATCGGCCACCTCGGCCATGGGGATGGCCGAAGCCCGCACACCCGTGCCTGAGGCAACCAGAATCTCTGCGAGCCGCTCCGCCCGCTGGGTGGTCCGGTTCGCCACGACGACCTCGCGGACGCCGACCCGTGTGAGGGTCGCCGCGGCCAGCGAGGACATCGACCCGGCGCCGATCACCAGGGCCCGCTTGCCGTGGGCCCACTCGGCGACCGGCGTGCGCACCGCGAGCTGCTCCAGCCCGAAGGTCACCAGCGATTGGCCGGCGCGGTCGATCCCGGTCTCGGAGTGCGCCCGCTTGCCGACCCGCAGCGCCTGCTGGAACAGGTCGTTGATCAGCCGGCCGGCGGTGTGCAGCTCCTGGCCCAGCGCGAGGGCGTCCTTGATCTGGCCGAGGATCTGCCCCTCGCCCACGACCATCGAGTCCAGTCCGCACGCCACCGAGAACAGGTGGTGCACCGCCCGGTCCTCGTAGTGCACGTACAGGTAGGGGGTGAGCTCCTCCAGCGCGACACCGCTGTGCTGGGCGAGCAGCGTGGAGAGCTCGGCGACGCCGGCGTGGAACTTGTCGACGTCCGCGTACAGCTCGATGCGGTTGCACGTGGCGAGCACCGTCGCCTCCGTCGCCGGCTCGGCGGCGAGGGTGTCGTGCAGCAGCTTGGTCTTGGCGTCGGCCGACAGCGAGGCGCGCTCCAGCACGCTCACGGGTGCGCTGCGGTGGCTCAGCCCGACGACGAGCAGGCTCATGCCGGCATCACCGCCGGGACGTCGCCGTCGGGGCCGCCCTTGCGCGCTTCGGCGGCGGTGCGCCCGGCCGGCGGCACGACGGCCGCGGCGGGGGCTGCGCCGCCCACGGTGGAGCCGGGCTCGGTGGCGGCCGCGGCGGCCTCCTCGCCGGCCTTGCGCTGCTCGTGGAAGGCGAGGATCTGGAGCTCGATGGAGAGGTCGACCTTGCGCACGTCCACGCCGTCGGGCACGGACAGCACGGTGGGGGCGAAGTTCAGGATGGAGGTGACCCCGGCCGCGATCAGCCGCTCGCTGACCTGCTGGGCGGCGCCGGCGGGCGTCGCGATGACGCCGATGGAGACGCCGTTCTCCTCGATGATCTTCTCCAGATCATCGGTGTGCTGGACGGCCATGCCGGCGACGGGCTTGCCGGCCATCGCCGGGTCGGCGTCGATCAGCGCGGCCACACGGAATCCGCGCGCGGAGAAACCGCCGTAGTTGGCCAGGGCGGCGCCGAGGTTGCCGATGCCGACGATCACTACCGGCCAGTCCTGGGTCAGGCCGAGCTCACGGGAGATCTGGTAGACGAGGTACTCGACGTCGTAGCCGACGCCGCGGGTTCCGTAGGAACCCAGGTACGAGAAGTCCTTGCGCAGCTTGGCGGAGTTGACTCCGGCCGCCGCCGCGAGCTCCTCGGAGGACACCGTGGGGACCGATCGCTCGGAGAGCGCGGTCAGGGCACGCAAGTACAGCGGAAGCCGGGCGACAGTGGCCTCGGGAATACCTCGGCTGCGGGTCGCCGGTCGGTGAGTTCGGCCAGTTGCCACGATGCTCCTGCGGGATGAGCGGGGCTGCAGGCGGCCTCTTGTCCCAGGACCGCCCCGTCGACAGCAGGCTATGCCTTTGTGAACGCGTGCACAAAGATTGTGTCCGCTTTGTCCGTCCAAAGTGACCGGGGTCACGCGACATCGGCACGCAATCCCGGAACCGACGGCGCGCCGAACCCGTTCAAATACCAAAGGGGGCAAAACGGTGCACACCTCTCGCAGATACGCCCCCAGACCCCACAAATCACCCATGAAGGTAACCGGGAGGAGGCTCAGCCCGCCAACGCCCGCCGGAGCCGGTCGGGGTTCACCCTCCAGAAGGTGTGCTGTTCGCCGTCAACCAGGACCACCGGAATCTGCTCCCAGTGGAGCCGGTAGAGCTCCTCGTCCTGCGAGATGTCCTTCTTCTCCCACTGTGTACCGGTCTCGGCGCACACTTTCGCGACGACCTCCTCGGCCTCGTCGCACAGGTGGCACCCCGGCTTCCCGATGAGCGTCACCATCCGCTCGCCGGGGCTCTTCTTCTCTTTACGGCGCAACAAAGGGCTCATGCCCCCATTCTCCCGCGCCCGCCCGCCCCGCCGGCCGCCCCCGAGGGCCCGCCCGCCGCGCCCGGCGGCGCCGCGAAGAGTTAACGCCTCCGTTTCCCGCCGGTTCGGGAAGTCCCGAACACAGTGGCTATGCTCGCGTCATGGCCGCTCTCGGATGGCTCCCCCCTCGCAGGCGCTCCGCCACCGCACGCAGCGTGCTGGCAGGCGAGGCCTCGGCCGAAGCCGCCCGCAAGACCGCGCTGACCGAAGCCGCCGAGCCCACCGAGGCCCCGACCGGTGAAGCCGACGTCGAACTCCTCCCGGCGAGGGAACCCGACGAGGGTCCCGCCGAGCCCGTCTTCCCGGTCGCCGGCGACGACCTCGCCGCCGCCTTCTTCGACCTCGACAACACCGTCATGCAGGGCGCCGCGATCTTCCACTTCGGCCGCGGCCTCTACAAGCGCGAGTTCTTCCGGCGCCGCGAACTCGCCCGCTTCGCCTGGCAGCAGGCCTGGTTCCGGCTCGCCGGGGTCGAGGACCCCGAGCACATGCAGGACGCCCGCGACAGCGCCCTGTCCATCGTCAAGGGCCACAAGGTCTCCGAGCTGATGGCGATCGGCGAGGAGATCTACGACGAGTACATGGCCGAGCGGATCTGGCCGGGCACCCGCGCCCTGGCCCAGGCCCACCTCGACGCCGGCCAGAAGGTGTGGCTGGTCACCGCCGCCCCCGTGGAGACCGCCACGATCATCGCCCGCCGGCTGGGCCTGACGGGCGCCCTGGGCACCGTCGCCGAGTCCGTCGACGGCGTCTACACCGGCCGCCTGGTCGGCGAGCCGCTGCACGGCCCCGCCAAGGCCGAGGCGGTCCGCGCCCTGGCCGCCGCCGAGGGCCTCGAACTCGAACGCTGCGCCGCGTACAGCGATTCGCACAACGACATCCCGATGCTGTCCTTGGTCGGACATCCGTACGCGATCAATCCCGACACAAAACTGCGCAAGCATGCCCGGATCAACGACTGGCGGCTGCGCGACTATCGGACCGGCCGCAAGGCCGTGAAGGTCGGCGTCCCGGCGGCGGCCGGAGTCGGCGCGATCGCGGGCGGCGCGGCCGCTGCCATCGCCCTGCACCGGCGCCGCAAGTAGCCGCTCCCGGCCCAGGCCCAGGCCACACAGCTCCCCGCACCGCCCCCACGGCCGCCGACGCCGCTCCCGCCCCGGCCACGGGCATTCGCTCACCCCTACCCGCGCCCCGGGCGCGGCACTCCGCCCTGCCCGACTCGGTCGCGGGCCCCCTTGGAAGCGTCCATTCCGCGTATCCAAGTGATCAAGAATCGATCACCAACCGCGACCGAATATGCCCTCGACACGCAACAGAAGTGTCGGAACCGGTGATTTGAGCAACTGGGTGTAGTGCCGCCTGTACGAAGCGTTATTCTCCTCAGACGCATGCCACCGGCCATCTATCGCCACGACGGATGAACGGTCCCGCACTGCACGTGATGGAAGCTCTGCCTCTGGGAGTCCCGTGTACCCACCTGTCGGGGTTGACGCCTCGGGCCTGGCTCAGCTGCGCGCGACGGTCCTCGACCACCTGCGCGGCTTCGTCCCCACCGCGTACACCGCCCCCGCCTTCGCCGCCGCGGTTCCTGCCGGCCTCGGCCCGGTCGGTCCCTGCTACGCCCTGACCGACGGCGGGGCGACGGTGGGCAGACGAGGCCGCTCGGCCGCCGGCGGCTCGAACGGCGCAGCCGGCACGAGCACCCAGGCCGCCCCCCGCCGCCCCCTGGCGGACAGCGACCAGGCCCGCATGATGGACCTGGTCGAACGCGCCCAGGCCGGAGAGGCCGAGGCCTTCGGCCGCCTCTACGACCAGTACAGCGACACGGTCTACCGCTACATCTACTACCGCGTCGGCGGCAAGGCGACCGCGGAGGACCTCACCAGCGAGACCTTCCTGCGCGCCCTGCGCCGCATCTCCACCTTCACCTGGCAGGGCCGCGACTTCGGCGCCTGGCTCGTGACGATCGCCCGCAACCTGGTGGCGGACCACTTCAAGTCCAGCCGCTTCAGGCTGGAGGTGACCACCGGGGAGATGCTCGACGCCAACGAGGTGGAGCGCAGCCCCGAGGACTCCGTCCTGGAGTCCCTCTCCAACGCGGCCCTGCTGGAAGCCGTACGGAAGCTGAATCCGCAGCAGCAGGAGTGCGTGACCCTGCGCTTCCTGCAGGGCCTCTCGGTCGCCGAGACGGCCCGGGCGATGGGGAAGAACGAGGGCGCCATCAAGACGCTCCAGTACCGGGCGGTCCGCACCCTGGCCCGCCTCCTCCCCGAAGACGCCCGCTGACGGCCCGCCCAGACAACACAACCGACCTCACATCCGGTGACCCCTCGATGACGCTGTGGTCCGATCATCCTTCGTCCGTAACCCAACTGCCGCGACGCTCGTTGTGCGGAATGCAGGCTCCCTGTGGACACGCCCTGCCTGAAGCCGCTCACTCGAAAGTGTGGATGTGCTCAAGCAAGGCAACCTTCCGGACACCTTGGGGAGTCGATCGTCATGACGAGAGGAGGTGCCGCCAGTGATCGCGAACGTGACCCCGCACCGGCGGGCGAACGCCTTCGCCCAGGCCCTGGAGGATCGGAACCCATCCGACCTTTCGGAACCGGACTCGGCGGCCGAGCAGTCCGAGGCACCTGCCGAACCTGCTGACCACGACCGGTTGTTGGCCCTGGCGAGCGTGCTCGGCGAACGGATGCCGCGCCCCATGCTGGACCCCGAGGTCAAAGTGGTGCAGCGAGCGCAGCTCGTTGCGGCCATGGAGGCCATGGTGCTGGAGGAGAGGGCCGGGGGCGGTGCCGCCTCGGACCCTCTGGTGCCCGAGCAGCGGACCGGCCGCGGCGCCCACCGGGCGACCCCGCTCCGGAAATTGCGGCCCCGCTCCCGCTGGTCCAAGGGCATCGCAGCGGGCGGCCTCACCGTGGGTGTGGCCGCGGGGGCCTTCAGCGGAGTGGCCGCTGCCAGTTCCGACGCCCTGCCCGGTGACCACCTCTACCCCGTGAAGCGGGGCATGGAGGACCTCAAGCTGGGCATGGCCGACGACGACGCCGAGCGCGGAGAGGTCTACCTCGACCGGGCCTCCAACCGCCTGTCGGAGGCCCGCAGGCTGATGGAGCGGGGCCGGACGGGCACCCTGGACCACGAGTCCCTGGGCGCGATCCGGCGGGCGCTCTCGGGCGTCAAGCACGACGCGGAGGAGGGCCACCGCCTCCTCCAGGCCGCGTACGACCGGGACGGCTCCCTCGGCCCGATCCAGACCCTGTCGTCGTTCTCCCGCTCCCACCGCGACACGTGGGGCAAGCTGCGCGAGAAGCTGCCCGTGCAGCTCACCGACGTCGGCGGCGAAGTGGACTCGGTCTTCCAGGCCATAGACGATGACGTGGCGCCGCTCCAGAGCCTGCTCCCCAAGGCGCCGGAGCAGACCCGCGGCGGCGCCGGATCCTCGGGCTCCCCCGCCGATCCGGAGACACCCGGCGGTGCCAAGCAGTCCAGCCCCGCGGTGGGCACGCCGTCCGGCGGCAGCCCCGCTCCGTCCCCCTCGGGCAGCACCCGGCCACCGGCCGACGGCGGCCTGCTCGGCGGTACGGGCGACCTGCTCAACCCGCCCGCGGGACAGTCGGCGCAGCCCTCGGCGGGCACGCAGGAGAGCCTCAAGTCGGAGATCACCCTCCCGCCCCTGCTTCCGGGCCTCCTCCCGGGCCTGGGCCTCGGCGCGGAGGACGCGGAGTAGCGGCGCCCGCGCAGGACGGTGGTGGGCCGGGGCGCACAGCCCCGGCCCCCCCACCTCCGA